>NZ_CP004372.1:365000-720000 GCF_000590925.1 Roseibacterium elongatum DSM 19469 | reverse complement strand
CTTTACTACAGCTTCACACTGGCATCAGGCACAACATGTGCAGGATAGGTGGTAGGCTTCGAAGCAGGGACGCCAGTCTCTGTGGAGCCTCCCTTGAGATACCACCCTTGTTCTGCTTGATGTCTAACCGCGGTCCGTTATCCGGATCCGGGACCCTGTGTGGCGGGTAGTTTGACTGGGGCGGTCGCCTCCTAAAGCGTAACGGAGGCGCGCGAAGGTTGGCTCAGAGCGGTCGGAAATCGCTCGTTGAGTGCAATGGCAGAAGCCAGCCTGACTGCGAGACTGACAAGTCGAGCAGAGTCGAAAGACGGCCATAGTGATCCGGTGGTCCCGAGTGGAAGGGCCATCGCTCAACGGATAAAAGGTACGCCGGGGATAACAGGCTGATGGTGCCCAAGAGTCCATATCGACGGCACCGTTTGGCACCTCGATGTCGGCTCATCTCATCCTGGGGCTGGAGCAGGTCCCAAGGGTACGGCTGTTCGCCGTTTAAAGAGGTACGTGAGCTGGGTTTAGAACGTCGTGAGACAGTTCGGTCCCTATCTGCCGTGGGTGTAGGATACTTGAGAGGAGTTGCCCCTAGTACGAGAGGACCGGGGTGAACGATCCACTGGTGGACCAGTTGTCATGCCAATGGCAGTGCTGGGTAGCTATGATCGGAAAGGATAACCGCTGAAGGCATCTAAGCGGGAAGCCCCCCTCAAAACAAGGTATCCCTGAGGACCGAGGTAGACCACCTCGTCGATAGGCCGGAGATGTAAGCGCAGCAATGCGTTCAGTTGACCGGTACTAATTGTCCAATAGGCTTGATTTGATCCAGTAGAAGCCAGGCTTCGTACTAGGACCAAAAAAGCATCACCAAACGTGTACTAGACTTGGATGGTTCGTTATCGCCTCACGCGCTCAAGTAGCGCGCTGGCGCGGTAGCGCACCAATCATGTGTTTCTTCCTCGGTTTGGTGGTCATAGCGTAAGCAAAACACCCGGCTCCATTCCGAACCCGGCCGTTAAGTGCTACTGCGCCAATGGTACTGCGTCTCAAGACGTGGGAGAGTAGGTCACCGCCAAACCTAGAAAGAAACACACACACGTATCTCTCAAACGATACCCAAAACCTTGGTCTTCCAAACTTGGACACGCCAAGGACCCGGCGCGGGGTGGAGCAGCCCGGTAGCTCGTCAGGCTCATAACCTGAAGGTCGTAGGTTCAAATCCTACCCCCGCAACCAAATTTCCTGTTTCGTATCAGGATATTAAGAAGCCGCCCGATGGGCGGCTTTCTTCGTTTCTGAGGGCGTGGGGGCAGTCTGGGGGCACCTCTTCCCAAACTCAGTCCCCGAACCCCCACAAGTCTCAACACCAGGCAGAGCGTGATGTTCTCAGATCGCAAGATCCTCGAGAGACTTGCCACACTCGAGCGCTGCCGTAACCCAGGCCGGACGGCGTCCACGGCCGCTCCAGGTGACTTCAGGGTTCTCAGGATGTCGGTATCTGGGCGCAGAGGGCGCAGAGGCCTTCCTGCGGCTTCCTGAGCTCTCTCCGAGCAGCTCAGCGAGCTCGAAACCATGTGACCTGAGACCCGACTTCCGTCCAACCTGCACGCGTTTCCAAACGCTCACACGCCGCCCTCCCGGGCGGCGTTTGCGTTTCCAACACCTGTGGAAGCACAGTGGAAGCAAGAGGGGCCGAAGTCCTTCATAGCGCTTCGAAAATCGGTGCCTGCGATGACCTTTGCTTCCAGTGCCGTTCGATGGGAATCATCGCATCGATAGCGGCCGGGTGTGAACAGGCACGCAACATTGACCCCCAAGCGCAGTGATTGGCGCCAACGGAATGCGCCGAGCGAAGTGGCCTGCTCGATCCGGTGACGGGTGCGGACGCCATCAGGCCTCAACTCAGCTTTTTCTTGACTCGGTCTGGAAGAGCCGAACAATCAGGTCCTGATCCAGCAGATTAGCATGAGAACGGTCGCTTTCGCCCACGGGAGGATTCCATGCAAAAGGTGAACCCAAAACTGGTCGCGTCGGCAGTCGCTATGGTTTTTGCGGCGTCCGCCTCGGCGCCCGCAGGCCCTTATGTTGTGCCGAAATCGGACCTGTCGGTCTGGCACGAAGCTGACCGAAACGGCCTCAACAGCGCTTGGCCGCAAGGGCATCTGTTGGCGGAGCCCTTTCGTCAGGGTGACGTGTCGGACCCGATCCTCGTTCAGCAGCTCGACCTCCTCGAACTGTCCGATCTGCAGACGAATCTGAATGCGCTGGGGTATGACGTGGGCGACCCCAACGGCCGACTGACGGGCCGGACCCAGCAGGCGATTTCGGATTTCCAGAGCGATATGGGTCTTCTGGTCACCGGGCTCCCCGACAGCATCACGATCGCCGCTGTCGATGCCGCCTTGGCCTCAAGGGGCGCGCAGCAACCTGTGGCGGGGGCGAGCGATGCCCTTGCGGCCCCGAGCTTTGACTGCGCGCGCGCGACGACGCCCACGGAAAATGCGATCTGCAACGATCCCGCGCTCGCTGCCCTCGATGTTGCGCTGGCCGAGTCGTATCGCCACGCACTTGCCGCGATCGCTGCCGACCAGCGGGATATTGTGCGGCAGTTGCAGCGCGAATGGCTCAATCTCCGAAACGGATGCGCCAGCGATGCCGGCTGTCTCGCGATGATGATGCGGGAGAGGATTGCGATCCTCGACGGGGTGTCAGGGCGAACGACGTCGGTCACGGCAGGCGAGGCAGGCAGCGCGGCCGCGCCCGGGACGACAGCCCCTGCACCCGGTCATACGGACGTCGCCGGCGGAGCCACGGGGCAGATCGCCGAGCCTCAGGTGGTCCCGTCTGGGGGCGCTGCCGTTCCGCTCGACCTCCCCGGTCTTGTGCGGGCCGACAGTCTGCCTGTCATCGCCCTTCAGATGAGCGGTTTTCGCGTCAGTGGTCTGCCCCGCGACTACCAAAACGTGCAGGTCGACGTCCTGCGTCGTTTGGTTCATGGATCGCTGATCGCCGAGGGCAACTTGGACCGCCTGACGCTGGACCCGGGTACGGCACTGTCGCCCGAAGAGACTGTTGCCATCGCCCGCGAGGTCCTGGGCGTTTTGCCGGATGAGATGGAGCGTTTTTTCACGATACTGTCGCGAGAAACGGACACCCGCCGTCGTGCCGTACTGGCCGGATCATTGTGGCAATACACCGGCGATCTGGACGAGTTTCAGATGCAGCGCCTTACCCTGGCGATCAATGAGCGCGCTGCGCAAAGGACGCGCGAGAGGGCGATCGCCGGGCCCGTCGATGTTCTCATGGTCTGCGCACCGCTTGGGGCTTATGACTTCGACACCGGGGGGTTCCCCATCGAGGCGCGGTTTTTTCAAGGCGATTGCGGCGAGGTGCCACTCAGCAACATGCTCGGGCAAGAGCGGGCGCGCCTCGTGTCCCAGCTCGGGCGCGTTCCAGCCTCGTTTGACCTTCCGCTTGAAGCGGCAGAAGCGTTTCGCACCGCCCTGGGTGATCGACAGCCGTATATCGCATTTCCCGCCCGTCTGACCGCAAACCTGACCGAGGACGCCCGCGCCCCGATCCTGATCTCAGCGGAGCGAATGGGCCCTTACCGCGTGGTGGCGGGGGGCGATTTCGGACGAACCCTCCATGTGCTGGACGACGCCGCACTTCCCCGGACCGCCGCAGAAGCGCTGGATGCGTCACTCGCTGATTTGTCGCGGCCTTGGACGCTGGAAACCCGCGCCGAGCAAGAGCGCATCCTGTCCGCTGCCCAGCCCGTTGCGTTCGGGGCGCTGTCAGCCTTGCCGTTGGGGGCCGCGGCCGATCCGCTCGCCTTCACCTTGCGAACCGATGTTCCGGCGCGGCGCGATGTGTCGGACCTGTCGGGGCTGAGTGGGATCGGCACAGCGTCGATGCAGCGTCTCGCCGCTGCGCTGGGGCAACCGACGGGGCATGTGGGCATGGTGCGGCTGGGCTCGCCCGATCCCTCTCGAAACGCTGTGTCCCACGCCATTATCGTTCTGCCGCGTCCCGCATCGAACTACGCGCTGTCTGACGGTTTCCCGGACAGTGTCGAAGATGGTACCGCCCGCCGCCATGTGCTGGAGCTTTCGGTGACCGAGGTTTTTCGCACCGACGTGCCAACCGGGACTGGCCTGGGATTGGCGGGGCAAGCGTTGATCCTTGTCGCTGAGCCCGCGCGCATCGCAATTACGCAAATCGTGCCGCGCTTTTCGACCGATGCCGTGCCGCCCGTGGAACCCGTCCTGTGGGAGGCCGCTTTCGAGGGCGCGTCAGGCGCGGCCACAGACGTGGCGCGGATGGCAGCTGTTGATCTTGCCCGTCCGTCAGATCTCGTTCATGCGGCTGCTGCTGCCGCCGGTATTCCGACGGAGGAAGCGATCTTCCATGTGCTGGGCGAACACTTTGCCGACGGCGATGTGTTTGCACGTCAAGACGCCGCTGCAGCACTCGGCGCCGAAGCGGAGGCACGTGCCCAGCCTGGCGAGCGGCTGGTTTTCGCGACCGAGTTACAGCTCAATTCTTTCGACCCCGGACGCGGCGGCTGGCAATGGTCATGGGGCGGCGTGCAGTTCCCGGAAGGTCTGAGCGCGACCGAGGCAGCGATCTATATCAACCCGACCTACCCTCTCGCCCCAGATGGCAACCGGATGGACAGGATCCCTATGGACGCCGATACCGCGCGCGCCCTGAGCGCAGAGCCGGGCCATCCCACATACCTCGCTCGGATACATATCGAGATGGACCCCGTCGCAATCGAGTTCAGCCGGATTGTTCCTGATCGTGTCACCGCGATAAACTTCCCTTATCGCGTCCACGAGATTGAGCTTCTGCGACCCGGGGCAAACCCGGGCATAGACAACCCGGAGGCTCGTATGGCGCGCATCGTCCTGGAGGCGCCCATGCCTGAGGAGGCACCGCAGCCCGGGACGTCTGGCGCCTTGCCAGAGGCGCCATCCTCCGGCCTCCGACTCCTTGGCCTCGGTCTTGGAGACTTGATGTCCGAGGCCGAGACCGTTCTCCGCGAACGCATGGGATCTGGCGAGATCTACTATCGCTCGCGCGAAGCGCAGGCGTCGATGGGACAGGTGCGGCAGGACCTGATGGACTGGGCACCCTACTATGCCGCGACCCTTTTCGTGTCACAGGACGAACGCGAGATGGTCGCCCTCTACCACGAGCCACCGCATATGGGCGAAGTCGTTTCGGCAATTTCACGCAGCCGGTTCTTCGGTGCGGGAGAGGGCCCGCTTCTCTCCGAAATAGGCCCACAGCTTGTTCAGGCCTTTGGAGAGCCCGCAGACCGGGTTGGCGATACGCTGATTGTCTGGAACGAGGGCGCGGGGACGCAGATCGAAGAGAACGGCATCATGGTCACCGACGCCGCGCAAGCAGCCTGCCTGAGATCGCTGACGGCGTCGGCAAGGCAGTCCGAGACCTTCTTTGCGCTCGAACAGAGCACGCGCGCCAACAACTGGACCCCGCCGGAATGGACCGTCTGGGTGGATGAGGCGGGAGAGCGATGGCTGCCCCCCATCGCCAACCCGGTCGACCTGTCGCAACTGATGGCAAGTGGCTTTTCGGAGTGCCGGGGCACACATCTATTCGTCTGGGTGGAGGGCGGCTCGGACGGGCGGTTGACGACATTGCGCTTCGCCTTGGTGAACCCGGTTTACACGGCAGAACTTGCCGAGCGCAACCGAATGAACCTGCAAGACGCTGAACCTGCCGGCGCCGGAGGCGGATTGCTCGACCTGTGATGCGTGCTTACGGGCAACGATTCCGTAGGCGACTCATGCGACCAACTCGAACGTTCATTGGGTCTCGGGCGATGCAGCGGCTGGCTTGATCCGGGGCCGTTCCGTCGACGGTCCGTGATGTTTTCGGTTTACGCGAGACGATGGAGGCGCCGGAAACATCGATATCACGGACGGCTACGGCACGCTCGCGATCAAGGGCGTCCATTTCTGCGTCAAACGCCCTGATGCCAAGCCCAGGCCGAAGACCTGCCACATCACGATCTCGCCCGGGCCACTTGACGGCGTCGGTGGCCCATTGCCGACGTGTTTGGGGTCATGGTCAACCGTGCCATCGCACTCAACAAGAACCCCGGCGCATTCGTTTTCCCGGCGGACGCGCTGAGGCTTCTCGGTGCGCCTTGAGGTTTGCTTGGCACGGGCCGCAAGGCATGGCATGCCGGTTGACAGGATTGGCGCAGCTCGCCATCATTCGTTATCGCGCGTAAAAGTTAGGAGCGATCCTGTGCGCCAGGAAAGAGTGAGAACCATGGAGGAACTCGCCTCGGTAAGCGGTATATCGCGGCCGACACTCTCGAAGTTCTTCAACGATCCTCGGTCCGTCCGAAAAACAACCCGGGCAAGGATCGAAGAGGCTTTGGAGCGGTACGACTACACGCCCAACGTCTACGCGATCAATCAGAACCGGCAGCTGACGCGAAATATTGGGATCGTGGTGCCATTTCTGGCAGACCCGTTCTTCGCCGAGGTGGCGCGCAACCTTGAGCTTTTGTGCAGTGGCGCGGGGTTCAACCCGATCCTTCTCAGCTCACATGGCGACCCCGATCGCGAGATCGCCAATCTGGAAAGCCTTCGCGGCATACGACCTGCAGGTGTCCTGCTGGCGCCACTTGGACGGCGGTCACATCGGGACGATCTCGAAGCGTTCTGCACCGAGGTGACGACCGTCCTGTTTGACTGCGACGTCGAAGGTGTCGGCGATGCCATGTTCGGCACGGATCATATGCAAAGCACTGGTTTGATGGTTGAATATCTGTGTCGAACGGGAGAGGCGCCGGCACTGTTCGAGATGGCGAACGCCCCGAACCCGAATGCCAACAAGCGCAGATCGGCCTATGAGCAGACCATGCGACGCCTGGGGCATGAGCCCCTGGTTCTGTCGGTTGACGGCACCGGCTGGGCCTTTGAGGAAATCGCGCATCGCCAGGCGGGCCGCCTTATCGCGGCGCGAAGCCTGCCGACCAACACCGTGTTCTGTAGCAATGATCGCCTCGCGATCGGGTTTCTGTCCGCCGCCTATGAAAAAGGGTTGCGGGTGGGTGTCGGCGACGGCTGCGCCATCCGCGTCGCGGGGCATGACGACCATCCGTTCTCGCGCTTCACCTGCCCGTCCCTCACAACCGTGTCGCAGGATTACGACAAGATTGCTGGAAACAGCCTCGATCGCTTGCTGGACATGATCGCGTCGGGGGAGCGGCCAGGAACGAAGGCCTCGACGCTGTTTGAGGCGTCTCTTGTTCTGCGGCGATCAGCCTAAAAATTGTCGCGCGTAAAAATTTAGATTGACGCGAATCTAGGCAGCGGCTAGTCCTCCTGCATCACATCCAAGCTCAGGGAGGATATCGGATGTCACTCAAGCGCGTTCTCGGCGCCACCACGGCGCTTACGCTCTGCACCGCAGCTGCCTTTGCCCAGGACACCACGATCACCATCGCCACAGTGAACAACGGCGACATGATCCGCATGCAGGGCTATACCGACCAGTTCACGGCCGAGACCGGCATCGCGGTCGAATGGGTGACCCTGGAAGAGAACGTGCTGCGCCAGCGCGTCACGACCGACATCACCACCAATGGCGGCCAGTTCGACATCATGACGATCGGCATGTACGAGGCGCCGATCTGGGGTGCCAATGGCTGGCTTGTTCCGCTCGACGGCCTGTCCGAGGACTACAATGTCGACGACATTCTGCCCGCCATGCGCGCGGGCCTCAGCCATGACGGCACGCTTTTTGCGGCCCCGTTCTACGGCGAGTCGTCGATGATTATGTACCGCACGGACCTGATGGAGGCCGCAGGTCTCGAAATGCCCGACGCCCCGACCTGGGAATTCATCCGCGAGGCCGCAGCCGCCATGGATGACCCCGAAAACGGCGTCAACGGCATCTGCCTGCGCGGCAAGCCCGGCTGGGGTGAAGGCGGCGCCTTCATCAACGTGACGGCCAACTCGTTCGGCGCACGGGTCGTGGACGAAAACTGGCAGGCACAGCTCGACAGCGAAGAATGGGCCAACGCGCTCAACTTCTACGTCAACCTGATGAACGATTACGGCCCCGACGGCTACGCCACCAACGGGTTCAACGAGAACCTCTCGCTGTTCCAGCAGGGCCTTTGCGGCATGTGGATCGATGCCACGGTTGCGGCGTCCTTCGTCACCAACCCCGACGACTCGGAAGTGGCCGACTCGGTCGGTTTCGCGCTTGCCCCGAACGCCGAGGGCGTGGATCGCCGCTCGAACTGGCTTTGGGCCTGGGCACTGGCCATCCCCGCCGGGACGCAGCAGTCCGACGCGGCGCTGCAGTTCATCGAGTGGGCCACCTCGGCCGACTACATCGAACTGGTCGCCGAGAACGAAGGCTGGGCCAACGTGCCTCCGGGTGCGCGCACCTCGCTTTATGAGAACCCGAACTATGCCGAGGTTCCGTTCGCGCAGATGACGCTCGACTCGATCCTCGCGGCCGACCCGAACAACCCGACGGTTGATCCGGTCCCCTACACGGGCATCCAGTTCATGGCGATCCCGGAATGGGCGGGTTTCTGGACCGAAGTGAGCCAGGAATTCTCGAATGCCTATGCCGGTCAGCAGACCGTCGAAGAGGCGCTGGCGCGCGCCCAGGACATCGTCAACGAAGCCATGGAAGCGGCTGGTTACCAGTAAGCTTCAGGCAACCCTCGGAAGGCGGCGCCAGCCGCCGCCTTCCGACCCCCCTGTTTCTGCTACAATCTACGAGACACGGTTCACCGGGCCTGCGCGCCTGAACGAAGAGGATTTGCATCATGGCAACCCAGTCTTCCCGAGCAGCGGCAAGGATCATGATGGCGCCGGCGGTCTTCCTACTCCTCGTCTGGATGCTCGTTCCGCTCTGCATGACGCTGTGGTTCTCGGTTCGCGACTATCGCCCTCTGCGCGGCGGCGACCTGGGCTATGTTGGCCTTGAGAACTTCGCTCGCTTCGTCTCGTCCTCATCGTTTTGGCCCGCCATCTTCACGACGCTTCTGATCGTCGGTGGTGTGCTTTTGGTTTCGATTGTCTTCGGCGTCTTGCTGGCGATGCTTCTGGATCAGCCGATGTGGGGGCAGGGCATTGTCCGGATCCTCGTGATCGCCCCGTTCTTTGTCATGCCCACCGTCTCGGCCCTGGTGTGGAAGAACATGTTCATGGATCCCACAAACGGCGTCTTCGCCCATATATGGAGGGCCTTTGGCGCGGATCCTGTCGTCTGGTTGACCGACGTTCCGATCCTGTCATTGGTCCTGATCATCTCGTGGCAGTGGCTGCCGTTCGCCACGCTGATCCTTCTGACAGCATTCCAGTCGCTCGACAGCGAACAACTGGAGGCCGCCGAGATGGACGGCGCAAGCCCGCTGGCGCGTTTTTTCTTCATCGCGCTGCCGCATCTGAGCCGCGCCATCACCATCGTGATCCTGATCCAGACGATCTTCCTTCTGGCGGTGTTCGCCGAGATTTTCGTCACCACCGGCGGCGCCTTCGGGACCCGGACGCTGACCTACCTGATCTACCAGCGGGTGCTGGAAAGCCAGAATGTCGGCCTGGGGTCGGCGGGCGGTGTCTACGCCATCATCCTCGCCAACATCGTTGCGCTGTTCCTGATGCGTATCGTCGGCAAGAACCTGGATCGCTGAGGAGGCACTGACCATGGCACGCGCCGTTTCGACACAACGCAAGGCCCTCAACACCGCGATCGCGTGGATCATCGGACTGCTGATCTTCTTCCCGATCCTCTGGACGATCCTGACCAGCTTCAAGACCGAGGCCGAGGCCATCGCCAACCCACCGGTCATCCTGTTCTTCGACTGGACGCTGGAAAACTACGGCGTGGTGCAGGAGCGTTCGAACTACATGCGGTTCCTGTGGAATTCGGTCATCATCGCGGGCGGCTCGACCCTGCTCGGCATCCTCATCGCCGTTCCGGCCGCCTGGTCCATGGCCTTCGTGCCGTCCAGACGGACCAAGGACATCCTGCTGTGGATGCTGTCGACCAAGATGCTGCCGGCGGTGGGCGTACTCTACCCGATCTACCTGCTCTGCATTCAGCTTGGCGTCCTCGACAACCGCGTGGCGCTGGTCGTCATCCTGATGCTGATCAACCTGCCGATCATCGTCTGGATGCTCTATACCTACTTCCGTGAAATCCCCGGCGAGATCCTCGAGGCCGCGCGGATGGACGGGGCCGGCCTGAAGGAAGAGCTTCTCTATGTCCTGACGCCGATGGCCATTCCCGGCATTGCGTCGACCATCTTGCTGAACTTCATCCTCGCATGGAACGAAGCGTTCTGGACGCTGAACCTGACCTCAGTCGACGCGGCGCCGCTGACGGCCTTCATCGCGAGCTATTCCTCACCCGAGGGTCTGTTCTTTGCCAAACTGAGCGCTGCCTCGACCATGGCCATCGCGCCGATCCTGATCCTTGGCTGGTTCAGCCAGAAACAACTCGTCCGGGGCCTGACCTTCGGCGCCGTGAAATAGGAGTGGCCAGAAATGGGACGTATCACGCTTGAAAACGTGCAGAAGAAGTTCGGCGAGGTCGAAGTCATCCCGCCGCTGAACCTCGAAATCAACGATGGCGAATTCGTCGTCTTCGTCGGCCCCTCGGGTTGCGGCAAGTCCACCCTCCTGCGCCTAATCGCGGGGCTGGAGGATGTGTCCTCAGGACAGATCAACATCGACGGCACCGACGCGACGAATGTGCCGCCCGCCAAGCGCAGCCTGGCCATGGTGTTTCAGTCCTACGCGCTCTACCCGCATATGACGGTGCGCAAGAACATCGCCTTTCCGATGCGCATGGCCGGTGTCGATCAAGCCGAGCAAAACCGCCGCATCGAAAATGCCGCCGCAGCGCTGAACCTGACCGACTATCTGGATCGTCGCCCCGGCCAGTTGTCAGGCGGTCAGCGTCAGAGGGTCGCGATTGGCCGCGCCATCGTGCGGGAACCGGCGGCGTTTCTTTTCGACGAACCGCTGTCGAACCTGGATGCGGCCCTTCGTGTCGGCATGCGCATGGAAATCGGCGAACTGCACAAGAAGCTTGCAACAACGATGATCTACGTGACGCATGATCAGGTCGAAGCCATGACAATGGCCGACAAGATCGTGGTTTTGCGCGCAGGTCACATCGAGCAGGTCGGATCGCCGCTCGAGCTTTACCGCGCACCGCGCAATACCTTCGTCGCGGGCTTTATCGGCTCTCCCAAGATGAACCTCATAGAAGGGGCTGCTGCGACGGAACATGGCGCAACGTCCATCGGGATCCGACCAGAGCATCTCGATGTCTCCACCACCGAGGGCAAATGGAAGGGGACCGTCGGCGTGGCCGAACATCTCGGGTCCGACACGTTCATCCACGTTCACGGCGTCGAAGGTTGCGACCCGATGACTGTCCGCGTGGGCGGCGAAATGGATGTCCGCCATGGCGACACCGTCTATCTGACGCCACAGGAGCAGAACCTGCACCGCTTCGATGCGCAGGGGCTGCGTATTGCATGACACGCCTGGCCGGCAAATCCGCCCTGATCACGGGCGCGGCCCGCGGCATCGGTCTGGCTTTTGCCCGTGCCTATGCCGCCGAGGGCGCGCGCGTCGCGCTTGCCGATATCGATATTGCGCGCGCCCGTGATGCGGCCGCTGCGATCGGCGATGCCGCCCGCGCGGTCGAACTCGATGTCACGAAGCAGGCAAGCATCGATGCAGCCTTGGCCGAGACCGTCACCGCCTTCGGGCAGATCGACATCCTCATCAACAACGCCGCTGTCTTCACCGCCGCGCCCATCACCGAGATCACACGCAAGGACTATGACCGCACCTTCGAGATCAACGTCTCAGGCACGCTCTTCATGATGCAGGCCGTGGCCCGTCACATGATCGAAGCAGGCGTGAAAGGCCGCATCATCAACATGGCAAGCCAGGCCGGGCGGCGCGGCGAGCCATTGGTCGCGGTCTACTGCGCGACCAAGGCCGCTGTGATCTCGCTCACGCAATCGGCTGGGCTGAACCTGATCCACCACGGAATCAATGTGAATGCCATTTCACCCGGCGTGGTCGACGGGGAGCATTGGGATGGTGTCGATGCGTTTTTCGCCAAGTACGAGAACAAGGCCCCCGGCCAGAAGAAGGCCGAGGTCGGCGCTGGTGTGCCATTCGGACGGATGGGCACACCGGAGGATCTGACCGGCATGGCCGTGTTCCTCGCCAGCGACGAGGCCCGCTACATCGTCGCACAAACCTACAACGTGGACGGCGGACAATGGATGAGCTGATGACAAAGACCCCTGTCCGACTGAGTTCCGAAAGCCTTCAAGACCTCCCGCAGGAGGTGTCGAAACCGGCCTATGCAAGGGAAGAGCTGACCCCTGGCATCGTCCATATCGGCGTCGGTAATTTTCACCGCGCCCATCAGGCCTGGTATCTGCACCGCCTGATGAATGGCGGCCTGGCGCGGGACTGGGCCATCATTGGCGCCGGCGTGCGACCGGGCGATGCGGTCATGCGCGAGAAGCTTCTGTCGCAGGACTGTCTGACGACGCTGATCGAGCTCCACCCTGATGCGACAAGCGCGGAGGTTTGCGGTGCGATGATCGGTTTCCTGCCGGTGGAGCCCGACAATGCGTCCTTGATCGCGCAAATGGCCGAGCCCGCGATCCGCATCGTGTCGCTGACCGTGACCGAGGGCGGTTATTTCGTGAACCCGGCCACGGGCGCGTTCGACCCCGCCCATCCGGATATCGCCCATGATGCGGAAAATCCGGCGCGCCCGTGCACCGCGTTCGGCGCGATTGTCGCGGCCCTGCGGATCAGGCGCGATACGGGTGCGGGCCCGTTCACGGTGCAAAGCTGCGACAACCTCTCCGGCAACGGCCACATCACGCGTGACACGGTGCTTGGCCTGGCAAGGCTCTCCGATCCGGCTTTGGCCGATTGGATCGCAGCGCACTGCACTTTTCCGAACTCCATGGTGGACTGCATCGTCCCTGCGACAGGTGCCGCAGAAATAGCCGCCGCCCGCGCCTTCGGGATCGAGGATGCCGCCCCCGTCACCCATGAGAACTATCGCCAATGGGTGATCGAGGACGCGTTCTGCGCCGGCCGCCCCGACTGGGATCGGGTCGGCGCGACGTTCACTGACGACGTTCATGATTATGAGACGATGAAGATCCGCATCCTAAATGCAGGCCATCAGGTTCTCGCCAATGCCGGAGAGCTTCTGGGGTTGGCGACCATCGCCGATTGCATGGCCGATGCCAGTGTCTCCGCCTTCTGGCGAAAGGTGGAGATGGAGGAGATCGTGCCGCATGTTGCCGCCGTACCCGGCATGACACCCGAGGCGTATGTCGACCTGATCGAAAGCCGGTTTTCCAATCCCGCAATCCGCGACACGACGCGCCGCGTGGCCTTCGACGGATCGTCCCGCCATGCAGGCTTCGTCCTGCCGATCATCCGGGATGGTCTGGCGGCTGGGTCCCCCATCTGCGGACTGGCACTGGTAGAGGCGCTATGGGCGCGCATGTGCCAGGGTACGCGCGAGGACGGATCGCGCATCGAGCCGAACGATCCCGCGTGGGACCGGCTAAAGCCCCGCGCAGAGGCCGCGCGCAACAGTCCGGGTGCGTGGCTAGACCAGGCGGAGATCTACGGAGACCTAGGAACGGAGGGCCGGTTTGCATCCGGGTTCGAGGCGTGGTCATCGCTGATTTGGGATAAGGGAACCCGAACTGCTCTCGAGACCTATGTCGCGACGGGTCGGCCGCTGTGATATCCTCTTTGCGATTGGTGGGTGTGGAGCGCGCCTAAGTGTATCTCGGACTGGATCTCGGGACATCGTCCGTCAAGGCATGCGTCATCGACGACGCCGGTGATGTTGCCGCCACCGCTTCCTCGCCTTTGTCGATGTCCCACCCCTTTTCCGGGGCCAGCGAGCAGACATGCGATGATTGGTGGGCTGCGATTTCCGCCGCCATCCGATCCATCGACGGGCATACGCGGGCCATGTTGCGTGCCATCGGCCTGTCCGGGCAGATGCACGGCGCGGTCCTTCTGGACGCAGAGAAAACCCCGATCCGCCCCGCGATCCTGTGGAATGACGGGCGTGCAGAGGCCGAATGCGCCGACATGGCCCGGCTGGAGCCCGAGATTGGGCATCTGTCCGGCGCCCCGCCGATGCCGGGCTTCACGGCGCCCAAACTCCTGTGGCTCTCGCGCTTCGAGCCGCGGACCCATGCGCGCATCGCCCATGTTCTCCTCCCGAAAGACTATGTCGGTTTCCGGCTCCACGGCGGTCTTGTGACCGACCCGTCCGATGCGGCCGGCACGGGCTGGTTCGATGAAGGCGCGCGATGCTGGTCGTCCCGCCTCTGCGAGATCAGCGCAAGCGACCTGGCCTGGCTGCCCGAGGTGCGACACGGGTCGGATGTCGCCGGCACCCTGATGCCGGAGGTTGCGCGCGAGTTGGGTCTGCCCGCGGGTATTCCCGTCGCGACCGGTGCAGGCGACGCGGCCGCCGGTGCGGTGGGCATCGGCGCAATCCACGACGGGGACGGGTTCATTTCGCTGGGGACGTCGGGCCAGCTTTTCGTCACCACGAACAGCTACCGGCCCGACCCCGAGAATTGCCTTCATGCCTATGCCCATTGCCTGCCCAAACGCTGGTTCCAGATGGCGGCGATGCTGAATGGCGCACGTCCGCTTGCCTGGTTCTCGACCCTCGTCGGGCGGACGGTCGAAGAGCTTCTCGCAGAGGCGGAAGTCGCTGCGCCGGGCCCGCTCTTCCTGCCCTATTTGACGGGTGAACGAACGCCCCACGGGGATGCATCCATCCGCGCGGGGTTCGCCTTCCTCGACGAGAGCACGACACAAGGCAGCCTCATGCGATCCGTGGTCGAGGCGGTGGCTTTCACCTTTGTCGATGCGGTCGATGCCTTCTCGGCCACCGGAACACGGCCCGACGCGCTCATGGCAATCGGGGGCGGGACGCGCAGCGACTTTCTCATGCAGATGATCGCCGATGCCACGGGCTGCCGTCTTGTCCGGACAAGGGGGGCAGAGGTCGGTCCCGCCTTTGGCGCCGCACGACTGGCGCAACTCTCGTTGCGGGAGGTGACCGAAGAGGTCCTGACGACGCCCCCAGTTGACCGAGCGTTCCGGCCCAACCGGGCCTCCGGGCTTTTCCACAGCGAACGGCTTGCTGCCTTCCGTGCGCTCTATCCAGCCTTGAAGGGCATTGACAGGTCCAGGCAGTGAAAGACCACGTGGACACGAGCCCCGGCGCCCCCATTTTTCGGTCAGCCGTGGAATGAGGCCTGAGATCCCAGTGGCGAGGGAGAGTGAACAAATGAAACTCGTAGTGGACCTGCAATCGGGAACTCGATAGCCGCTGGTCGAAACCAGGCGTCAACTACCAAGTCTATCCACTGTCCTTTGCTGGTGGCGAACACGTTTTTCAAGGCGGATGGCAGCAGTCGTGCGCCAATACAATCCAGCTGTGCTTACATCTGTCCGCAGCGTCTGTTCGGCACCCGTCGCGGTCCTTGCCTCCAGCGCACCAGGCCCAAGGCTCAAGCAAGAAAACTCTATTTGGGTCTCACCAGCGATGTAGACTCATTCGACACCTACATGTCGAATGTGGGGCATAGTTGCTGAGCTTCGATCACAATTTGAGGTCTCCGTGGATCAGAAGAGCCTTTTCGTAAGACCCGGCGGGTTGCGCCCGGATGCTCGGCTGTTTCGGGTGTTTCTTTGGCCGGGCGACCGGAACCTCGACAGCAACGGCGACAGCGATCCCGACAATCCCGCCGACCGCAGATGGACCAAGCTATACATGCGGGACCGGGAGGGGACCGAGGCGGCGTTCGAAATCTGGCCCGTAGCGCAGGATCCGCTGGTGCTGCAGGTTCTGGGTTCGCCACCGGAGATGGCGGCACGGGCCGCCATTTTCCTGGCCCTGGAAACCGGCGGGCACTGGTCGGCAGACCTTGCCGATGTCGGCCGCGATCCGATGGAACTGAAGGACCTGGTCGGCCCGGATTTCGACTTGACCGAGGCGCTCGATCGGGCCAACCGAAGCGTGTGGCGCAAGGCAACCCGCGAAAATCCCTATCCGAACCTCAAGGCATGATCTGCCACGGACGATTCATTGATCGCTACGGGTCGCGCAGGCCGGCGGCACACGGCCCGAGCACACACAGGTGACGCCGGGCGGGCAGTCACAGGGCTCGGCCTCGGCGAAGACACAACCCTCGCGCGTTTCGCAGGCCATTTGCGCCAGAAATACCCCGCCGGCGGTCCCGTAGCCACGAGCAGGCCCCCGATCGGCCGCCGTCTCATTGCGCGCGCAGCCGGGCCAGTTCCGGCGTGTCCGGCAGGCCCCGATGCAAGGGCACCAGAAGCCGCTCGGTATGGGTTGCGACGAGGCTGAACCACAGGTCGTGGGTCGGCTCGCCGCCCGCGTCAAAGGCAGGGCGGTTGGGCAGCACCATGCCGTAGCGCGCCAGGAAGGCATCGGCCGCGGCACGGGTCCGCGCGCCCATCTGGCCATCTGCCGGCCCCGGATCGAAGCCCAGGTCGATCAGGCGCGCCTGGATGCCGTGTACACGTTCCTCCATCAGGATGGGGCGGCGCGGGGTGCGGCTGCGAACCAGCAACCTGTCCAGCACCGGCCGGTCTTCGGCGGCAACAGCCTGCGCGACGTCGATCCGAACGGCTTCGGGCAAGGCGGTGCCCGGCGCCACGACTTCGGAGGTGATGCGCACCTCTTCCCCCTCGCGGTTGACATAGACACGGCGCTCCTGCCGTGCCGGGATCGACTGGCGCGCAATCAGGTGTTCGTCACCGCCCAGCAATAGCTGGTAGTGCCCCTCGGGCAGGGCGATAGCCGGGGCGCCGACGCGGGTTTCGGCAATCACCTGGCCGAGGTCGTCGCGTACTTCGATCTCCGGCACCAGCGCGGCGCGCAGGGCGGCCTGCAGACCGGCCTGCCCCTCCGCCGGGTAGAACGCCCCGCCCGTCACCTCGGCGACGCGGGCGAGGCCCGCCTGCACCTCGGGGTCGCCGATGTCGAAGCCGACGATGTTCACGCGAATGTCGATCCCCCGCGCCATCAGGTCGTTCGCCACACGCTCGGGGTTGAAAGGCGCGTCGACCTCGGCATCGCAGGTCTCCTCGCCATCGGTAATCAGGATGACCAGCCCGCGGTCGCCTGGCCCCAAATCCTGCGGCACCATTGCCAGGGACCGCCCGATTGGCGTTTGCCCGCGCGGGCTGGCCGCCAATACCGCGTCGATGGCGCGGTCGACACTGCCCGGCGCCACGGGCACGGCCAGCACGCTGTCCCGGCAACTCGCCGTGGCGGGCTGGTCGGGCAGGTTGGCCCCGTAGATGCGCAGCCCCAGCGGTGTGCTGTCGGGGATCTCGGAGAGGATGTCGAACATCAGGCTGCGGGCCACGTCGATCCTGCGCCGGCCCTGGTCGGTCGCCGCCCGCATCGAGCCGGAGGCATCGAGAATGAACAGAAGCTCGCCCAGTGCGTCGGCGCTGACGAACTCCTCGCCGTTTTCCAGAACCGCAAGGGCGCCGTCATCGCCCGTCGACCAGGAAACGGCGTAGTCGGCCGGTGCGCGGATTGCCGCGGCGATGTCTTGCCAGACCCGGGGCAGGTCCTCGGCGGCGGGGCTGTCGAAATAGGCACCGCCGCTGCCTCGCGCGATGGCCTCCAGCATGTGGTCCAACCGGGCGGACACGTTCGGGGTGTAAGATCGCATCGCGTCGCCCAGGCCGATCGCGTAAATCGGGATGCGCTCCGTCTCGATCGTATCCCAGAATGCCGGATAGGGCGCGCCCGAAACGTCCTCGCCATCGGTCAGAAGGATAATGGCCCGGTTCCCGCCCGCGTCCTCGAGCGTCTCGATGCCCGCGCGCACGGCATCGTAGACCGAGGTGCCCTGCGGATGGCTCTGGTCGATCCCCTCCCGCATCGCACGATCCAGCGCGGCGGCATCGGTCGTCAGCGGCAAAAGGGGCCGGATGATCCCCGAGAAACTGGTGAGCGAGATCTGCTCCTCAGGTGCCTTCGAGGTCACGAACAGCCGCGCCGCCTCGATCGCGGTGAAGATTGCATCGCCCATCGATCCGGAATCGTCGATCACCAGCGCGATCGACGGGGCCGGCTGTGACAGGCGCACATGGTAGGTCCCGGATGGCAGCCGCCAGGTAAAGGTGCGCGCAGTTTCGGCCGTCAGCGGATCTTGGCCGAACAGGACGTCCCCGTCCGGCCCGATCAGGTCGAGCCGTGCCCGGATCCAGGGCCGGCCTTCCAGCCGGAAATTCACCGTGCGATCCGGCCCCGCCGGCACGCTGAAGGCGAAATGGTCCAGATCGCCCAGCGACCCCGCGCCGCCCTCGATCACCGCGCCCATCGGCAGCGGCGTGGCATCAGCAAGCCCGTCGTTCGGTTCCACCTCGCCGGGCAGGCCGCTGCCCGAGCCGCCGTCAGCGGCAATGCTCGACCCTTCGCGCGACGAAAACAGGTCGGCGGCGGTGCCAGTGACGCGCAAACGGTCCAGCTGAAAGGTGGCGCTTCCGGGGTCCGAGATGGTGAGGGTCAGCCATCGGATCGGCACCGTTTCGTCAAAGCGGAGACCTGTGCGCCCGCGGTCCGGGCCGGTGCGTTCGGCCGTCATCAGGCCCAGGTCTTGCATGCCAGTAAGCGGCCCCGGCGCCGTGGAGGCCGCGACCCGCACCCGCGGCGCCCAGTCCGCCTCGGGCCCGATCTGCCAGTCCAACGCTATGTCGGTGACGCGCATCGTGCGGAAGTCATCGAAGGCCACCGTGATGTCCTGTGGGAACCGGTTGGTGGCCGGCATCCAGCTGCCCGTGGCGGACAGGATATTGGCCGCATCCCGGGAACCGGCTTGCGACGTAAAGCGCGCGATGCGCCCGCCGTTGTCGACGGCGGCCAGATCGGTGGCAACATCCGACAGGACAGAAGGGGCAGCCGCAGACTCGAAGATCTGGATCTCGGACAGGCGGACCCCGGGGCGCCACGAGGTGCCGATCGTGATCCGCACCGCCCGCGCCGGCGCCGGCGTCGCGAGCGCGAAAAGCTCCAGCGCCTCGGGGCGGTCCTCCATCGTGAGCATTCCGAGGTCGGTCCACGGCCCCTCCGCCCCGATGTCAGAAAGCTCGATCCGCACTGTCGCCGGCACCCAGTTGAGTGTCGACCGGGTCCGGCTGTCGAGCGCGATATGGCTCACCGTCGCGGCCCGGGTCCCGGCCAGCGACACCACAAAGGCGACTACGCCCTCCGCGTCGCGTTCCGCATTGACGAAGAAGTCGTAGGAGTCGAGGCGTTCATCCAGAAGGTAGCCGAGGTTCTGCACCGCCCTGCCACGTTCCAGCGCGATGCTCGCCCCCTGCCGGGCCAGCGACACCAGCGCCCCGGTCGTCGCCGCTTCGGCCTCCGGGCCCGTCAGACACGCGAACTGCGGTCCATCCGTGCGTGTCGGATCCTGCGGGGCCGGCAGCGCGGGATCGGTCTGTCTGGCAGGGGGCGGGTCCACGGTCGGCGCAGGCACATCCGCGCCAAGCGGCGCCTCCACCGCGCCGAGAGCCGTCGTAACCCGCAGAACCAGCGCGCCGTGGGTCTGGGGCAACTCGAATTCCAGCGCCAGGGTCCCCGCCATGCCCGCAGGCAGCAGAAGGCTCTCGGGTGATGCGGCGCCGTTCCACGTCACCACCTCGGGCAGATAGGGAAATACCCCGTCCTCGAGGATCTCGATCCGGCCTGGTAGCCCGGACAGGTCAAGCGGTGCCGCACCGGAATTGCGGATGGTCAGCTCGGCCCGGACGGCCTGCCACCCTGCGGTCACCGTCCGCGCCTCCGTCATCGGTTCGTATGCTGTCTGCGCCAGTTCGACCGGCTGTGCCCCTACGACGGCGGCAAAGCCGCCACCGGCCAACAGGGCCGAGACGAAAACAATTCGTCGCCATGCTCTCATTCCCTTTGTGCCGGGTGCGGCGCCCCCGGGTCGAAGTCGCGGATGGCCGCATCGAGATCGCGGATCGACGGATCTCGGCCGGCGCCATAGGCGCCTGGGTTGTCCAGGATCTCGCCCCCGCGTGCGTAGGGACGCGAGATCACCGGCGGCGGAACATCGGGCACGGGGCGGGGGGGCACGACGACCCTGTCACCAATGGCTTCCTCGAGGATCTCGGAAAACGCCTCGCGCGAGGTGAAGCCGGGGCGCGGCCCGTCCACGGCGCGGCGCACCATCCATTCGATCAGCCTCAGATCGCCGTAAGCCAGGTCGTCATGCAGGTTTCCAACCGTGTTCCAAAAGCCGGTTTCCGCATCGCCCGGCGGCGCGCCTGCCGTATTGCCGGATACGGCTGTACCGGCCTCCAGCCGCTCTTGCCACTCCTCGGGGTCGACGAAAAACTCCCCCCCCCCGGTTTCATAAGGCGACACCCAGTTTTCCGGATTGCCAGTCGACAGGAACTCGGAGATCTGAACCAGTGGATTGTCCTGCTCGAGCCCGATGTAATAGGCGATCCCGGTCACGGTGTGGGACGTCGGCACGGTCAGGATCATCATCGTGATGATGACGTACTCGGCTTGCCCCTCGCCGCCGTCCGTCGTCATGCCAAGGCTCGACCCGCTGTGCGGATCGATCCGGACCCAGGCGGCCGGCGCGGCGGGTTGCGCATCGGAGACGAGCACCCAATCGCCGCCTGCCAGTGTCTCGTGCAGGGCCAGCGACAGGTCATCGCCGCCCGACACCTGCCCCGGTTCCGTCAACAGACGGTACCCCCCGGTCGCCAGAAGACCGGCGATCGCATCGGCCTCTCCCTGTCCATCTTCCACCGGATCGCAGGCACGGTTGCACAGCCGCTCCGCCCTGTGCAGCGCGGCGCGGCTTTCTCGCGCCGTCAGAACCATGCCCAGCCGCAGCTGCGCCAAACGCTCAGCCTCCGGGTCGCTCTGCCCGGGGCCGAGCGGCACGCGCGGCACATGCACAAGGTCCACGAGGCAGCGATACCGTCCGGGTAGAACGGGCCCGTCCAGTCCCTCGGTGCGCAGCGTCATGACATGCGCGCTTTGCTGCACGAGCGGCCGGTGCAGACCCGCCGACAGGCTCTGCGCCAGCGCCTCGTGATCGAGCGCGAGCGCGAAAAGCGTCTCGGGGTAGAAGTGGAGCGCGCCAAGCTCTGCGAAGGTCGCGGTTCCGGTCCCGGCCCGCAGCGCGGCCGCCCGACCGAGATACGGGAGCATCGCTTCAATCTCGTCGGCGCGCCGGCGCGCCAGATCCGCCTCGCTCAACGGACCACCGGTGATGAGGATGTCGGTGTCCGCAAGGAACGCGAGCCGGTTGCGGCGGTCGACATCCTCGGGCAAGGCGGCCCGCGTGGCGCTGCCCGTGGCTCGAAGGGCCGGCCCAAGGTGATCCACGATCCATCTTGTATGGCGCGCGGGCGCCATTCCGGGCGCAAGGATCGTGTAATCGATCCGGACCCCACTGATTGCGGTCCCCGGCTGCGCGGCCGGCGCCAGATCGGGCGTCGTCAGGATCTCCGACAGCCGGTCGAACCCGGTGTTCAGCGCCTCTGCCGTCTGCCCCGCTGTCCGCGCCCGCCAGTCTCGCGAAACCGGGTCGCCGGCAATAGAGAACGGTGTGCCAAGCTCGGCATCCCCCGACGACAGCGCCAGCGCGGGCATGTAGTTCCGGCCCTGGTCGAACAGCACGTGCTCCAGTTCCGCTGCCACCTCGTCAAACTGCGTGCCGTCCCATTGCCGCGCCGCACCCTCCAGCGGGTCCAGCGGGGCGATGCGGATCGACAGCGCCGGCATGCCCGCATCTGACAGCGCCGGAACGTTGACGAAAAAGCCGCCGACAGCATGCTCCGTCAGCCCGGTCGCGGTGGCTTGCTCGATCGTCAGGCGGATCTCGACCCGGTGCAGCAGGCGTTCGGGCATCGCATCGTGGACCTCCTCCGCAAAGGTCCATACCGGGTCAGCGTCGCCCTCCGTGCGCGTGAGGTCCAAATCGCGCCAGCTGCCATCGGCGGCGCGAACCTGCACCCAGACATGGTCCCGCATGGCGACAAGTGCCGCCGCGTCGGATGCCGCAGCGTCCGGCCACGGTGCGCCGCGCAAGGCGTCGGCCAGTTCCGCTGCCTCCTGCTCCCCGGCCAGCAGGGTCACGACCTCTTCGGCATAGCTGCGCGGCAAGACCAGCGCCCCGTCGGACGGTGCAACCCCTGGCCACGTCACGCGGGCCATCAGATCCGCCGCCTGTGCATCGGAAAGCCGCGCCGTGGCGAAGCGCACGTCATGGCCCGCCGCCGCCAACATGGCGGCCAGCAGCGCGGAAAGGTCCGCAGCCGATCCGCCGCCCGACTGCAGCGTCCCCGTGACGCCGCGCAATTGTCCCGCATAGGGCAGCAGCGCGAAGGATTGCTGCAGGAAGCTGAAGATCGGGTCTATATCTCCGCCGAATTGGTCGGCAACCAGCCCCGCGGTGACAGGCTCCCCGGCGAGGGCCCTGATCTGCTCGATCGCACGGCCGATCTCCGCTTCCTCTGCGGTGACGGCGCTGTCGGACACAGGTGCCGTGACCCGTCGGGCGCGGAACGCCTCCTCCGCGGCACCGTCGAACCGCAGGGTCCCCACCAGTTCCGCACATCCGTCCGCTGATACGGCAAGCGTTGCCGACCCTTGCAGCGTGCCAGCACCCTCTCGCCGCAGGGCCGCGTCGAGTTGAAAGTCGTCGACGTCGCCTGTCCCTTCCAGGCGCAACAGGCCGCGCGGCCCGGTCGCCGCCGCAATCACCACGCCGGCCCCGGGCTGTGCCTGCCTATCCTCGGAAACCGGGTTTATCAGCTCGACCAGGCCGGCTGCCGCGCCTGCCTCCGGATCGCGCCCACGGAGATGCTGGATATCCATCACCCCATGGGTCGTGCGCCACTGTCCTGTAAGGTCGCAGGTTCCTTCAGATGGAGCGACCTGACCAGCCGCGGAGGACACGAAAACCGCGAAAGCGCACACAAACGAACCAAGTCGAACAATTCGCGAGCCACCGCTGACGGACGATCTTTCGGTTTGGTCCCTTGACTTGGTGCGTTCTGCGTCCATCCCAAATTGTAGCAGATCGGTGAGTTTGCTCAAAGTCGCATCACGCATAGGTTGCAAAGCGGACCACAGCGCCGCGACCACCGATTGGCTTTTCGACACCAACCCATCGACCTGTCGCAGCTTCGCGACGGTCTCATCGGGCTTATCTGCTTCTGGGCATTTCTTGATCCTTCATGTGGCTCGAAAGCCAATTCGAGAGAGGACCAGTCTTCATTGGGCAGGCCACGGCACCAGCTTGTCGAGCATGTCGAGGCAGGCCTGCAATTGGTCCAGCGCGATGAATTCGTCGGCCTTGTGCGCCTGTTCGATCGAACCTGGGCCGCAGACCACCGCCTGCATCCCGAGGGACTGGAACAGCCCTGCCTCGGTTCCGAAGGCCACGGTTTCGGCCCTGTTCGCGCCGGTCAATTCCAGCAGGATATCGCGCGCCCGGTTTTCCGGGGCGGGCTCGAGGCCGGCGACCTCACCGACCACGCGTGTCGCGATGTCGGCCGCCGGGTGGACGGCCCGCATGGCAGGCAACAACGCGTCGGCGGCAAAGGTGGCAAGCTCCTGCTTGACGAAGGCTTCGTCGGAGGCTTGGACCGGGCGCATTTCCCAATCCAGTTCGGCATGGTTGGCGATGACGTTATGGGCCACGCCGCCGGTGATGCGGCCCAGGTTGATCGTGGTCCAGGGCGGCTCGAAATGGCCGGGTTGGGGCGCCGCGCCTTCAACGCCTCGCGCAGATGCAACAGATGCGCGGCGTAGCGGGTGGCGAATTCGATGGCGTTGACACCGTGATCGGGGGCGGAGCCGTGCCCCTCCAAGCCGGAAAACACGGTGGTGTATTCGCAGCAGCCCTTGTGCCCCTCGATGACGCGCATCTCTGTCGGTTCGCCTATGATGGCGAGTTTCGGCAACACTTCGCGCCCCCTCAGATGGTCGACCAGCTGCCGCGCCCCGATGCAACCGACTTCTTCATCATAGGTGAAGGCGAAAAACAGGGGCACCTGCAGGGCCGCCACATCCACATGGCCGGCATGGACGAGACAGGCGGCGATGAACCCCTTCATGTCGCATGTGCCACGCCCATAGAGCCGACCGTTGGCTTCGTGCAACGCGAACGGGTCCGTGGACCACGCCTGATCGGTGACCGGCACAACATCCGTGTGCCCCGACAGCAGCAGGCCGCCCGGCACGTCGGGGCCAAGTCGCGCAAACAGGCTGGCCTTGTGGCCGCCGGGATCGTTGACCAGTTCGACATGCGCGCCCAGGGCCGAAAGACGCTCGGCCAGGTAGACGATCATCTCGACATTGGGATCGGCCGAGACCGTGGGAAAGGCGATCAGGTCGCGGAGGATTGCCCGCGTTTCATCGAGGCGGCTCATGGGCGGGCCCCATGCATTACGCGGCCATCGCGGTATCGAGTGCGCGCGACAGCTTGTCCGTCAATTCTTCGATCTGATCCTCGGTGATGATGAAGGGCGGCGCCAACAGCACATGATCGCCGAGGCGCCCATCGACGGTGCCACCGGCCGGGTAGCAGATCAGCCCTTCGGCCATGGCGGCCTTTTTCACCTTGGCATGCAACTTGCGGTTGGGGTCGAAGCTGGACTTGGTCGTGCGATCCTCGACCAGTTCGATGGCGCGAAACAGGCCGCGGCCCCGGATATCGCCCACATGCGGGTGCTGGCCGAACCGGCTCCGCAACGCATGCACCAGCGTGTCACCGCGATCCTGCACCTGTGCGAGCAAACCGTCATCGACGATCCGCTCCAGAACTGCGTGGCCGGCGGCGGCGGCCAGCGGATGCCCGTGATAGGTGTGCCCGTGCTGAAAACTGCCCGACCCCTGCGTAATGGCGTCATAGATCGTGGCGCTGCACAGCATGGCCCCGATCGAGGCATAGCCGGCCCCCAACCCTTTGGCGATTGTGACGATATCGGGCGCGATCCCATCCTGTTCGCAGGCGAACAGGCTGCCGGTGCGGCCCATCCCGCACATGACCTCGTCGAGGATCAGAAGAACCCCGTAGCGGTCGCAGATCTCGCGGACATGCTTGAAATAGGCCCCCTCGGACGGGACGGCCCCGGCCGTGGCCCCGACCACGGGTTCGGCCATGAAGGCCAGCACGCTGTCCGGGCCGAGGCGCAGGATTTCATCTTCGAGCGCCTGTGCCGCGCGGCGGCCATAGTCCTCGAGGCTCTCGCCATCGTGGCGGAAATGATACTCGAAGCACGGGTCGATATGGTGCGTCTCGATCAGCAGCGGCGCGTATTTCTCGCGCCGCCACGCGTTGCCGCCGGCGGCCAGCGCGCCCAGGGTGTTGCCATGGTAGCTTTGCCGCCGGGCGATCAGCTTGTGCCGCTGGGGCTGGCCGATCTCGAGGGTGTATTGCCGCGCAAGCTTGATCGCGGCCTCGACCGCCTCGGACCCGCCGGACAGCAAATAGACCCGGTCGATCCCGTCGGGGGCGTGCGCGATCAGCTTGTCGGCCAGGGCCTCGGCGGCATCCGAGGTGAAAAACCCGGTATGGGCAAAGGCGATCTGATCCAGTTGGCGGTGCACGGCGGCGCGCACGCTCTCGTCGGAATGGCCTAGGCACGAGACGGCGGCACCGCCCGAGCCGTCCAGATAGGTCCGCCCGTTGGCATCTATGATGTAGCAGCCGTCACCGCGCGCAGCAGTCGGCAACGGGCCGGCCCCGCGCCCGAAAACATGGTTGGCCATGGCGTCAATCCCCCCGCACGACGAAGACGGATTGCGGCGCGTGGCGCACCACGCGCGCCGCGTTCGGCCCGATCAGGTAGTCGCTGAGTTCGGGTCGATGCGAGGCCAGAACGATGGCGTCGACCCCAAGGCGGTTCGCGGCCGAAATGATCTCGTCATAGACACGGCCCAGCAGGACATGGGGATGCACCTCGACATCCTCGGGGACGTGCTTTTTGACCCAGTCCTTCAACTCGTCGCCGACATGGGCAAGCGCCTTGTCCTCGTAGCCCTTTTCGAAAAAGCTGCCGACGACGGACATGCCGAAATCGGGCACGACGGTCACCACATGCAGAACGCCGTTCTCCGGCCCCGCCAGGCGCAGCGCGGCCGGGAGGGCCTTTTTCCAGGAATGATCGGCCGACAGGTCGATGGGTAACAGGATGGTTTTGAACATGCGGGCCCCTCCTTCAGAAGGCCGGTTTGGTCTGCCGACGACGCTGTAGCAGGATCACGAGACCCAGAAGCAGAAGGGCAGGGATGTAGAAGATCTGTTCTGGCAGTCGATCGCGCGGCATCTGCACCGTGGCCAGGGCAACGGGCTCGTCCGCGTAGAAATCGAAATCGGCCAGCGCCTCGGCCGCTTCGGTGCCGAACATCGGCTCGTCCAGGCGCATCACCTCGCCATCGGGGAACAGCAACAGGCCGGTCGCATCCAGCCGCTCGGCCGCCGTGGCCCCGACCACGTCGATGGGAAGGGTCAGGTCGGTGATTTCGCCCGTGTCGAAATCGGGGCCGCTGACCTCGATGCGCAGGCGTGCGCCCTCGGGCGCGTCGGCCAGTGCCTCTTCGAATTGCATTGGCGGCACCTCGCGGAAGGGGCTTTGCACCATGTCGAGGAATACGTTCGGCACAAAAAGGGTGAAGGCCACCAACAGCAAGGCGGCGCTTTCATAGATCCGCGAGCGCGCCAGGAAATACCCCTGCGTCGCCGCCGCGAAGAGCAGCATGGCAAAGGTTGCGATGACAAAGACCGAGATCGCCTGCAAAATGCCCGCGGTCGTGCCCAGGTCCACGCCATAAAGGATCAGCGTGGGGTTGAAGATGAACAGGAAGGGCAGGGCCACCGTGCGCAGGCTGTAGAAGAACGCGGTAAAGCCCGTTCGGATCGGATCCCCCCCGGACACGGCGGCGGCGGCGAAGCTGGCCAAGCCCACGGGCGGTGTGACATCGGCCATGATCCCGAAATAGAACACGAACAGATGCGCCGCGATCAGCGGCACGATCAGCCCCTCCTGCGCGCCCAGCGAGACCACGACCGAGGCCATCAGCGACGACACCACGATGTAGTTCGCCGTGGTCGGCAGGCCCATACCCAGGATCAGCGAGAACAGCCCGATCAACACCAGCATCACAAACAGGATGCCGCCCGAAAGCTGTTCCACCAGCCCGGCAAGTTCGGTGCCGATCGGCGTCTTGGTGACGGTTGCGACGATGATGCCGGCGGCCGCCGTGGCAACGCCGATGCCGATCATGTTGCGCGCACCGGCGATCAGGCCGTCGAGCAGGTCGGTGAAGCCGCCCTTCAACTCGGCGATCAATTGCGCGCCTTGGCCCCGGAAGATCGCCTTCATCGGGCGTTGCGTGACGATGATCAGCAGCATCAGAGACGTGGCATAGAAGGCCGATTTCGCCGGGCTTTGACGTTCGACCATCAGGAACCAGACCAGCACCACGATGGGCAGGATGTAATGCAGGCCGGTGGCATAGACCTCCTTGACGGTGGGCAGCTTGATCTCGGGGTCGTTGGGGTCGTCCACCTCGAGGTCGGGGCGGCGCGCGGCGACCCAGACCAGCAGGGCATAGACGCCCAGCAAGACCGCCATCATCACCGGGCTGGCCAGGGCCGGGGCCACGGCGCGCAACGCGCCGACGCCGTAGATCAGCGCGGTAAAGGCCACACCGGCCACGGCAAAGCCGATGAAGAATTTCAGCAGCATGCCGATAAAGCTCTTGGCCTCGCCAAGTGCGGGCATGTCTTTCTTCAGCGCTTCGAGATGCACGATATAGACCAGTGCGATGTAGGAAATCACCGCCGGGATGAAGGCGTGCTTGATGACTTCGACATAGGAAATGCCGATGAACTCGACCATCAGAAAGGCCGCGGCCCCCATGACGGGCGGCATGATCTGGCCATTGACGGAACTGGCCACCTCGACCGATCCGGCCTGTTCGTTTGTAAAGCCCACCCGCTTCATCAGCGGGATGGTGAAGGTGCCGGTCGTCACGACATTGGCAATGGACGAGCCCGAGATCAGGCCGGTCATGGCCGAGCCGACAACCGCCGCCTTGGCCGGGCCGCCGCGCAGGTGGCCGAGGCCCGCGAAGGCGAGCTTGATGAAGTAATTGCCCGCGCCCGCCTTATCCAGCAACGAGCCGAACAGCACGAACAGGAAGACGAAGGCCGTGGAAACCCCCAGCGGAATGCCGAACACCCCGGCCGTGTCCAGCCATTGCGCATTGATCAACGCGGTAAAGCTCAGCCCCTCATGCTCGATCAACTCAGGGATCAGCCAGCCCGTGCCCATATAGGCATAGAGCAGGAAGACCGACCCGACGATCGTCAGGGCCGGGCCAAGCGCGCGGCGGCTGGCCTCGAGCAGGACAAGCAGGCCGATGGCGCCGATGATGACCTGCGTTTGCGTGGGCAGGCCCGATCGCGCGGTCAGGGCCAGCGTGTCCGAGAACAGAAAAACGTAAAAGGCCGCGCCGCCACCGATGGCGGCAAGGACCCAATCAAACAAAGGAATGCGGTGTCGCGGCGAGGATTTGAACGCCGGATAGGCAAGGAAGGCGAGCACGATGGCAAAGGTCAGGTGGATCGGCCGCGTCTGCGAGGAATTGAGCGCGGGAATGTATTCGGCAAACCAAAGTTGCGGCTGTGCGATCCAAAGCTGAAAGAGCGACCACGCCAGCGCCAGACCCGCAATCAGCAGGGCGATGCCCCGGTTGTCGGGGTCGCGCGCGCCACTGTCGCTCGAGGCGACCAGATCCTGCAGCTCTTCGTCGCTGAATTGCCGGCCACCAGCGCCTTGCTGTTCGTTGTCGTTCACCATCCGCGTTCCCCAATGGTCAGGAGTGGCCGTCCAGCCCCAATCAAACAAAAGCCCGGAGCCGAGGGTCACGGCTCCGGGCGATCACGTCAGGCAAATCGGCCCTTGATCATTCGATCAGGCCGGCTTCGCGGTAGTAGCGCTCGGCGCCCGGATGCAGCGGGGCTGACAGGCCGTCATTGGCCATTTCCGCCGGGTCGAGGTTGGCGAAGGCCGGGTGCAGGCCGCGGAACTGGTCGATGTTCTCGAAGATGGCCGACACGACTTCATACACGACCTCCTCGGGCACGTCGGCCGAGGTCACGAAGGTCGCGCCGACACCAAAGGTGGTCGTGTCCTCGTCATTGCCGCGATACATGCCGCCGGGGATCGTGGCGGTCCGATAGAACGAGTTCTCGGACACGAGCGAATCCACGGCCTCGCCGGTCACGTCCACCAGTACGCTGTCGCAGGCGGTGGTGGCCTCCTGGATCGAGCCCGAGGGGTGCCCCACGGTGTAGATCATCGCGTCGATGTTGTTGTCGCACAGCGCCTGGCTCTGCTCGGCGGCCTGCAGTTCCGAGGCGACGGCGAAATCATCCATCGTCCAGCCCATCTCGGCCATCAGCACTTCCATGGTGCCGCGCTGGCCCGAACCCGGGTTGCCCACGTTCACGCGCATGCCTTGCAGGTCCTCGAAGCTCTCGATGCCGGCGTCGGCGCGTGCCACGACCGTAAAGGGCTCGGGGTGGACCGAGAACACCGCGCGCAGCTCTTCGAACGGGCCCTGCTCTTCAAAGCGCGAGGTGCCGTTGAAGGCATGATATTGCCAGTCGGACTGGGCCACGCCGAATTCCAGTTCACCGCCACGGATGGCGTTGATGTTGAACACCGAGCCGGCGGTCGATTCGACGCCGCAGCGGATGCCGTGATCGGCGCGGCCGCGGTTCACCAGGCGGCAGATCGCCCCGCCGGTGGGGTAATAGACACCCGTCACGCCGCCCGTGCCGATCGTGATAAAGGTTTGGTCTTGTGCGCTTGCACCGCCTGCAGCCACCGCACCGGCGATTGCGACGACGCCGCCAAGGACGTGCTTTTTCATTGATAACTCTCCCTGTGATTGGCCCGAGCTTGTCGGTCGGGCTGCGCCTTACCTGAAACAAATGGTTGCGCAAGGTCAAGATCTGCAATCAATTGTTTCAAGTGCGATCATCTGGCTCGGCAGAAATGGGGGGAGCGTGGAGAACGACAATGACGCCGGGCTGAAATCCATCGACACCTTGCGCCGTGCCCTGGCAGACATCGCCACCACCGCGTCCCCTCGGGTGGCCGAACTGGCGCGCTGGGCGCAACAGCACCCCGAGGAAATGGCGTTTCATTCGGTCAGGGGGCTGGCGCAACTGGCCGACGTCAACCCCAACTCGGTGTTTCGCCTGGCGCGCGCCTTGGGGTTCGACGGATATGATGCCTGTCGCCTTGCGTTTCAGCAGGCGTTGCGTGGTGGCGAGGAAACCTATGCCGATCGGGCGGCCCGCCTGCGCCATACCGAGAAGGGCGCGCTCTTCGATGCGCTGCAAGGGGCGGCAATTGCCAATCTCAACGCCCTGTTCGATACCGACATGTCGAACAAGCTGGATACAGCGGCCACGATGTTGCTGTCGGCACGCCAGATCCATTGCATCGGGGTGCGCAGTTGCTACTCGATCGCGCATTACTTTGCCTATACCGGGCGCATGGCCTTTCCCACCTTTGCCCCGGTCCCCTCGGCGCCGGGCGCCATTGCCGATGCGCTCACGGCCACGGGGCCAAGTGACGTTGTCGTGCCGATTTCCTACGCGCTCTATTCGGCCGAGGCGATCGAGGCGCATCGGATCGCAACGGCGCGGGGCGCGCGTATTCTGGCGGTCACCGACATGTATTCATCGCCACTTGCACAAGGGGCCGAGATCGTTCTGACCCCGCAGATGCATGGCCCCCAGGTCTTGCCCAGCCTGCTGGCCTATTTCGCCCTGGCCGAGGCGTTGGTGGCGCGCATGGTGTCGGGTTCGCCCGAGGCGCGCGGCCGGATCGCCGAATTCGAAACGCGCCTGACACAGCACGGAATCTACAAGACCTGACGCCAGACAGCGGCCCCGTTGCGGGGGAGCGGGGCCCTTGGCTTTGGGCGCGCGCCACGTCTAAACATCGTCGCAGTCCCCGGATGCCGGCGTCACGGCCCCAGAATAGCCAAGCGAGGATGCATGCCCCCCAAAGCCCTGTTGCAGGCCATGTTCGCAAAAGCGGTCGAAGTGGCCGATCCGATGCAATCCCTGGCCCGCGTTCTGCCGCCCAGGCCCGACGGCGTGTCGGGTCGTGGGGGCGGGCAAGGCCAGCGCCCGCATGGCCGAGGCCGTCGAGGCGGAGTGGGGGCCGTGTGCGGGGTTGGTCATCACACGCTACGGGTATGCGCGCCCTTGTGCGGGGATCGAGATCGTCGAGGCAGCCCACCCCGTTCCCGACGCGGCCGGGGCTGCCGCGACGGCGCGCATGCTGGATCTGCTGAGGGATCTGTCCGAGGACGATTTCGTGCTGGCCCTGATCTCTGGCGGGGCGTCGGCCCTGCTGACGGCGCCGGCCGGTGAGATCACTCTGGCGGAAAAGCAGGCGGTCAACGCGGCGCTGCTGGCCTCGGGGGCGCCGATTGGGCAGATGAACCTGCTGCGCAAACATCTCAGCCGGGTCAAGGGGGGGCAACTGGCAGCGGCGGCATACCCCGCGCGCATGTTGGCGCTGATGATCTCGGACGTGCCCGGTGACGACGCGGCGATGATCGGATCGGGGCCGACGGTGGGCGATGCCAGCACCGCCGCGGAGGCACGTGCGATCCTCGAGCGCTGGGGGATCGCGGCCGCGCCCAGCGTCCACGCCGTGCTTGCGACACAGACCGGCGTGATCGCGCCGGGGGATCCGCGCCTGTCGCGCGTCGAGAACGTGATCTATGCCGCGCCGTCCCAATCCCTTGCCGCAGCCGCCGAAATCGGTCGCGCCGCAGGCTACACGGTCGAGATCCTCGGCGACGCGCTGGAGGGCGAGGCGCGCGACGTGGCCAAGGGTCATGCAAGGATGGCCCTTGCCGGGCAGTGCCCCCGCCTGCTCCTGTCCGGGGGCGAGTTGACGGTCACGCGTCGGGGCGACGGCATCGGGGGGCCGAATGCGGAATATGCGCTGGCGCTGGCGGTCGCCCTTGAGGGGGCGGCGGGCATTCATGCCATCGCCTGCGACACCGATGGCGTGGACGGCGCCGCCGAGGTTGCGGGGGCCTTGATCGGACCCGATACGCTGATCCGGGCGCGCTCGGCCGGTCTGGACCCCGCCACCGCGCTGGCCCGCAACGATGCGCACAGCTTTTTTGCCGGTCTCGGGGATCAGGTCGTGCCTGGGCCGACCCTGACCAATGTGAACGATTTCCGGGCCATCCTGATCGAGGGCTAGGCGATCGGGCACTGGCCCCCCTTGGCGTTTCAAGGCAGAGTGCCAGCCAGAGCAGACCGATACAGGCGCAGGGCCCACCCGCCATGACTTCGCAAACCCTTTCGATCCTTTTCGTTGCCGATGGACAGCGGTTGGAATGGCAAAGCTGGCTGCTGGCCAGTTCGCTGGCCATGGCGCATGAGGGGCATCAGACCGTGCGCCTGTATGCCTATGCGTCGGACAGCTATCTGCCCGAGGTCAGCGCCGCCACCCGCGACCTCTATGCAGCCTGCAGCGTCGATCTGCGTGCCTTGCCGCCCACGCCTGGGTGGCGGGGCGACTATCCGCACGGCAACAAACTGCTGGCCGCCAGCGACCACCGCGCAGGCGGCCGCGCCATCTTTCTCGACACCGATATCGTATGCGCCAAACCCTTGACCGCGATGGCCGATCTGCCCGCCGACACCGTTGCCGCCGCGCCCGAGGGCCTGCCCACATGGGGCCGCGAGGACGACCGCTGGGAACGCGCCTATGCCCATTACGGGCTGCCGGTTCCGACAGAACGCGTGCGCCTTTTGCGCGGGCGGAAAAAGGAATTCGTGCCCTATTTCAACGCCGGTTTCGTCTGTTTCTCCGAAGACCCTCAGGGTGCGGAGGGCAAACGGTTTGCCGATCACTGGTTGGAAACGGCACTGGATTTCGACCACAATTGCAGCATCGGCGGAAAGCGCCCATGGCTTGACCAGATCACCCTTCCGCTGACGATGGCCCGGTTTGGCTACAAGGCCGAAGTGCTGGGCGAGACGTGGAACTACTCGCTCACGCGGCGCAAGGATTACAGCCAGACGCCCGATGCGGAAATCCTGCACTACCATCGCGCGGCGTTCCTGGAACAGGCCCCGCAATGGCCCGCCATCCTGTCCGATTTCTGGGGGCGTATGCCAGAACGGCATCATGACACCGCGCGCAGCTGTCTGGAAGAGATGGGCCTGACGCTGTGAGATCTTGTCCCCCGCTGCGGCCTGTGCTGATTTCATCGGGGGAGGAAGGTTCACATGAATATCGCGATTTGGCTTGAACGGACCGCACAAGTCGCGGGCGACAGCCACGCCCTGATGCTGGGCGACAAGATCGTCGCGGATTACGCGACCTTTCACGGCAAGGCGGCGGCCCTTGCCCATGCCCTGCGGGAGCGGGGCATTGGGCCAGGCGACCGCGTCGGCATCTTTGCCAAGAACTGCCCGGACTACCTGATTTGCTTTTATGGCATCTGGCTCGCGGGGGCCGTCGCCGTGCCGATCAATGCCAAGCTTCACCCCAAGGAAGCGGCGTGGATCCTGGCCGATGGTGGGGCCAAGGCCTGTTTCGTCACCGACGATCTGGGCGCTGGGCTCGAGGCACAGACCGCCTGCCCCCTGATCGATGTCGCCAGCGCGCGATTTGCAGAGATGACGACAGGGCCCGCCGCCGACCTCACCCCGCGCGATGACAGCGACCTCGCCTGGCTGTTCTATACCTCGGGCACCACCGGCAAGCCCAAGGGGGTGCGCATCACGCATGGGATGCTGGCCGCGACCTCGCTGTGCTATCCCATCGACGTGGACCCTGTGACCGCGGAAGACGCAGCGCTCTATGCCGCGCCCATGAGCCACGGCGCGGGCATATATGCGCCGATCCACGTGCGGATGGGGGCACGGCACATCGTGCCGCCGTCCGGTGGCTATGACGCGGGCGAGGTGCTGGCCCTGTCCGCCGCCCATGGGCCGACCTCAATGTTCATGGCGCCGACCATGGTGCGCCGCCTCACCGATGCCGCCAAGGCGCTCAGCCTGCGGGGCGATGGGATCCGCACCATCGTTTACGGCGGCGGGCCGATGTACAGCGCCGATATCGAGGAGGCGGTCGATTGGTTCGGCCCGAAATTCGTGCAGATCTACGGGCAGGGTGAATGCCCGATGGCGATCAGCGCCCTGTCCCGTGCCGATGTGGCCGATCGTGCGCATCCCCGCTGGCGCGCGCGGCTGGCGTCTGTCGGGCGGGCGCAATCGCGGGTCGAGATCGCCATCGGCGATGGGCGCGGCACCCGTCTGCCAGCCGGTCAGATTGGCGAGATCATGGTGCGCGGCGCGCCGGTCATGCCGGGGTATTGGCAGAACCCCGAGGCCACCGAAAAAACCCTGCGCGACGGATGGCTGATGACCGGCGACATGGGCCAGTTGGATGCGGACGGCTATCTGACGCTGGCCGACCGCTCGAAGGATGTGATCATCTCGGGCGGCACCAATATCTACCCGCGCGAGGTCGAAGAGGTGCTGCTGACCCACCCCTCGGTGCACGAGGTGTCGGTCGTCGGCCGCAAATCCGAAGAATGGGGCGAGGATGTCGTGGCCTTCGTCGTCGCCGCGCCGGGGGTGACGGTCGACGATGCAACGCTCGATGCGCATTGCTTCGACAACATGGCGCGGTTCAAGCGGCCCAAGGCCTACTTCGCCCTGCCCGAGCTACCCAAGAACAACTACGGCAAGGTCCTCAAGACCGCGCTGCGCACACGTCTGGAGGAGGACGCGACATGACCGATCTGACCGGCAAAACGGCCCTTGTGACGGGGTCCGTTCAGGGCATTGGCCTCGCCATTGCCGAAGCGCTGGCCGAGGCTGGCGCCCGCATCGCGGTGCATGGCATCGCCGGTGATGCCCAGATCGAGGAAGTCTGTCACCATCTGCGCGACAAGGGATCGCCGCAGGCCGAGTTCTTCCCCGGCGATTTGCGCGACCCCGAGCGGATCGATGCGTTGATGGCGGCCGTCGCGGCCTGGGGCGGGGCGGATATTTTGGTGAACAATGCCGGTGTTCAGCATACCGCCCCGATCGCCGAGATGCCGCGCGACCGGTGGGATACGATCCTGCAGATCAACCTGTCCGCGGCCTTTTCAACGATGCAAAAGGCGCTGCCGCACATGGCCGAGCGCGGATATGGGCGCGTGATCAACATTGCCTCGGTTCATGGGCTGGTCGCGTCAAAGGACAAGTCGCCCTATGTCGCCGCCAAGTTCGGGCTTGTCGGGCTGAGCCGGGTTGCCGCACTGGAATACGCGGCGGCGGGCGACAAGACGAAGGGCGGCGTGACCGTCAATTGCATTTGCCCTGGCTGGACGGAAACCGCGATCATCGAGCCTCAGATCCAGGCGCGGGCCGGGCTGCATGGCGGCGACCGCGATCTGGGGATTGCCGATCTGCTGGCCGAGAAACAGCCCTCGCAACGCACATCCGATCCGTCCGAGATCGGGGCATTGGCCCTGTGGCTGTGTGCCCCCATCGCCCATAACGTCACCGGCACGGCCATTCCGATCGATGGCGGCTGGACGGCGCAATAGCCGCCAAAGACAACAAGGCGGGGCAAATCGGCCCCGCCTGCCTTGTTGATGCGCGATGGGCACTCTACATCGCAGGGCATGAAACGCTTCATCCCTTTCGTGAAATCCGATCCGGTCGTGGCCGTGATCCGGCTGAACGGCGCGATCATGGCGTCGCCGCGCGGCGGCCTGTCCGACGCTGCCGTCGCCACGGCCATCGAGCGTGCCTTTCGCAAGGGAAAGCCCGCCGCCGTTGCCTTGTCGATCAACTCGCCCGGTGGCAGCCCGGTGCAATCCTCGTTGATTGCCGCGCGCATCCGGCGGCTGGCCGACGAGAAAGAAGTGCCCGTTCATGCCTTTGTAGAGGATGTGGCGGCCTCGGGCGGGTATTGGCTGGCCTGCGCGGCCGATCGTATCTGGGCGGATCACAGTTCGATCCTCGGGTCGATCGGCGTCATTTCCGCCAGTTTCGGGTTTCACGAGGCCCTGCAGAAAGTCGGGATCGAACGCCGCGTTCACACGGCGGGCGAAGACAAGTCGATCCTTGATCCCTTCCGCCCAGAACGCGCCGAGGATGTCGAGCGGCTGAAAGACTTGCAATCCGACATTCACGATGCCTTCAAGGCACATGTCGCGTCGCGGCGGGGTGACCGCCTGAGCACGGACAAGGATCTGTTCACCGGCGCCTTCTGGACCGGCGCGAAAGCGGTCGATTTGGGCCTTGCCGATGGCATCGGGCATCTGGTGCCCAAGATGAAGGAATTGCACGGCGACAAGACCCGCTTTGCCGTCTATGGCCCCAAGCGCAGCCTTTGGCAGCGCTTTGGCGCGCAAATCGCACAGGATTTCGGGCGCGGCATCGAAGAACAGGCCCTTTGGGCACGCTACGGTCTGTCATGATGGTCAAGATCGTCACGCTTTTCCTGATTTTCATGGCGGTTCTGGCCATGTTCGGGCGTCTGCGCCTGCCGGGCCTGCCCGGGCTGAAACGTGGAAAAGGCCTGCCGAAACCGCGCGTCTGTCCCGATTGTGGACGCTACAATCTGCGTGGCGGCGATTGCCCGCACTGCAAGGAAAGGCGGGACTGACGGCATGGTGATCGAGTTCGCGCTGGCGGGGCTTGGCCTCGTCATCCTGCTGCTTGCCGGTGACGTTCTCGTCAAGGGGGCGGTGAACCTGAGCCTGCGTCTGGGGATACCGGCGCTGATTGTCAGCCTGACCGTCGTGGCTTTCGGCACATCCGCGCCCGAGCTGCTGATCAGCATCAAGTCCGTTCTCGACGGCGTGCCGGGACTGGCACTGGGCAATGTCGTCGGATCGAACACCGCGAATATCCTTCTGGTCCTTGGTATCCCGGCGCTGATTTCGGGCCTGCACGCCGGCAGCGATACCCAACGCACCTACATGGTGATGATCTTTTCCAGCGTGGTGTTCATCGGCCTTGCCTTTGCCGGGCCGATCACCTGGTGGCATTCGCTTGTCTTGCTCAGCATCCTTGCCCTTGTGCTGCTTGACGCGGTTCGCGCCGCGCGGGCGCACCGGCGCGAGGTCAATGGTGCCAGCGATGAAGACCCTGACGACATGCCCGATATCGAGGACCTGGAGGAAGCCGACCCCGATATGCCGTGGTGGCAGATTGCCCTCTACGTTCTGCTGGGGCTGATCGGGTTGCCGCTGGGTGCCGATCTTCTGGTCGACAGTTCGATCGCCATTGCCACGGCCTATGGCGTCTCGGATACGGTCATCGGCCTGACGCTGGTTGCGGTGGGCACCTCGCTGCCGGAACTGGCCACGACGGTCATGGCCGCGATCCGGCGGCATGCGGATGTGGCGCTCGGCAATGTCATCGGCTCGAACATGTTCAATCTGCTGGCCATTATCGGCGTTGCCGCGCTTGTCGGGCCGATCCCGGTCGATCCCGCATTCCTCGGCTTCGACCTGTGGGTGATGTTGGCCGCGTCGCTGGTTCTGGCGCCCTTCGTGTTCCTCGGACTGCAGATGGGGCGCCTCGTCGGTCTGGGTTTCTCTGCCCTCTACGTGACCTATATCCTCTATCTCCTGAGTTGAGCAGAAAGAGGGTCTCATGACGGCACTGGTAACGGGCGCGGGCAAGCGTCTGGGCAAGGCCATGGCGCTGGAACTGGCGCAGGCGGGCCATGATGTTGCGGTCCATTACAATTCCAGCCCCGACGGCGCCGAGGAAACCGCCGCCGAGATCCGCGCCATCGGGCGGAAGGCCGTGACCGTTCAGGCCGATCTGCTGGATGAGGCGGCGGTGCAGGCCCTTCTGCCAGAGGCCGCCAAGGCCCTGGGCCAGCCGATCACCGTTCTGATCAACAACGCCTCGGTCTTCGACTACGACAATATCGAAACCGCCACTCGCGATAGCTGGGACAGGCACCTGGAATCGAACCTGCGCGCGCCCTTCGTCCTGACGCAGGCGCTGGCCGCCCAGATGCCCCCGGCGCAGGCCGACGAAAACGGCGAGCCGCAGGCGCAGGGCCTGGTCATCAACATGATCGACCAACGGGTCCGCAAGCTCACGCCCGAATTCATGACCTACACCATCGCCAAGATGGGATTGTGGGCCTTTACCAAGACGGCAGCGCAGGCGCTGGCCCCGCATATCCGGGTGAACGCGATCGGCCCCGGCCCCACGATGCAGGGTGCGCGGCAGTCGGCCGAACACTTTGCCAAGCAACGCGCGGCCACCGTTCTGCACCGTGGCGCCGACCCGCAAGGGATCTGCGCGGCGCTGCGCTATTTCCTGGCGGCGCGGGCCGTGACGGGGCAGTTGATCTGTGTCGATGGGGGGCAACATCTGGCTTGGGAAACGCCTGACGTGCTGGGGGTGGAATAGTCGTTTCATTTGAGACGATCATTTCTTTCCACTGTGGCCTGTTTGGTGACGTTAGGGTAACGAATGTGTGACGCGACGATGAAACGCACGGCCGTTCGAAAATATATCGTTTAAAAACAAGGCGCTAAAATACCGCCTAAAAACTGGGCAAAGCGCAGAAGCTGGCCAAAAATAAAGAGAAAATCTGTATCCCCATGATTTATCCGAAAGCTTATCCACAGGGATGGGGGATATTCGAACTCTTGCATCCGGGGGCGGCCCGGTGCAGCCGCGAAAGGAATCGGCTAAAGCCCTGAAGCATGTCGGAAATGGTCGAAAACCAACCGCAAAGCGGCCACGAGGTCATCCAGACCTATGTGCGCAAGCTCGACAATTCGCCGGGTGTCTATCGGATGCTCGATGCGCAATCGCGCGTGCTTTATGTCGGCAAGGCGCGGGCTCTGAAGCGGCGCGTGTCGAATTACGCCAAGCCATCGGGTCACAGCCCGCGCATTGCGCGGATGATCCGCGAAACCGCCTCGATGATGTTCCTGACGACGCGCACGGAAACCGAAGCGCTGCTGCTGGAACAGAACCTGATCAAGCAGCTCAAGCCGCGCTACAACGTGCTGCTGCGCGACGACAAGAGCTTTCCCAACATCCTGGTGGCCAAGGATCACCCCTTTCCCCAGATCAAGAAGCATCGTGGCGCGAAAAAGCAGAAAGGCAGCTATTTCGGCCCCTTTGCCAGTGCCGGGGCGGTGAACCGCACGCTGAACCAGCTGCAAAAGGTGTTCTTGCTGCGCAACTGCACCGATGCCGTCTTTGACAGTCGGACACGACCCTGCCTGTTGTATCAGATCAAGCGGTGCAGCGGCCCCTGCGTCGGCCATATCTCCGAGGCCGACTATGCGGCGTCGGTGCGCGATGCCGAACGCTTTCTCAAGGGCGACTCGAAGGATCTGCAGCAGCGCCTTGCGGCGGACATGCAGGCTGCCTCGGCCGCGATGGAATTCGAACGTGCCGCAGCGCTGCGCGACCGCATCCGCGCGCTGACTGCCGTGCAATCGGCCCAGGGCATTAACCCGCGCGGCGTGACCGGGCCGACGTGATCGCCCTGCATATGGGAGGGGGGGCAGGCCTGTGTGCAGGTCTTTTTCATCCGGGCCAACCAGAACTGGGGCAACCGCGATTTCTATCCGCGTGTCGGCCCCGATATCGAGGAACCCGAAGTGCTCGAGGCGTTCTTGGGCCAGTTCTACGACCAGAAGGAACCGCCGCGCCAAGTACTTTTGTCGCATCAGGTCGAGAACGCCGACCTGATGGCCGACGCCCTGTCGCAAAAGCGCGGCCGCAAGGTCGAGATCCTCGTGCCCCAGCGGGGCGAAAAGGCCGAGTTGATCGACGGCGCCCTGCGCAATGCGCGCGAAAGCCTTGGGCGCCGCATGGCCGAGGGGCAGGCGCAGGCCAAGCTGCTCGATGGCCTTGGCGATGCGTTCGACCTCGATGGGCGGCCATCTCGGATCGAGGTCTATGACAACTCGCACATCCAGGGTGCGCATGCCGTCGGCGCGATGATCGTGGCCGGGCCCGAGGGGTTCGTGAAATCGCAATACCGCAAGTTCAACATTCGTGGCGACAGCCTGACGCCGGGCGACGATTTCGGCATGATGAAAGAGGTTCTGACCCGCCGCTTTCAGCGTCTGCTCAAGGAAGCCCCCGACCGCGAGACAGACGCATGGCCGGACCTGTTGCTGATCGACGGCGGGGCCGGGCAGGTCAGCGCGGTGGCCGAGATCATGGAGGAGTTGGGGATCGACGATGTGCCCTTCATCGGTGTGGCCAAGGGCATCGACCGCGACCAGGGCAAGGAAGAGTTCTACCGTCCCGGTAAACCCGCCTTTGCGCTGAAACGCAACGATCCGGTCCTCTATTTCATTCAGCGCATGCGGGACGAGGCGCACCGGTTCGCCATCGGCGCCCACAGGCAGAAACGCGCCAAGGCGGTGTCGGCCACGCCGCTGGACGAGGTGCCCGGCGTCGGCGCGACCCGTAAACGCGCGCTGTTGAACCATTTCGGCAGCGCCAAGGCGGTGGCGCGCGCCAACCTTGCCGACCTCAAGGCGGTCGAGGGAATCTCGGGCCAGTTGGCCGAGACGATCTACGCCTTCTTCCATGAGGGCGGCTGACGCGGTAAGGCTTCGCTCATGCAATGGACCGTGCCGAATATCCTGACCGTGTTCCGCCTGATCGCTGCGCCGATGGTGGGGCTAATCTTTCTGTTTCTGCCGCGCCCCGCGGCGGATTGGGTGGCGATGATCCTCTTCGTGGTCGCCTCGCTGACCGATTATGTCGACGGTTGGATGGCCCGATCGTGGAACCAGGTGTCGAAGTTCGGCGCCATGCTCGACCCGATCGCGGACAAGGCGATGGTGGTGATCGCGCTGGCCGTTCTGCTGGGTCTGCATGGCATCACCGCCTGGACGCTGGTGCCGGTCACGGCCATCCTGTTTCGCGAGGTCTTCGTCTCGGGGCTGCGCGAGTTTCTGGGCGACACGGCCGGAACGCTGAAGGTCACCAAGCTCGCCAAGTGGAAAACGATGGTGCAGATGGTGGCCATCACGCTGTTGTTCGCCTGGGGGCTGTTCGATCACTATTTCATCATGCAGACTTTCGGCATGAACGGTGAAATCGTCAGCGGCATCTTGGCCGGCGAGGTCGAGGATACCGTCGGCCTGATGTGGAAATACTACGGGTTGATGGCGGCATCCTATGGCGGCCTGTGCCTGTTGTGGCTGGCCGCGGCGCTGACGCTCGTCACCGGTTTCGACTATTTCCGCAAGGCCCTGCCGTATTTGAGGGACACGTGATGAAACGCGATCTGCGCTATTTCGCATGGCTGCGCGAACGGATCGGCACCGGTCATGAAAGCATCGAGACCGACGCGGCGACCGTGGCCGACCTGATCGAGGAGTTGCGGCGCCGGGACGAGGCCTATGCCTTTGCATTCTCGGATACCGCGTCGATCCGGGCAGCGTTGGACCAGGATCTGGTGGATCTGGACGCGCCCCTGAGCGACGCCCGCGAGGTGGCCTTTTTCCCGCCGATGACGGGGGGCTGAACGTGAACGCGGGCGTTCGGGTGCAATCCGATAGCTTCGACATGGGGGCCGTGCTGAACGCCTTTGCCGCCGCCATGTCTGCCCGCAATGCCGGTGCGGTCGTCAGTTTTTCCGGGCTAACGCGCGATATCGCCACCGGCGATCTCGACGCGATGGAGATCGAGCATTACCCCGGCATGACCGAAAAGGCGCTGGCCAAGATCCGCGATGAGGCCATCGAACGCTTCAATCTGTCGGATGCGATGATCCTGCACCGGTATGGACGGATGGGGCCGGGTGAGCCGATCATGATGGTGGCCACGGCCGCGCGTCATCGGGCCGACGCGTTTCAGGGGGCGGAATTCCTGATGGATTACCTGAAGTCCCGCGCGCCGTTCTGGAAGAAGGAAATCACCGCGACCGGGGCGGTTTGGGTCGCCGCACGGGACGAGGATGAAGACGCGCTCAGCCGCTGGTGACCGGCCAAGCCATCATTGCGTGCCCTGGTTCATCTGCTCGATATAGGTGCGCAATTCCTCGGATTCGGCGCGCGCCTCGCGCAGGCCCTCCATGGCGGCGCGCAACTCGGCCTCGGTCTGGCTAAGCTGGTTGGTCAGCTCGGTTTCGCGTTGTTGCAGATAGGCGATGGCCTGATCGCGCGTCTCTTCGGCATCATGCAGGGCGCGCGCCAGTTCCTCCATCTCGCCCAGATCGGCGCTGGACACCTGGCTGAACCGGTTGACCAGCCACCGCGCCAGCCATCCGAGGGCAAAGGCAACGAACAGGATGATGGCGATGGCGATGATGAATTGCAGGCGGTTCATGCGCCTTACTCCTCTTGTTCCTGTTCGGCGGCCTCGGCGATGGCGTCCGGGCGGGGCCTTGGCCTGAACTCGAACGGATAGTCGCTGGCGTCATCGTCCGCGGCCGCGTCGTCGGCACCGTTCGCTGCCGTGGTGTCCTCGGTCCCGGCGGCCAGCAGGCGGAACTCGATCCGGCGGTTCCGTTCGCGCCCCTCCTCGGTCTCGTTCGAGGCGATGGGCTGGCTTTCCCCATAGCCCTGGGCAGTCAGGTTCGAAATCAGCACGCCGCGCGCCAGCAGCCCGTTCAAAACGGCATCGGCGCGGGATTGACTGAGGTTCAGGTTCATTTCCTCGCGTCCCTGGCTGTCGGTATGGCCGCCGATTTCCATGCGGATGTGCAGGCAGTTCGGCAGGATCTCGGCGATCTGATCGAGGATCGCGCCCGAGGCTTCGTTGATCTCGACCGAGCCCGGATCGAAAATGATCTTGGCGTCGTCCTGAACCGCCTGGATCTGCGCCACGCATTCCTCGGCGGTGGGCAAGGCGGCGATCGGATCAAGCTCTTCGTCATAGGCGACATCGAGCTGGAAATCGGCGCCGGGGCCGAGGTCTTCCGACAGTTGCCGCGTCAGCGCCGAGATCAACTCGGGATCGCCGGTGCGCCCCGACAGGCGCAGCGTGTCGGGTTCCAGCGTCAATTGGCCCTCGTGCAATTCGGCCAGGGCACGCAGGCCGGCCATGGCCCGGATCGACCACCCTTGCGGCAGGTCGGCGACGTCGCGCGTCGCAAGATCGGTGCGGTCCCGGCCGAATGTGGCAATGGCGAAGGCCTGAACCGAGCGTCCGATCGCGCCTTCGGGAAGGCGTCCGCGCAAGGTCACGCCGTTTTCGGCGTCGAGGTTTGCAAACAGGCGCGACGGTCCGACCCCCGCCTCGGTGCGTGTGTCCGGCAAGACGCCTTGCAGCGAAAAGACCGGGGGCAGGTCAGCATCCAGCTCGCCGACAAGCCGGTCGAACGTGTCCTGCGCCATGCCGGCCGCGCCGACGAGGGTCACATCGGCATCGGAAAAGGTCAGGGTTCCGGCCTCGAGTTCCGACAGGCTTTCCAGACCGCGCACGACGGCCGCTGCCCAACGGGGGGATGGCACGCCAAGGCCGATCGTGCAGTCGATATCGCCGGTGACGCCCGCAGCCCGGCCGGCGTCAACGATACGCTCCAGCGCCTCCTGCGTGTCGGCGGCGCATGTTTCAAAGCGGGTGCCATCGGTATCGCGCACCACGCGCAGCGCAAACGGGGTGATAACGGGGCGCGGGGCCGAGATATCGAGGATGATCTCGATATCTTCGGGTTGGTTCCGTTCGAGCGCGGCAAGAAACGCGGCCCGCTGTTCGGCATTTTCGCTGATCGCTTCGACCTCGACGCGGTCGGCGAAGATCGTGACCTTCGACCGGGGCAATTGCTGCAGCGCCCGCAGCCCATAGTCCAGTGCGGCGCCCCAGCTTTCCGGCGCGGGGTAATCGGCGGCCTCGACCATATCCGTGACATCGGTGCCTTCGGCGACCTCTGAAATGGCGCTGACAACGGCGTCGCGCCCCGTGCTGGCCGGGACCAGACCGATCAATTGGATCCCGTCGCCATTGCGCAGCATGTCCAGCGAGAAACGCGGAGCGGTGGCCGTGTCGGCAACGGCGATTTCCAGGCGGTTGACCACGCGATCCGCATCCACGATGGCACCCGCGCGGCTTACGGCGCGAAATGCGTCGGCTTCGGTCGGGGGCGGTGCCATCGAGAAACAGTTGCAGACCGTCCGCGCTGATCTCGGCCCAGCCGAGGCCCTCGCTGGCAAAGGCGTCGCTGACGGCCTCGACGGACCGGCGCTCGATCGTGAGGGCGCTCAGGATCGCAACGGCGATGGACAGCACGGCGGCCAGGGCGAAGGCGGCGCTGCCGACGAGCAAGGGTGTTCGGTTCATGGGTGGCGGGTCATCCGTATCCATCCGGTTGCGCTGGCCCTACAGGCTTGGGTCGGTTTGTTCAATCAGACGAGGGCCGCAACGGCAAAAAACAGCGCAGGCAACAGCCCGGTGTCGCGGTTCGAGCGGAACAGCATCAGGCACCTGTCGCCGTCGTCGATGTCAAGGCGCTGCAGTTGCCAGGCCATGTGCCAGCCCATGGCCCAGACCCCGGCAATCGCGATCACCAGCGACAGGATATCACCGCCGGGCACGAGCGCCACCAGCGCGGCCGCCATCATCAACACGACCGTGGCCACAAGGAATCCGCGCAACCACCCCCGCGTGCGATCGCCGAAGAGGCGCGCGGTGGACTTCACGCCGATCAGGGCATCGTCTTCCTTGTCCTGATGGGCGTAGATCGTGTCGTAGAACAGTGTCCAGGCGATGCCGCCCAGATAAAGCAGGATGGCCGGCAGACCCAAACTGCCTGTATGCGCCGTCCAGGCCAGCAGCGCGCCCCAGTTGAACGCCAGCCCCAGAAAGACCTGCGGCCACCATGTAAAGCGCTTGGCAAACGGGTAGACGGCGACCGGCAACAGCGACAGGAGACCCAAAAGGATCGCGTTCGCATTGAAGGTCACAAGGATCAGGAAGGCGATCAAGGACTGCGCCACCAGCCAGGCAAAGGCCATTTTCGGCGTGACTTGCCCCGACGGGATCGGCCGCGATTTCGTCCTTGCGACGGCGGCGTCGAAATCGCGGTCTGTGATGTCGTTCCAGGTGCAGCCGGCCCCGCGCATCAAAAAGGCGCCGATGGCACAGCCCAGGACGATCCACAGATCGAACCAGTTCGGCCCCGCCGGATCGGCAGCTGCGGCCAGCATCACACCCCACCAGCAGGGCAGCAAGAGCAGCCATGTCCCGATAGGCCGGTCGGCCCGGCTGAGCCGCAGATAGGGCCGCGCCGGCGCGGGCGCCAGATTGTCGACCCAGTTTCCGCGGACCGCATCGGCCACTTGCCCCTCTGGCGTTTCCTGCGCCTCGCTCATAATCTGCGCCCCATGTCGCGTCCCAAGATACGTCTCTTTGTAGATCACCCACTGGGCCGGGGGCAAACGGTCCCCCTGTCGCGGGAACAGGCCAACTATCTGTTCAATGTCATGCGCCTTTCGGAAGGGGCTGAGGTGGCGCTGTTCAACGGTCAGGATGGGGAATGGCGCGCCGTCGTGGTGCAGGCGGGCAAACGCAGCGGCGCATTGGACTGCGTCACGCAAACCGCGCCCCAGCAGGCGCCGCCGGACCTTTGGCTGCTCTTTGCCCCGATCAAGAAGGCGCGCACCGATTTCATCGTCGAAAAGGCCGCCGAACTGGGTGCGGCCCGCATCTGCCCGGTTCAAACCGACCACACCAATGCCGAGCGTATCCGCCAGGATCGCCTTCAGGCCCATGCGGTCGAAGCGGCCGAGCAATGTCTCGGCACCTATGTGCCGCCCGTCGATGACCTGCGAAAACTGTCCGAGGTTCTGGCCGACTGGCCCGAAGATCGACATCTGATTTTCGCCGACGAATCCCTCGTCGGTGCGAAAGACGCCCTGAGCGCCGCACCCGATGCCGCGAAATGGGCGATCCTGATCGGGCCCGAAGGGGGATTTTCCCCGGCCGAGCGTGACCGTTTGCGCAGTCTGCCCTTCGTGACCTCGATATCACTCGGCCCGCGGATCCTGCGCGCCGACACGGCGGCGGCTGCAGCGCTGACCCTGTGGCAGGCCGAGCGGGGGGATTGGCGATGAACGGGTTTCTCCGCCCCGAGGCCATGGCCGCGCTGAAACGCTGGCGCGAGGTGATCGTGGTGCTGGCCGTGGGTCTGCTCGGCCTTTGGATCGCAACGGATCCCGGGCCGATTCTACGCGGCTTCGGTCTGCTGCTTGCGGTGGCGGCGGTGGCGGCGCTGGTCCCGGCGATCCGACGGGCGCGTTTCGCGGCCTTGGGCGATGGGCCGGGCGTCGTTCAGGTTGACGAGCGCCGGATCCTGTACATGGGGCCGGTGCATGGCGGCGCCGTAGCATTGGACGAGCTCAACCTGATTTCCCTGCGTCGGGCCGCGGACGGGCACGGGACCTGGGTGCTGGTCGAAGGCGCGCAGGTGCTGACCATCCCGGTCAATGCCAAGGGCGGCGACGCCCTGTTCGATGCCTTCACCGCCCTGCCGGGGCTTTCCGCGCAACGGGTTCTTTCCGTTCTGGAAAAAACCGACAGCGGGACTCATCGGTTGTGGGCACGGGCACAGCCTGCGGCCTTGACACGGTAACCCGGTCGGGCCACCTGTCGGGTCCTGACGCGAGCAACAGGCCCGGAGCGCCCCAGATGTCCATTCCCCAATCAGGCGGCGGTCCGATCGAACGCCACGAACAACTGGCTGAATACCTGGCGTCGGGGTGCAAGCCCAAGCAGGACTGGCGCATCGGAACCGAGCACGAAAAGTTCGGCTATACCCAGGATACGCACGCGCCGCTGCCCTATGACGGTCCACGCTCGATCAAGGCGATGCTCGAAGGTCTGCGCGACCGGTTCGGCTGGTCCCCGATCCTCGAAGGCGACAACATCATCGGGCTGGAACTTGATGGTGCGAATATCAGCCTGGAACCGGGCGGGCAGTTGGAACTGTCCGGCGCGCCGCTTGAAACCATCCATCAGACCTGTGACGAGGTGAACGAGCATCTGCGCGAGGTGCGCGCCGTTGCCGACGACCTCGATATCGGCTTCATCGGGCTTGGGGCCGCGCCGATCTGGCGTCACGAGGACATGCCCATGATGCCCAAGGGGCGATATCGCCTGATGACGGATTACATGGACCGCGTCGGCACCCTTGGAAAGACCATGATGTACCGGACCTGCACCGTGCAGGTGAACCTCGACTTCGCGTCCGAGGCCGACATGGTGCAAAAGCTGCGCGTGGCGCTGGCGCTGCAGCCTGTGGCCACCGCGCTGTTTGCCAATTCACCCTTCATCGACGGGCAACCCAACGGTCACAAGTCATGGCGCAGCCGCGTCTGGCGCGACCTCGATGCCGATCGTACCGGCACGCTGCCCTTTGTCTTCGAAGACGGGTTCGGGTTCGAAGCTTGGGTCGATTACGCGCTCGATGTGCCGATGTATTTCGTCTATCGCGACGGCAGGTATATCGACGCGCTCGGGCAATCCTTCCGCGACTTCCTGCGCGGCGAATTGCCGGCTCTGCCGGGTGAAGTACCGACGCTCAGCGACTGGGCCGACCACTTGACCACGATCTTCCCCGAGGCGCGGATCAAGAAGTTCATCGAGATGCGCGGCGCCGATGGCGGCCCGTGGCGGCGGCTTTGTGCGCTGCCCGCCCTTTGGGTCGGTTTGACCTATGACCAATCCGCGCTGGATGCCGCCTGGGATCTGGTCAAGGGCTGGGATGCCGAAACGCGCGAGGCGCTGCGCGTCGCGGCCTCGGTCGAGGCCCTGGATGCGCAGGTGGGCGACATCAAGATGCATGACCTCGCACGCGAGGTTCTGGCCATCGCGGAGGACGGCCTGAAGGCGCGGGCCCGTCCCGGTGCCGGCGGCCTGGTTCCGGACGAGACGCATTTCCTGTCTGCCCTGAAGGACAGTGTCGAAACCGGCCAAGTGCCCGCGGACGAGTTGCTGGCCCTCTATCATGGCGCGTGGAATGGCGATCTCGACCGGATTTACGGCGAATTCAGCTATTGAGGCGCGGCTGACTGGCGGGCGGTCTTGTTCTGCTGGATCGCCGGCGCGACGCGGGTGCGATAGTATTCCTGAAATTCAGAGCGGTTGCGCGCCTGCACCGCCGTTTTCACCTCGTCTGGCAGGGTGCGGGCGAAGGCCGGATGCGCCGGCGGGTTACGCGGCCTTTCGGGTGCCGGGTCGGGGCCAAAGCGGTTGTTGCCTTGGGTGCCGGGCAGGCACAGCACGACCAGGAACCAGATCATCGACAGAAGGGGGGCGGTGGCCGCCATCAGGATCAGGGGCAGCGCGGCCTCGACCCCGCCCAGCATCGGGCCAAGCAGGATCGCGGCAAAAACCGAGAGGATGGTCACCAGCGTCGGCATCAGAATGTACCAGCCGCTGCGATTGGTGTCATGCAGGCGCCGCACCGTGACGGACAGTTGCGGCAACCAGGCGAACAGCAGGTAGCCGGCATAGGCCCAGGCCGCGACATACAGCATGTCATTCCCACGGGTCAGCCACATCTGCGCCATCGCAGGATCGGACAGTGCCAGCGCAAAGGCGGGATCGCGCGCAAAATAGACGCCCAGGCCGAACTGGATCGCCGTTCCCGCGATGAACAGGAACAGGGCAAACCACCAGTACTCGGCGCGCCGTGCCCGACCGCTGAAGTTGAGCGTGTTGGCGTAGCATCTTCCTACGGCAGTCAATGGGCCCATCACGCCTGTCCTCTGTACGGCTGCAACCTCGATCCGGGCGCAGGCTGACGGGACATCGTGGCCGAAGCGTGACGTCAGTGGGGCGACGATCTGAAATGGTTCGCCGCGTTGCAACGAACCTGTGGAAAGATGCGCAGGCCTCTGCGCCGGCAAAGATCAGTGCGCGGCGCCCTCGCCATGGTCCGGCAGGGGATCGGGTCCGAACTGGTTCGTGCCCGCCGTGCCCTTCTGGATGAAGAACCAGATCAGCACCAGCGCGCCCAATACCGGGATCAACCCAAGCAGCAGCCACCAGCCGCTGCGGTCGGTATCGTGCAGCCGCCGGGCGCCAACGGCAAGGCTGGGCAACAGAACCGCAAGCGCGTAGATGGGCGCCAGGACGCCGACATCCTGCCCATTCACCATCCATCCGAACAGGGCCCGGTCAAGGATCTGCAGCACTGCAGAGGCGATGAAATTGAACAGGGCGAACCACCAGAATTCCGATCTCTGCGCCCGTCCGGTGAAGACCGCGTATTTGCCAAGAACGGTGCGGACGGCTGTCTGAAAATCCATGGTGAGCTCCTTTCGCGCGGGTGGCCCATGATGTGCCGCTCACGTCGACTTTCTGCCGATGCGCGATTCGGTTCCAGCCCTGAGACGGGCGATATTTTCGTGATGACGGATCAGGATCAGCCCCGCCAACAAGATGCATAGAAGCGACATCTCGCCATGCCCCAGCAGGTAGGCCAGGACGGGCGAGGCAACCGCCGCCACCAGGGCGGCCAGCGACGAGTAGCGAAAGACCGCGGCCACCAAAAGCCATGTGGCACAGGCCGCAAGCCCCACGGGCCAGGCGAGGGCCAGAAGGGTGCCGATGAAGGTCGCCACCCCCTTGCCGCCCGCAAAGCGCAGTAAGATCGGAAAGCAATGCCCGAAGAACGCCGCGAACCCGGCGATTTGCGCGGCATCCTCGGCCAGGAGGGCGCGGGCGATCAGCACCGCGATGGCGCCTTTGCCCGCGTCCAGCACCAGTGTCAGGAACGCGGCCAGTTTATTGCCGGTGCGCAGCACGTTCGTAGCGCCGATATTGCCCGACCCGATCTTGCGCAGATCGCCAAGCCCGAAGAGACGCGCCATCACGATGCCGAAGGGAACGGACCCGAGCAGATAGGCCGCCACGGCCACCACACCCAGCAGCAGGACGGGGGTTTCCAATGCCGGGATCATGCCAGCGCCTCCAGGTCGAATACGGTGTCGCCGCCCACCCATGTGCGGTGGACGCGCCCCTCCATCCGGGTCAGGTCGAAGGGGGTGTTTTTCGATTTCGACCGCAGGGTCGAACGGTCGAGGATGAAGGGCGCATCCGGGTCGAACAGGACCAGATCGGCCAGCGACCCGGCCGACAGGCGCCCGCCCTCAAGCCCGAAGCGACGGGCGGGGTTCAGCGACATGGCGCGAAACAGGGCCGGCAGGCTCAGATGGCCCGCATGATAGAGCCGCATGGCCGCCGGCAGCAGGGTTTCCAGACCGACCGCGCCCGAGGCTGCGGCCTCGAACGGCAGGCGCTTTGACTCTTCGTCCTGCGGGGTATGCATGGAACAGATGATGTCGATATCGCCGTCTGCCACGGCACCGATCATGGCGAGGCGATCCTCCTCGGAGCGAAGCGGCGGCTTGAGTTTGAAGAAGGTGCGGAAATCGCCCACATCCAGTTCGTTCAATGTCAGGTGATGGATCGAAACGCCCGCCGTCACGTCCAGCCCCGCCGCGTTCGCACGTTGCAGGGCCGGCAGCGACACCGCCGTCGAGATCTGGTCCGCGTGATAGGCGACACCGGTCATTTCGACCAGCGCGAGGTCACGCTCCAGCCCCAGGCGTTCGGCCATGGTCGGCGCGGCGGGCAGCCCGCGCAGCGCGGCGAACTTGCCCCCAGTCACGGCCGCGCCCCCGCTCAGGCCCGGATCCTGCGGATGGCCCACTATCAGCGCCCCCAAGCCGCGCGCATAGGTCATGCAGCGCGACAGCACACGGGTGTCTTCGCAAACCGCATCGCCATCGGAAAAGGCCACCGCGCCGGCATCCAGCAGAAACCCGATCTCGGTCATCTCGCGCCCCGCGCGGGCGCGGGTCAGCGCCGCCATCGGGCGCACCCTGATCGGCGTCCGGTCATGCGCGCGGCGGGTCACGAATTCCAGTACTTCGGGGGTGTCGATGGGTGTCAGGGTGTCGGGCCGGGTCACCATCGTCGTGACACCCCCGGCAGCCGCGGCACGTCCGGCGCTGCGGAACCCTTCCTTGTGGCGTTCGCCGGGTTCGCCGACCTTGACGCCGACATCGACGATGCCGGGCGCAAGGCACATCCCGTGGCAGTCGATGCCGCCCTCCGCCGCCCCTGCGCCGGTGGCCACGATGCGACCGGCCGACAGGCGCAGCCAACCGCGTGTCTCGGTCCCGGCCTCGGGGTCGATCAGCCGTGCGTTTCTGAGCAGTTGCTCGCTCATTCCGTCCCGCTCCCTTGCCTGCGCAGTGCCTGGCGCAACTGCCGCATCTGGCCATACAGTTCGCGCGCGTAGGTGATGCGATGAAACCCGACCTGGCGCGGTGTGGCGTGCGCGCCTGCGCCGGTGCCGTGCCGTCGGTCGGTTTGTCCGAAGACGATGCTGCCGGGGATGCCATCCTCGAGCCGCAGCATGTCCATGTCGCGCAACGGATAGCTGTCCAGCCATTTGCGCCCGGGCATGTCCACGGCAATGAAGGCGGTGCGATCGGTCAGCGTGTACCAGGTATGAGACCGGATGTAGGCATCGACCAGCAGCCGCCCGACCAGCATGTAAAGACCGATCAGCAGGAACGGCACACCGAAAAGCGGAAAGAGCATCCAGATGCCACCCGGCCCGTTATCGAGGATCGACATGGCCGCACCGATCCAGAAGATCGAGAAGCCGGTAAAGATGACGCCCATCAGGGTGAGGGGATGGAACAGGCGCGCCCAGTCCACACCGCTTTCGGGCTGCCCTTGCCAGACCAGTGTCTCGCCCTTGGACAGCAGACCGTCCCATCCGGCGGTGGTGCTCATACGCCCCTCCGCGCCCGTGCCCCGTCGATATCGGCAATCACGCGTTCCGTGTCAGGCTGGTATTTCAGCAGGTACTTGTCGCCCGACCGCGTCACCACCTGAACGGCGGAAAAGATGCTGCGCACTGTTTCGACATCGCGCAGCCAGATCACCCGCGGCCCCGGCCCCAGCAGGCGCCGATCGGTCAGGTCCCAGCGCATCTTGGTCTCGTCCGAGGCCAGGTAGAGGCCCCGCACCGCGATGGCGGCCAGACCCCCGATCGCCCCGGTCCAGACATGCGGATTGCCCATCGCCCAAAGGAGGCCCATGCCCGCGGCCATCGCGATGGCGGCCAGCCATGCATGTTCGCGCCAATAGGTGGCCCGGTCGCCCTGAAACGACGCGACGATCGCCTCGCCATCCTCCAACACGGTGGTCGATGTGAACTGCGTCCGGGTCGCGGTCGGATCCATCAGCCAAGCGCCCCGAGAAGCACCACAAGCCCTGCCAGCGCCAGCGCCGTCAACAGGAACACGATGGTAATGCGGCGCATCTTTTCCGGGGGGCGGTCCTCTTGCTCGGGCAAGGTCGGTGGCGGCGCAAGGTCGGCCTTGGGCAAGGCGCCCGTCTGGTCGGCCTGCGCCAGGGTGAGGATCGCAACCTCGGTCAACTCGCGGCTGTCACGCGGGGTGTCCTGCAGGGCGCGGCCCGGAACCAGCAGGACCGAGCCGGACAAGGCATCCAACCGATTGGCCGTTGTGGCATTGATCGCCGGGTCCGGGTCGAAAGCGCGCGTGACATAGTCGGACAGGGGCATGTCGCCGAGATCGTCCAGCGGAAACAGCTCGATCTCGCGGTGGTCGAGGTCGTCGACGCCCAGCCATTCGGCAAGCGGCGGCATCTCGACGGATTCGCCCCGCGCCCGCGTGAGGTTCGTGTGGCGGGCGTCGGAGTCGACGTTCAACGCATAAATTCGCAGTGTTTCCGCAGTCATGCCATGACCCCCTGTTCCATTCTTGCCGCCCGCAGGTTGCGGGCCAATAGATCCATTGCCGCCATGCGTACGGCCACGCCCATTTCGACCTGTTCCTGAATGACCGAGCGGTTGATGTCATCGGCCAGAAGGCCGTCGATCTCGACACCCCGGTTCATGGGGCCGGGATGCATCACAATGGCATCATCCTTTGCATGGGCCAGCTTTTCGGCATCGAGGCCGAACCGATGGTAATATTCCCGTTCGGACGGGATGAAGGCCCCGTCCATCCGCTCGCGTTGCAAGCGCAGCATCATCACCACGTCGCAGCCCGCCAGCCCTTCGGCCATGTCGTCATAGACCTCGACGCCCCAGTCGCGCGCCGCCGCGGGCATCAGCGTCGCCGGCCCGACAAGACGCAGGCGGTTTTCCATCTTGCCCAGCAGGTGAATGTTCGAGCGCGCCACGCGCGAATGGGCGATGTCGCCGCAAATGGCGATGTTCAACCGGTGCAGGCGGCCCTTCTTGCGGCGGATGGTCAGCGCGTCGAGCAGGGCCTGTGTCGGATGCTCGTGACGGCCATCGCCGGCGTTCAGGACCGCGCCGTTGACCTTTTGCGCCAGCAGATCCACCGCGCCGGAATGCGGGTGGCGCACGACCAGCAAGTCGGGATGCATCGCGTTCAGCGTCATCGCCGTGTCGATCAGCGTTTCGCCCTTTTTGATAGAACTGGCCTGCATCGCCATGTTCATTACGTCCGCGCCCAGCCTTTTGCCGGCGATCTCGAAACTGGCCTGCGTGCGGGTCGAGGCCTCGAAGAACATGTTGATCTGGGTCAGCCCCTCGAGCGCACGGGCATGGCCGCGATCGGCGCGTTCGGCCTCGGCATAGCTGTCGGCGAGATCAAGGATCGTTCTGATCTCGTCGGGATGCAGCGGGGCGATCCCCAATAGGTGCTGTTGACGAAAACTCATGGACCACCCTGTATTGGCTAGGCTGCTTATATTCAGCCGCCCCGCCCGCGGGCAAGGACGGATGCCCTCGGCGGCCCCCTGTCAGATGCGTCTCACCCGCGCGGTGATCCCGGCACCCTGGCGGTTGCGATGCCGTGTGCGGTACAGGTGGCGCGCGACCCAGGTCATGAACCCCGTCGCCCAACCGCAATCGATCACCAATCGGTCCGTCCACAGGCACGCGCCGCCCCCCAGCGCCTCGATGGTCAGCGTGTGGTCCCATTGCCGGATCATCCAGCCTTCCTCGCGGCTCTGAACGCGGCGGGCGTCGCGGTCGACGGTCTCGACATGCACCGTGTAATGCGGGTTGTGCATGACGCGCCACACCAGCACGTCGATGACATAGGTCTCGCCCTGGACCATGTCGCCGTCGGGCAGGTTGCGGTAGATTGCGACGCCCCTGGTCGCCTCGGCCATTTCCTGAAAGCTCAACGCATCGCCGAAGATATCATCGGCGTCTCGGGGATACTGTGCGGTCACGGTCAACTCACGCGGCATGCCACAGTGGTGACAGCCCTTTCCACCGGCGTCCAGCGGCCTTAGCTTCTGCGCATGGACGAAATGGGCTATCACGAGTCGCTGGCCCTGCTGGACTGGCAGGTAGAACTGGGCGCCGACGAGGCGATCCAGGACAGGCCCGTGAACCGTTTCGAGGCCCCGGCAGAAGCGCCGAAGCCGGTTTCCCCCGCCCCCCTCAGGAGCGGTCCGGCGCCGGTCAGCCCAATTGCCGCCCCGCCCCCACCCGACCCGGCCGAGGCGGTCGGGGCCGCGGTCGATCTGGCCACAAGGCTGGCCGCGCAGGCGCGGGACCTGCCCGCCTTGCAGGCCGCCATGGCGGGGTTCGAGCTGTGCGACCTCAAGCGCGGCGCGCGCAACCTTGTCTTTGCCGATGGCAATCCGGCGGCGCGCGTCATGATCGTGGGCGAGGCGCCCGGCCGTGACGAAGACCGGCAGGGCAAGCCGTTCGTCGGCCGGGCGGGCCAGTTGCTGGATCGCATGTTCGACGCCATCGGCCTTTCCCGGCAGGCCGAGAGCGGCGAGGCCGCCCTTTATATCACGAACATGTTGCCGTGGCGCCCGCCGCAGAACCGTGATCCCAAGCCGGACGAACTTGCGATGCTGTTGCCTTTTGTGCGGCGTCACATCGACCTTGCCGATCCCGAGGTGGTGGTGCTGATGGGCAACTGGGCCTGTCAGGGCCTGCTCGGGCGGCGGGGCATCACCCGGTTGCGCGGTCAATGGGACGAGGTGCAGGGGCGGCCGGCCTTGCCGATGTTCCATCCCGCGTTCCTGCTGCGCCAACCGCCCGAAAAGGCCAAGGCCTGGGCCGATCTTCTGGCGCTGAACGCCCGACGGAAGGGGGAATGATGTCGCGCATCGACGAAACCAAAGCCTTCTTGCCGATCCGCATCGCCGTTCTGGCCGTGTCCGATACCCGCAGCCTGGCCGAGGACAAATCCGGCGACGTGCTTGTCCAGCGCCTGACCGATGCGGGGCATGTCCTGGCTGCGCGCAGCATTCTGCCCGACGAACGTGCCCGGATCGCGGATCAACTCCGCGCGTGGTGCGCCGACCCAGAGATCGACGTGATCTTGACAACGGGCGGCACCGGCCTGACCGGACGCGATGTCACGGTCGAGGCGCATCGCGACGTCTATGAAAAGGAAATCGAGGCCTTCGCCACGGTCTTCACCCTCGTGTCGATGAACAAGATCGGCACCTCGGCGGTGCAGTCGCGGGCGACAGGCGGGGTGGCGAACGGCACCTACCTGTTCGCGCTGCCCGGCTCGTCCGGGGCGTGCAAGGATGCCTGGGATGAAATCCTTGCCTATCAGCTGGATTACCGGCACCGGCCCTGCAATTTCGTCGAAATCCTGCCGCGGCTCGACGAGCATATGCGACGGAAATAAGCGGTGGCTGCGTGACAGGGTGGTGACTTAGTCACTTGGACCTTCCCCGGCTTGAGCCTACCTAATGCCCTGACACCTCTTGATAGGCACAAAGACATGCGTTTTTTCCGCCGCGCCCTTGCGGGCCTGTTCCTGTTGGCCACGACGTTTGCGATCCTGGCGGTCGCGGCGAATTCCTTCTGGGGCGCCTTGCAGGACCGCATGTCGGAAGAGGCCCGCACACCGCCCACGCGCGAGCGCGTCTTTTCGGCCGAGGTCCTGACCCTTGATCTCGGGCCGGAGGTTCCGGTTCTGACTGCCTTTGGCGAGGTGCGGTCGCGGCGTACGCTGGAACTGCGGGCCCCCGCCGAGGGCACGGTGATCGAACTGGCCGTGGATGTCGAGGATGGCGGTGCGGTCGAGGCGGGGCAGCTCTTGCTGCGCATCGACCCGGCCGAGGCGCAATCTGCCCGCGATACCGCCGCCGCCGACCTGCGCGATGCCGAGAATGAACTGACCGAGGCGACCCGCGCCCTCGACCTCGCGCGCGAGGATGTCGCCGCGGCGCAACGCCAGGCCGATCTGCGTTTGCGTGCGCTGGAACGCCAGCAGGATCTGTTGACGCGCGGCGTCGGGTCGGCCGTGGCGGTCGAGACGGCCGAACTGGCATCGGCCACCGCCGATCAGGCCGTTCTGTCGCGCCGTCAGGCCCCTGGCCACGGCCGAGGCGCGTGTCGCCATCGCGCAAACCGCGCTGGAACGGCGCCGCATCGCCCTTGCCGATGCCGAGCGCGCCCTGGCCCAGACCGAGTTGCGCGCCGAGTTCTCGGGCGTGTTGTCGGATGTCACCGTGGTTGCGGGCCGGCTGGTGAACCGCAACGAGCAACTGGCCAGCCTGATCGACCCCGACGCGCTTGAGGTGGCCTTTCGGATATCGACCGCGCAATACGCCAATCTGATCGGCGACAGCGGCACGCTCCCCGATGTGCCGGTGCGCGTCATTCTCGATGTTTTCGGCCTCGACCTGTCGGCCCCGGCGCGCCTCACCCGCGAGTCGGGCGCCGTGGAAGAGGGGCAATCGGGGCGCCTGCTGTTCGCGCGCATCACCGAGCCGCGTGGGTTGCGGGTTGGCGATTTCGTCCGCGTCGAGGTCGAGGAGCCCCCCTTGGCCAGGGTCGCGCGGCTGCCTTCGACGGCCTATGGCTCGGACGGGCATATTCTGCTTGTCACCGATGACAACCGCCTCGAAGCGGTCGCCGCGCGTCTGTTGCGCCGGCAGGGGGATGATGTCCTGGTCTCGGTGCCGGCCGAGTACGCGGGGCGGCAGGTCATTTCGGCGCGAACGCCGGTTCTGGGCGAGGGCATTCGCATCAACCCCATCGAACCGGCGGTTGACCGGGCCGAGGCCGCCCCGCCCGAACCCGAAACCATCGCGCTCGACCCCGAACGGCGCGCCCGTCTGATCAGCTTTGTCGAAGGCAACAGCTTCATCCCGACCGATGTGCGCGAGCGGATGCTGAACCAACTCAACGAAGACGAGGTGCCGGCCCGCATGGTCGCCCGTCTCGAAGAACGCATGGGAAGCTGATCGATGCGCCGGTTGCCTGCACGTGCCTCGGGGATCCTGAGCTATTTCACACGCCACCGCACTGCCGCGAACCTGTTGCTGGTGCTGTTGTTGGTGGCGGGGTTTGCCGCCATCCCGCAGATGCGGGCGCAATTCTTTCCCGATGTCGTCTCGGACGAGATCGACATCGCCATCGCATGGGAGGGCGCAGGCGCCGAGGATGTGGATGAGGCCATCGTGGCCGTGATCGAACCCGTGATGCTGACCGTTCCGGGCGTCGTCGGCACGCAGGCCCGATCCAGCGAGGGGCGCGCGTCGATCGCGTTGGAATTCGACCCTGGCTGGGACATGTCGCGCGCCGCCGACGACGTGCAGGCGGCGCTGGACGGGATCACCGACCTGCCCGAGGATGCCGAAGAACCCGAGCTTCGCCGCGGCCAATGGTGGGACCGTGTCACCGATGTGGTGATCACCGGCCCCGTTGCGCCCGGACAACTGGGCCGCTTTGCCGACGAGTTCGTGCTGCGCCTTTACGATGTGGGTGTGACGGCCACGACGATCCGGGGCATCGCGGCCCCCGAAACGGTGGTCGAGGTGCCCTCGGCCTCGTTGATCCAGTATGACATCTCGATGGCCGAGATCGCGGCGGTGATCGCCGCCTCGGCCGCAACGTCGCCGGCCGGCGATGTCGATGGTGCCAACGCGCGCATCCGGACCGGCTCGGCCAGCCGCACCGCCGAACAGATCGCGGCGCTGACGCTGCGGGTGAACGATGACGGATCCGCGTTGACCATTGGCGATGTGGCCCGGATCGAGGTGGCCGGTGTCGATCGCGAACGGGCCTATTTCGTGGGCGATCTGCCTGCCGTATCGGTGCGGGTGGACCGCTCCGAGGATGGGGATGCCATCGCCATCCAGTCCCTCGTCGAGGATGTCGCCGCCGAACTGGAGGCCACCCTGCCCGAAGGCACCCGGATCGACCTGATCCGCACCCGCGCCGAGGCCATCTCAGGGCGATTGAACATCCTGATGGACAACGCTCTGCTGGGCTTGGGGCTGGTGCTGGGGCTGCTGTTCCTGTTTCTGAACACGCGCACGGCGCTTTGGGTCGCTGCAGGAATACCCGTGGCCCTGACCGCGGCCATCGCGCTGATGTATCTGGGCGGTCTGACCATCAACATGATTTCGCTATTCGCGTTGATCATCACGCTCGGGATCGTGGTGGACGATGCCATCGTGGTGGGTGAACATGCCGATTTCCGCGCCCGCAGCCTTGGCGAGGATCCCGTCACAGCCGCCGAGAATGCCGCGCGCCGCATGGCCGCCCCGGTGTTTTCGGCAACTCTGACCACCGTCCTGGCCTTTGCCGGGCTCGTGGCTGTGGGCGGGCGGTTCGGCGACCTGATTGCGGATATCCCCTTTACCGTGATCGCGGTTCTGATCGCCAGCCTGCTGGAATGCTTTCTGATCCTGCCCAATCACATGTCCCACGCCCTGAAGGAACGCGGTGTCACGGGCTTTTCCAGGCTGCGTGTCGGGATCGCGGCCTTTGCCCTGACGCTGACCGCGATGGTCCTTGCCGGCTTTGCCTTCATCGTCGCGGCAATGATCCTAGCGCGGTTCGATGTTCTGACGCGCGCCGAAAGCGGACTGCCCGCAAGTGTCAGCGGCGATACGTTGGGGCTTGCGGCGGCGGCGGGCTTTATCGGCCTGTGGGGCGGGTTTGCACTGCTGCCGGCCGCGCGGCGGCGTCGTGTGCTGGTCGCCATGTCGACGAACGGCATCGACAGCGTCAGCCGCATGGTGAACACGGCGTTCGACTGGGTAAAGGAAACGGTCTTCCGCCCGCTCATGCGTCTGGTCGTCTGGGCACGATATCCGGTCTTGGCGGCGACGATCCTGGTACTGGCCCTGCAGATCAGCCATTTCCTGCGGGGCGATGTCACCTGGCGCTTTTTCAACGCGCCGGAACTGTCCTCGGTCACCGGCAACTTCGCCATGCTCGACGGCGCCAGCCGGGCCGACAGCATGGCCATGATGCGCGAGATGCAGCGCGCCACCGAGGCCGTGGCCGCCCGCTACGAAGAAGAATACGGGCGCAGCCCGCTGCTGTATGTCTTGTCCGAGGTTGGCGGCAATTCCGGCAGTGGGCTGTCGGGGGTCCAGAACAAGGATAACGATCTGCTGGGGTCGATCGCGATCGAGTTGATCGATGCCGACTTGCGCCCCTACTCGGCCTTTCAATTCGTGGCCGACCTGCAGGACGAGGCACGGCAATTGCCCATGACCGAAACCGTCAGCTTTCGCGGCTGGCGCGGCGGGCCGGGGGGCGGATGCCATCGACGTTCAGATATTCGGCGCCGATACCGCAACCCTGAAACAGGCGGCCGAAGCCGTGCAGGCCGCCCTTGTCATATATCCCGAGGTCTCGGCCCTCGAGGACTCGATGGCCTACGACCGCGAGGAACTCAGCCTTGCGTTGACACCGCAGGGCGAGGCGCTGGGGTTCGAGATCGGCGCGTTGGGCCGCGTGATGCGCAACCGTCTGGGCGGGATCGAGGCCGCGACCTATCCCGACGGCGCCCGGACAGCCAGCATTCGCGTCGAACTGCCCGAGGGCGAGTTGACGGCGGATTTCCTCGACCGTGTGCTGTTGCGCTCGGCCTCGGGGCAATATGTGCCGCTGGCCGATATCGTCAGCGTTACCGCCCGGCAGGGGTTTTCGTCGATCCAGCGCGAGAATGGCGTGCGCCTTATCTCGGTCACGGGCGACTTGTCCGAGGATGACCCGGTGCGCGCGGAAGAGATCATGGACGAGTTGGAAAACGTCATCATCCCCCGCGTCGAGGAAACGTTCGGTGTTTCCACGCAGCTCTCCGGGCTGGCTGAACAGGAACGCGCGTTTCTGGGCGACGCCTTGACCGGGTTCGTCCTGTGCCTTGTGGGGATTTACCTTGTGCTGGCCTGGATCTTTGCCAGTTGGACGCGCCCTATCGTCGTGATGGCCATCATCCCCTTCGGCCTTGTCGGCACGATCTATGGCCACATGGATTGGGCCGTGCCGCTGTCGATGTTCAGCGTTGTGGGTCTGATCGGGATGACCGGCATCATCATCAACGACTCGATCGTTCTGGTGACCACGGTGGACGAATATGCCGAAGAACGCGGCCTGATCCCCGCGATCGTCGACGGCGCCTGCGACCGTTTGCGCCCTGTCTTGCTGACGACCCTGACGACCGTCTTGGGGCTTGCGCCCTTGCTGTACGAGACATCGCGCGACGCGCAGTTCCTCAAGCCGACCGTCATCACGCTGGTCTATGGCCTGAGTTTCGGAATGGTCATTGTTCTGCTGGTGGTCCCCGCGATTCTGGCGATGCAACAGGACGTGGGCAAGCAGGTCGCGGCGTTGCGCCGCGCGGTGTCGGGCGGTGCGCGCCGTCCGGGCCTTGCCGCCCTGATGGCGGGGCTGGTCGCGGTTGCGGCAGGCTGGTTCGCGGCCACGATGGGGGCCACGATCGTCTCGGGTCAGATGGCCGGGCCGCTTGCCGCGATGGTGCCCGCGGGCGGCATGTCGATCGCCTTTGCAGCGTTTCTGACGGGGGTTGCCGCGCTGTGTGTGCTTGTCTGGGTCGCGGCTTTTGCGATGGCGCGCCTCAGACCCGCCGACCAGCCCTCGGGCTAGCCGGTGCAGCCGCCGAGATCGACAGCCATCCGGCTGCCGATCACCGTGATCCTGAGGTCAGACCGGTTCAGGGCAAAGGGCCCGTGATCGGGGGGCACGATATCCGCGACGCCGGTCAAGGTACCGCCATCGCGCTGCGTCATCGCCTCGGACACCCAGATCGACGCGTCGGCATGTTCCACGACCATCGTCTCGTCATTGCCGGTCGCTTGCAGCGGGGCGGTGACCGTGACGCGCAAGCCATCGGAAATCGGCTCGACCGCACAACGCACCTCGCCTGCACCCGACTCGGTCGCGTTCAAGGGGCGATCGGACAGGGCCGCCCCGATCATGGGGTCGCGTGCGGGGTCGGCCTCGAACTGGCCCGATATCTCGACCGTGATGGGCATGCAGACATCCTGGCAGACCCCCATGTCGATGCGTCCCGCAAGGCGATGCGGCCCGTCGCCCGAAAGCACGAGTTCCAGCGGCAGGATGACATCGTCGCGATACCCGATCGACCGCATGCCATTGGAAAAGAAGACCTCGGGGCGCGGCCAGTGGATCGCCAGCCCGGTGATCCCCTCGGCCTCGGTCAGGCGCAGCTCTGTCGGAACGCCGCCATCGCCGGGCGCGCGCCAGTAGGTTTTCCAGCCGGGGGCAAGATCGATGCGAATCCCGGCCATGTGCCGGGTGTCCGACATGCGCCACCCTTCGACCAGGGTGACCTGGACGACATCATCGGCCGACCGACCCATGAACTGCGCTGCCGCAGGCAGGGACGAGGTCGCGCCGAGGATCACCGAAAGACAGGCCACAGACAGGGCGGATTTTGCGAACGCCTTTTGCATTGGTCTGAGCTAGGCAGGAGCGCGTGAAATGAAAAGTCACGATTTGGAGACAGCCCCGGTGCTTGATTGAAATCTGCAACACCTCCATCCTGTCAGATATGTCACCACAGCCCCCTACCGCCCCCGAGACCGAAAACCTGACCGGCAAGCTGTTGATCGCCATGCCTGGCATGGGCGATCCACGATTTGCGGGCAGCGTTGTCTATCTGTGCGCGCATTCCGCAGACGGCGCGATGGGCCTGATCGTGAACAAGCGCGTGGACGAGGTGACCTTTGGCGAAATGCTCGAACAACTCGAGATCGCGCCGCCCGGTTCGGCGCCGGATCTGCCTGTGTGTTTCGGCGGCCCGGTCGAGATGCGGCGTGGCTTTGTCCTGCACAGCGCCGATTATCACGCCTCGTCGGACGAGGGGCTGGTCGTGGACGGGCGCTTCGCGATGACGGCAACGCTGGATATTCTCGAAGATATCGCCGCGGGCCGTGGCCCGGATCGGGCGCTGATGGCCCTGGGCTATGCGGGTTGGGGGCCGGGGCAACTGGAAAGCGAGCTTGCGCAGAACGGCTGGCTGACTGCCGAGGCGACGTCCGACCTGATCTTCGCCACCGAGATGGAGCGCAAGTGGGAGGCGGCCTTGCTCAGCCTGGGCATTCACCCCTTGATGCTGTCCTCCGAGGCAGGCCACGCCTGACCCGCGCGCAATGGCTCGATGCCGCGCATCCCGCCGGATCAGCGCGGGGCTGCCGCCCGCCGCAGCCGATCGTTGATCGCACGGCCCAGACCCTCGTCGGGGATGTCGCTGACACGGATCGCCCGGGCCTGGCGGTCTGCGGCCAGCCTGTCGGCCGCATGCAATACATCGAAAAGCCGCGTCGCGGCCTCGACCAGATCGCCGGTCTCGGAAAGGGTCAGATCGGCCGCCCCCGGGCCAAAGCCCACGGTGATGTCGCCGGGCTGTGCCGCACCGCCAAGGCGCACCGCGACCTCCGGGGCGTAATGGCTCGACAATTGACCGGGCGCTTCGACCTTTCCGGGGGTTACATCCTCTTGCACCGGCCCGGCCACGTTGGTGATCGCCTCGCGCGTGAGGCCACCCTCGCGCAGCAGCCGCAGGCCACCCGGCGCAGGGGCAAGAATGGTCGACTCGACCCCCACCGCGCAGGGCCCCGCATCCAGCACGGCGTCGACCTGCGCGCCGAGGCCGGCGATCACATGTTCCGCCCGCGTTGCGCTGATGCGCCCCGAGGGGTTGGCCGAGGGCGCGGCAACGGGGCCGCCAAACGCCGCAAGGACCGCGCGCATGACCGGATGCGCCGGCAGGCGCAACGCGACCGTTGGCAGACCTGCCGTCACCAGCGGCGACAGCCCCGCCGTCGCGCGCAGCGGCAGGACCAGCGTCATCGGGCCGGGCCAGAAGGCCGCCGCAAGCCTGCGCGCCGCGCCGGGCATTTCGGCAATCCGCTCCACGGCGGCCATGTCGGCCACATGCACGATCAAAGGGTTGAAGCTTGGCCTGCCCTTGGCTTCGTAGATCCGCGCCACGGCTCGATCATTCCGCGCATCGGCGGCCAGCCCGTAGACCGTTTCGCTGGGCAGCGCGACCAACCCGCCATCGGCCAGAAGGCGTGCGGCCTTAACGATGCCATCGCGATCGGGGGCAAGCAGGGTGGGGGCCTTGGCGCTCATTCGTGACGTAACGTATGGGTTGAAAGGGCAGACATGCGCCCCCTACCTCGGGCAAGGGGACGCGGGCACATAGCGTGAAACACACCCGGCTGCAAAGCCTGCCTGCGTCCGATCGACCGATGATTTCGTGAGGGAGGATCACGAACCATGCCTTATCGCGCCCCGGTGCCAGAGATCACCTTTTGCCTCGAGCATGTGGTCGGCTATGCCCGCGTCACCGAAACCGACCGCTTTTCCGATGCCACGCCGGAAACCGTCTCGGCCCTGCTGACCGAGGCCGGCCGCATCTGCGAAGAGGTGCTGGCACCCCTGAACCGTGCCGGCGACCTGCACCCGACCACCTTGGAGAACGGCGTCGTGCGCACCCCGCCGGGCTATGCCGAGGGCTACCGCGCCATCGCCGAGGCCGGCTTTGCCGCCATCACCGCTGACCCCCACTATGGCGGCCTCGGCCTGCCGCAGACGGTCGCAACGGCGGTCAACGAGATGATGGGCTCGGCCTGTCTGGCGCTGCAGATGAACCCGCTGATGACGCAGGGCCAGATCGAGGCGCTGGAGCATCACGCCTCGGACGAGATCAAGGCCCTTTACCTGCCCAAGCTGACAAGTGGGGAATGGTGCGGAACGATGAACCTGACCGAACCGCAGGCCGGGTCCGACGTGGGCGCGCTCAAGACCCGGGCCGAGCCGAAGGGCGATGGCACCTATGCGATCACCGGGCAGAAGATCTATATCAGCTGGGGGGACAACGACTTTACCGAGAACGTCTGTCATCTTGTCCTGGCGCGGCTGCCCGATGGTGCGCCGGGGACCAAGGGGATCAGCCTGTTCCTCGTGCCCAAGCGCATCCCCGATGCCGATGGCACCCCCGGCATCGCCAATTCGCTCAAGGTGGTCAGCCTGGAACACAAGCTTGGCCTGCATGGCAGCCCCACCTGCGTGATGCAGTACGAGGGCGCGACCGGCTGGCTGGTGGGTGAGCCACATGGCGGCATCGCGGCCATGTTCACCATGATGAACAACGCGCGTCTGGGTGTCGGCGTCCATGGTCTGTCGATTGCCGAGGCGGCCACCCAGCATGCGCTGGCCTATGCCGCCGACCGTGTGCAGGGGCGCTCGCCCATCGAGAACGGCACCGGGACGATCCTGGACCATGCCGATGTGCGCCGCATGCTGACGGGGATGAAGGCCGAAACTTTCGCCGCCCGTGCGCTGGCGCTGGATCTTGCGGTGTCGATCGACCTTGCCAATGTGACGGGCGATCCGGCGATGACCGCGCGCGCCGCGGTTTTGACGCCCATCTGCAAGGCCTATGGCACAGACACAGGGATCTCAGTGGCCGATACCGGGATCCAGGTTCATGGCGGCATGGGCTTTATCGAGGAAACGGGCGCCGCGCAGTTCTATCGCGACGGGCGTGTCTCGGCGATTTACGAGGGCACGAATGGCATCCAGGCCATGGATCTGACGGGTCGCAAGATGATGGATGGCGGGGTTGCGGCCCATGCCCTGATCGACGAGATCGAGGCCGAGGCCAAGGCCGCCGGCGCACGGGGTGCGCTGCTTGTCGCCACGGCGGGCGAATTGCGCGCGGCCACCGACCGCATGCTGTCGCTCGACCTCAATGATCGGTTTGCCGGGGCGGTGCCCTATCAGCATGCCTTCGCACTGGCCTTGGGCGGCCTCTATCACCTGCGCGCGGCACAGGCCGAGGGTGAGGGGCCGCGCACGCGGCTGGCCCAAAGCTTCATGGCCCGTCAGATGGCCGCTGTTCCGGGCCTGCTGGCCGAGGCCGGTCTGGGCGCGGCCGATCTGTACGCCCTGTCGCCGGAAGATCTGGTCGCGTGATCCGCTACCCTCAAGAGACGCCGCCCGACCCCGGCGATGCGGTCGAACTGGCCGATGGGGTGCTGTGGCTGCGGATCCCGCTGCCCATGGCGCTGGATCACGTCAACGTCTTCGCCTTTCGCGAGGATGACGGCTGGGCCGTCGTCGATACCGGGTTGAACACCCGCCGCACCCGAGAGGGGTGGGATGCCGCGCTGTCTGGCCCGCTCAAGGGGCAACCCGTCACCCGTGTTCTGGTGACCCATCACCATCCCGATCATGTCGGGCTGGCTGGCTGGTTCCAGGAACGGGGGGCCGAGTTGCTGACCACGCGCACCGCGTGGCTGTTCGCCCGGATGCTGACACTGGACGAGCAGGAGCGCGCCACACCCGAGCAGATCGCCTTTTGGCAAGGTGCCGGGATGGACGCCGAGATCTTGCATCAACGTCGCACCGAGCGTCCGTTCAACTTCGCCGATGTCGTGCATCCGATGCCGCTTGGGTTTACCCAGTTGCGCGACGGGGCGACCATTCGGCTTGGCGGGCGCGATTGGATCATCCGTTTCGGGCAGGGGCATGCCCCCGATCATGCGACGCTCTGGTCCACAGATGGCCGTCTGGTGATCGGCGGCGACCAGTTGCTGCCATCGATTTCGCCCAACCTCGGGGTCTACGCCACCGAACCCGAGGCCGACCCGGTGGGCGACTGGATGGCGGCCTGCACGGCGCTGGCCCCCCACGCGACCGAGGATCAACTGGTTCTGCCCGGCCACAAACTGCCCTTTTTCGGCCTTCCCGACCGGATGCGCCAGTTGATCGAGAACCACCACGGCGCGTTGGAGCGTCTGCGCGCCCATCTGGCCGATGGGCCGCGCACTGCGGGCGAATGCTTTGCACCGCTTTTCAAGCGCAAGATCGACAGCGGAACCTATGGCCTGGCCCTGGTCGAGGCCGTGGGGCACCTCAACCACCTGCATGCCCTGGGCGAGGTGCGCCGCACCCGTCGCGATGACGGGGCGTGGCTGTGGTACATCACCTCGTAATGCAAAGGCATCGCGCCGTGGTCCCATCAGGGCTGACAGGACGGGGCGAATGCGGTATTCCATGCACCAAGCGCAACAGGGTCCCCACTGTGGGAGGAGAATGACATGGCTGAGAACGACCACAAGCGCGGCGAAATGGACATTACCGAACAGGAAAAGACCTTCGCCGGGTTCATGAAAATGTCGGTGAACATCGCGATCGTGGCGATCCTGATCGTCGTTTTCCTCGCGATCTTCGCCCGCTGAAACGAGGGATTGCATGCGCCGCGTAACAAGTTCCGTTCTTGCTCTGGCGTTGGTCGGTGCGCTGGCCGGCTGCGAGGCACCGCCGAACGAAGGGGCCTTTGCCTCGGATGAATTCGTGAGCCAGTCGCGCTACGTGCCGCCCGGGTCTCCGACGGTCACGCTGCTGACCATGATCTATAACGACAATGGCCGCAGCGGGCATTCCGCCCTGCTGATCGACGGCCCCGAAGAGCGCGTGCTGTTCGACCCCGCCGGCAGTTGGCACCACCCGGTCGTGCCAGAACGAAACGATGTGCTTTACGGGATGACGCCGCAGCTTTTCGGGTTCTACATGGATTATCACGCGCGCGAGACTGTCGATGTCCACGTGCATGAAATCGACGTTGCCCCCGAAATCGCGGCGCAGTTGATCGACGCCGTCGAAGCATATGGGCAGGTCGGCTCGGCCCGCTGTGCCTATGCCACGTCCGAGGTGTTGTCGCAGACGCCCGGGTTCGAGACGATCACCCGGCGTTGGTATCCGACGCGCGTGATGGCCGATTTTGCCCAGCTTCCGGGGGTGCGTGAATCGATCGTGCTGGATGACGATTCGGACGACAACCTGGAACTGCTGCAAGCCCAGGCCGCGCAGGCCGCCCGCCTTGAACGGGCGCGTGCGCTACTGTCGGAATAGCGCTCATCCACAGGATGCCATCGCGACAATGAAAAACCCCCGGGGCATCGCCGCGGGGGTTATCCTTTGTCCTGGCGAGAGAGGCCCCGCCACAGGCTCGCTTGTCGATCGCCTCAGAGGAGACCTTCGCGCTGCGCCTTTTTACGCGCCAGCTTGCGGGCACGGCGGATGGCCTCGGCCTTCTCGCGTGCTTTCTTCTCCGACGGCTTTTCGTAATGTTGCTTGAGCTTCATTTCACGAAAAACGCCCTCGCGCTGAAGTTTCTTCTTCAGGGCGCGGAGTGCTTGATCGACATTGTTGTCGCGAACACTGACCTGCATCGTGGTGTCACCACCTTTCTAGGTTGAAGTTGAATGTTGAAGCAGGAGGTGGCCGTATAGCAAAGCCCTCCTATCTTGTCTAGCGAAGGTGTTTTCCAGCGCAAAGGTCCCCGTCATGCCCGCCACCAACAGTGAAACCATCGACCGTATCCTCGATGCAGCCTTGATGCATGTCCCCTTTGACGGATGGTCCGAGGCCAGTTTCCGCGCCGCCGTGTCCGATGCGGGCGTCGACAAGGCCGAGGCGCAGGCCCTTCTGCCGCGCGGTGCGGTCGATCTGGCGCTGGCCTTTCATCGCCGCGGCGATGCGGCCATGGTCAAGGCGCTGCGGTCCGCCGACCTGTCGGCGATGCGTTTTCGCGATCGCGTGGCCTATGCCATTCGCCTGCGTCTGGAACTGGTCGAGGCTGACAAGGAAACCGTGCGGCGCGGTGTGACGCTGTTCGCCCTGCCCATTCATGCGGCCGACGGGGCCAAGGCGTTGTGGGACACGGCCGATGCGATCTGGACCGCCCTGGGCGACCCGTCTGATGACCTGAACTGGTACACCAAGCGCGCCACCCTGTCCGGTGTCTATTCGGCCACGGTTCTCTATTGGCTCGGCGACCAGTCAGTCGATCATTCCGCCACCTGGGCGTTTGTCGACCGCCGCATCGACGAGGTCATGCAGATCGAAACGATGAAAAAGAAGGTGCGCGAGAACAAGCTGCTGAAACCGTTCCTTGCCGGTCCCGAATGGCTCGCCTCGCAGATCAAGGCCCCCGCCCGCATGGCCCCCCGCGACATGCCGGGCAGCTGGACGGCCCCCAGCCCGCAAGACGGCTGAGCAAATCGGTCCATTACCTGGACACACGCCCGGTCGGCCCCGATCGGGCGTTTTCTTTTGCCTGCGCGTCGGTTTACCCCGCCCGGCCGGGATTGCCAGCGCGCCCGTCACCGGTCATCAAAAGGGGGAATGGTTCACGGCGAAGGGCAAGACATGACCGAAACGATGCGCGCGATCGAGATCAGCGAACCCGGCGGCCCCGAGGTTCTGACACCTTGCACCCGTCCCATCCCCGTGCCGCAAGCGGGCCAGATCCTGATAGAGGTGGACCACGCCGGGGTGAACCGCCCCGACGCCTTGCAGCGCGCGGGCCAATACGCCCCGCCGCCGGGCGCCTCCGACCTGCCGGGGCTGGAGGCATCGGGCCGCATCGCCGCCGTCGGCCCCGATGTGACGCGTTGGAGGGTGGGCGATGCCGTCTGCGCCCTGCTGCCGGGCGGCGGCTATGCCGAATATGTCGTCACCCATCAGGACCACGCCTTGCCGGTACCGCAAGGTATGGGCATGGCCGAGGCGGCGGCCCTGTGCGAGACCTTCTTCACTGTCTGGTCCAATGTCTTCATGCGCGGCGGCCTCAAGGCCGGGGAACGATTCCTCGTCCACGGTGGGTCGTCAGGGATCGGGACGACCGCGATCCAACTGGCCAATCATTTCGGCGCGCGTGTCTTCGCCACCGCCGGGTCCGATGAAAAATGCGCCGCCTGCACCAAGCTGGGGGCCGAACGCGCGATCAACTACCGCGACGAGGATTTCGTCGAGGTGCTGAAGGCCGAGGGCGGCGCGAACCTGATCCTCGACATGGTGGGTGGCGACTACCTGCCGCGCAACGTCAAGACGCTGGCCGAGGATGGCCGCCTCGTGCAGATCGCTTTCCTGCAAGGGCCCAAGGTGGCGCTGAACTTTGCCCTAGTCATGGTCAAGCGTCTGACGATCACCGGCTCGACCCTGCGCCCGCAATCGGACGCCGCCAAGGCCGAGATCGCCGCGCAACTGGCCGAACAGGTCTGGCCGCTTCTGGATGCGGGCCGGATCGCGCCGGTGATGGATTCGACCTTCGCACTCGAGGATGCGGCCGAGGCGCATGCCCGCATGGAAAGCTCGGGCCATATCGGCAAGATCGTCCTGAAGGTGAAGTAAGCCGCGTTACGCGATGAAGGGCAGGGCGGTCAGGGTGATCGCCCGCGCCGTTCCGTCCAAGCCGATGCTTAGCCCCTCGGCGTTCTCGTCCAGATCGGCCGGCACCAGGCCGATGGCGATATTCCGCTCCAAGCGCGGGGAATGCGCGATCTCGCTGACATGGCCGACGGGCTGCCCGTGCTGCATCAGGGGCAGGGGGTGCTGGTTGCCCGCAACCGGCGCACCCTCGACGAATACACCCGTCAGACGCCGCTTGATGCCCTCGGCCTTGATGCGGTCCAGCGCTGCGCGACCGACAAAGTCGTGACCCGCATCCAGGTGCACCATCGCGCCGAAGCCCATTTCGAACGGGTTGGCCGGCAAGCTCTGCCAGCGCATGTCGGCCCCGTACGAGATCAGGCCGCTTTCCAGCCGCTCGACATCGTTCGGCGCGCCGGGCCCGATATCCCAGGGGGCGCCGGCCTCTTTCACCATCTGCCACAGCCGCGTTCCTTGCGCGTTGTCCTGCAGGTACAGCTCGACCCCGCCCTGTTTCGACCAGCCCGACCGCGCGACGATCAACGGAATGCCATCGAGATCGGCCTCGCGAAACTGGAAATGGCGCAGGTCGCGAACCCAATCCCCCAACAGCGCCTCGGCCACATCCATCGCCTTGGGCCCTTGAATGGCCAGCGGCGCGACGTCAGGCTCGTGCACCTCCACGTCCAGACCGCGTTCGCGCCCGATGGCCTTGGCCCAGAGCGCGATGTCGCTATCGGCGATGGACAGCCAGACGCGATCCTCGGCCAGGGGCAACAGGACCGGGTCGTTGATCAGCCAGCCGTCATGGTCGCAGAGCGGGACATACCGCCCTTGCCCGATCATCGTGTTCGACAGATCGCGCGGCGTGAGCACCTGCGCCAGTTTCCAGGCGTCGGGCCCCAGCAACTCCACCTGCCTCTGCGCGGCCACGTCCCACATGGCGACGCCGTGAATCAGCCGGTGATACTCGCCCGCCGGATCGCCGAAATGGCCGGGAATGAACATGTGGTTATAGACCGAGAAGGACTGCACCCGATCGGCTACGGTCGCCTCGTAATAGGGGGATTTGCGGATGTTCGGGCCGATATGGATGGAATAGCTCATGCGGTGTCCTGCGAGGCGATGGCAAACAGGCGATAGCCCATCAGCCAGCGGGTGCCCATGGTCACGAAACAGGCCGCCGCGAACAGGTAGGCAAGGGCCGGGAAGGCCGTCGGAAACAGGCAGAACGCGATGAACAGGACGACGGTCTCGAACCCTTCGGTCAACCCGCCCAGATAGTAGATGCCCTTGGTCGGGTAGTCGTCCGCCGTCAGGCCGCGCCGCTCGGCGATGACCGAAAAGGCAAGGAAGGACGAGCCGGTGCCGACGAAACTGGCGATTAGCACGGCGGCAGACAACGCGTTCTGCGCCGGGTCGGCCAAGGCGAAGCCAAGCGGGAAGAGCGCGTAGAACACGAAATCCAGCGCGATATCGAGGAACGCGCCGCGATCCGTCGTTTGCGTCGCCCGCGCGATGGCCCCGTCCAGGCCATCGGCCAGCCGATTCAGCACCAGCCCCAGCAGGGCCAGCCAGACAAGGCCCAGGGCGGCGGCCATGACCGCCAGCAGCCCAATGGCAAAGCCCGCCAGCGTGACCTGATCGGCCCGTATGCCGCGGCTGGCCAGATGGCGCGCGGGCGGGTCCATCAGCCGTCGTTGCAGCGGAAGAAGGCGCGCGTCGATCATCGGCTCACCCCTGCGTCTCGATCTCGTGGACAAGCTCCACCACCGCGCCCAGATCGGGACGTTCGGCATAGCGGGGGTGACCCTCGGGGGCGCTGGCATGTTCAAGCTCCCATGTCAGGCCATGAGGCACGAAGACGCCCCAGGCGCCGACCTCCAGCGCGGGCAGCACATCGGATTTCATCGAGTTTCCGATCATCATGGCGCGCTCGGCCCCGTCACCATGGCGATCGAAAATCGTGCTGTAGGTCGGCGCGCGCTTGTCCGACACGATCTCGACGGCATCGAACATCTCGCCAAGGCCCGATTGCGCCAGTTTGCGTTCCTGATCCAGCAGATCGCCCTTGGTGATCATGACGATGCGGTGCGATTGCGCCAGGGCGCGCACGGCCTCTTCGGCGTGGGGCAGCAGGTCGATGGGATGGCTCAACATCTCCTGCCCGGCCGACAGAATCTCGGCGATCACGTGGGCGGGCACCTGCTTTCGGTCACGTCGATGGCCGTTTCGATCATCGACAGCATGAAGCCCTTGATGCCGAAGCCATAATGACCGAGGTTTCGGCGCTCGGCCTCGAGCAGACGTGCGTGCAAATGATCCGGCGCGACATAGTCTGCCAAAAGGTCGGCAAAACGTGCTTGCGTCATGCGAAAGAACTGTTCGTTCTGCCACAGCGTGTCGTCTGCATCGAACCCGATGGTGGTCAGGGGGGATGCCATGTTCGGCCCCTCTTTTCTGAATCGCTGAGCGGCTTATATATTGCGGCCAACGGACAGGCCATGAACCGACCGAGGCATATTGCATATGCAACCCTTGCAGATGATGACGGACGAGCCCAAGGACGACGGTGAGACCAGTGTCATCACCAAGACCAAGCCGAAAACGCAGCGCCCGCCGCTGTACAAGGTGCTGCTGCTGAACGACGATTACACGCCGATGGAATTCGTCGTGCATGTGCTCGAGCGGTTTTTTGGCATCGGGCATTCCCAGGCGGTCGAGATCATGCTGACCGTTCACAAGAAAGGGGTGGCGGTCGTTGGTGTCTTTTCCTACGAGATCGCGGAAACCAAGGTGGCGCAGGTGATGGATTTCGCCCGGCGCAACCAGCACCCGCTGCAATGCACGATGGAGAAAGAGGACTGATCGCGGTCCTTCCCAACCCATGACAGACCCCCGCTGGACCCTTGCGATCGCGGCAGGCGATGTGATCCTGCCCGATGGCGCCGTTTTGGTGATGCGCGCCCGTGGCGATGCCGATTTTTCCGCGTTTGGCGCGGTTTTCTGCATGCAGGGCTTTGCGCCCGACCACGACCGCCTCGCCGCGAGGGGGCTTGAGGTGGCCGTCGAGCGGCCCGAGGGGCGCGATTTCGCCGCCGCGCTTGTGCAGATCGTCAAGGCCCGCGCCGCCACCCTTGGCGCCATTGCCGAGGCGCTGATCGCCTTGCCGCCCGGCGGCATCCTGATGGTCGACGGCCAAAAGGACGAGGGCATCGAATCGGTTCTCAAGCAGCTGCGCAACGTGTTCGATATCGACGGCGTGCTGTCGAAATCGCATGGCAAACTGATCTGGCTGACCCGGCCCGAGACCCTGCCCGAGGCCGTGATGGACTGGATTCCCCAGCCGATCCAGACCGACGACGGCTACCTGACGGTTCCGGGCGGCTTTTCGGCCGATGGCCCGGATCGCGGATCCGAGATCCTGGTCGCGTTGGTGCCGCCGCTCAAGGGGCGCGTCGCCGACCTTGGCGCGGGATGGGGCTATATCTCGGGCGAGGTTCTGGCCGAACAGGCGGGGATCGAAAGCCTCGACCTGATCGAGGCCGACCACGCCATGCTCGAGGCGGCCGAGGCCAATATCGAGGATGATCGCGCCCGGTTTTTTTGGGCCGATGCGACACGGTTTCAACCCGATGAGCCCTATGACGCCATCCTGTGCAATCCGCCGTTTCACATTGGGCGCAAGGCCGACCCGGCGCTTGGGCGTGCCTTCATTGCCGCGGCGGCACGGATGCTGAAACCCTCGGGGCGGTTTTTCATGGTGGCCAACCGCCACCTGCCCTATGAAGACACGCTGAGAGCCAGTTTCGGCACCGGCCGGATGCTGGGTGAGTTGGAAGGCTACAAGATCTACGAGGCCGCCAAGCCACGGCGTGCGGCCCGCTAGCGGAGAGCACCCCCATGTCCCTTTCGATCCAAGGCAAGACCGCAGTCATCACCGGCGCGGCAAACGGCGTCGGCCTGGCCATTGCGCGCCATTTCATCGACCGCGGCGCGAATGTGATGTTCGCCGACCGTGACGAGGCGCGGCTGGCCGATGAATGCGGCGCGGTCGAGGATGAGAAGGGCCAGGTGCGCTATTTCGCCGGCGATCTGCGCGAGAAATTGACGGTGGCCAACCTGCTCTCGGCGACAATCGATGCCTTCGACCGGATCGACATCCTGGTGAACGCCAGCCGGCAGGTCCTGACGACCGACCCGCTGGACCCCGCCGACAGTTCCGTCGGTACGCTGCTCGAGCAGAACATGTTCACCGCCCTGCGCCTCAGCCAGGCGGTGGCCAAGCGCATGATCCAGCAGGCCGAGGAGAATGGCGTCGAAGAGGGGCCGATCGGGTCGATCATCAACATCTCGTCGATCGCGGCCCGCCGCACCCATCCCGACCTGATGGGCTACTCGATCTCATGCGCGGCTCTCGATCAGGCCACGCGCAGCCTTGCGGTGGCCTTGGCCCCGCATCGCATTCGGGTGAACGGCGTCGCCTTCGGCTCACTGATGTCGGCCAGCCTGAAGGAAAGCCTGAACGAAACCGACGGTCTGCGCGACGAGATCAAGCAATGCACCCCGATGGGCCGCATCGGCAGCGCGCGCGAGGTCACGGCGGCCGTGCAATTCCTCGCCTCGGACGGCGCGGGGTTCGTCACCGGCGAGGTGCTGACGGTGGATGGCGGGCGCACGTTGCTGGACAATGTCTCCACGGCGGCCCACTGACGTATCAGCGGGCGGGTGCGCGCCCCTGAAACCTGGCGGATCGGCGCCTTGGCGCCGACCCGGTTATGCGTAGGATTGTGCCGCGACGTCACCGTGCGGTGTCTTCATCCTCGTCTTCTTCGTCGTCGGTGTTGGGCAGATTGAACAGGCTCTCGGCGTCCACCATTGCCTTTTGCGGATCGTCCTCGTCTTCAGTTTCGGGCGCATTGCCCCCACCCAGCGAGAACGACTCGAGCCCGGAAATGGCACTGGGGATCTTGGGCTCGTCGGGATCGGCCACGAGACTCTGCTCGGTCGAGACCAGACGGCGGCGTTCGTCATCCGACATAACCGCGCCGTCTTGGGCGCGCTTGGCGTTGGCCTTTTGCACGGCGGCGTCCAGTTCGGACTGCTTGCACAGGCCAAGGGCCACCGGGTCGATGGGTTGGATATTGGCGATGTTCCAGTGCGTGCGTTCGCGGATGGCCTGAATCGTCGGCTTGGTGGTGCCCACCAGCTTCGAGATCTGGCCATCGGACAGTTCCGGGTGGAACTTGACCAGCCACAGAATCGAGGCAGGGCGATCCTGCCGCTTGGACAGCGGCGTATAGCGCGGGCCGCGACGCTTTTCCTCGCCGACGGCGGCGGCGTTGAACTTCAGCTTCAGCTTGTGGGTCGCGTCGGCCTCGCCCTTGTCGATTTCGTCCTGGGTGAGCTGGTTGTTCACGATCGGGTCGAACCCTTTGACGCCGGTGGCCACGTCGCCATCGGCGATGCCCTGCACCTCGAGTTCATGCAATCCACAGAAATCGCCGATCTGCTTGAAGCTGAGGGTGGTGTTGTCGACGAGCCAGACGGCGGTGGCCTTGGCCATGATGGGTTTGTTCATCGGATCGTCTCCTTGAGACAGCAAACACGAGGATCGGGCCGTTGAAGCGGCTGCGGAGGGACCTCCGCAATTCCTCGATTTCAGGGAAATCGCAGCGTATATAGGCCCTGATCCTGCCAGAGGGAAGAGGGAATGCGCGTGCGCAACATCGTGATGGCGGCCCTGATGGCCGTATGTCCGGCCATGTCCATGGCCGAAGGCGACCGTGCGGGCGAGTTCGATTACTACGTCTTGTCCCTCAGTTGGACGCCCAGTTGGTGCGCAATCGAAGGCGATGATCGCGGCAGCCCGCAATGCGATGCGGGGCAGGGGTATGGCTTCACCCTGCATGGGTTGTGGCCCCAGTACGACAACGGCTGGCCCAGCTATTGCCCCACGGTCGAGCCCATGCCGACCCGCCGTATGACCGGCGAGATGGTCGATATCATGGGCTCTTCGGGGCTGGCCTGGCACCAGTGGCGCAAGCATGGTGTCTGCACGGGGCTGGATGCGGCCGATTATTACGCGCTGTCGCGGTTTGCCTATGACAGCGTCACCCGACCCGACCTGTTGCGTCGGCTGGATCGCGAGGTGCGCCTGCCTGCGACCGTGATCGAAGAGGCGTTCCTAGAAGTGAACCCGGATCTGAGCGCCGACATGCTGACCGTGACCTGCCGCGCCGGACGCGTGCAGGAGGTGCGCCTTTGCCTGACGCGCGACATGCAGCCGCGCGTCTGTGGCGAGGACGTCATCCGCGATTGCACGCTGGACCAAGCGATCTTCAGCCCCATGCGTTGAGCCATATCAAGGCCAGCGGCCCGGTCATTGCATATGATCCAATCTGTAAAGCTCAGGTTGGGAGGGGGTTATGCGGCATCTCATTTCTGGAGGGGGCGTCTTTGCGCGCGCTGTTTTGGTGATGTTGTCTGTCGCCTTCTGGAGCGTGCTGGCACCAGAGCAGGCCGCGGCACAGCTTCGCAATCCGTGCCCCGCCGAGTGGATCAATGACGGCGAATGCGACGAGCCCGGTCCCGGCGGAACGGGGTTGTGCGCCCCCGGCACGGATGTCGCGGACTGCCGTCGACCCTTCAATCCCTGTCCATCGCAGTGGATCGGCGATGGAGAGTGTGACGAGCCACATCTGTGCGCACCCGGAACAGACACGGCAGACTGTCGTGGGATCGGGGCCCCATTGCCGCCCGGGCAACCGGGCACTCAGAGTTGTCCAACGGCCTACAACAACGTGTGCGACGAGCCGGTGGTTGGCAACGGGACTTGTCCCCAAGGAACAGACACGCGTGATTGCTATACTATGGGCGGGGATGCCTGCGACCGAGCGAGAAACGGGGTCTGTGACGAGCCTGTCGCAGGCGGTACAGGGCTTTGCCCGCGAGGTACGGATACGGCTGACTGCTACGGGGTCGGACAGGGTTCGTGCCCGTACACCAACAACGGGGTTTGCGACGAGCCGGGCATCGGAACGGGGCGGTGTGCCGCATACTCCGACTTGGTCGATTGTAGTGGGCTGCGCAGTCAGACCTGCTTGCTGGCCAATAACGGCATTTGCAATGAACCCCCGAATGGCACCGGCTGTGCTCGTGGGACGGATGTCGCAGATTGCGCGGGAGTTGGTCCCTCGACCGGGGGGCGGTGCGTCGGCCCGGACTGCTGCACCCATGCCTATGACGGCACCTGCGACGAGCCAGGGATCGGAACCGGGATTTGCGCGGCCGGCACGGACAGGAGCGATTGTCACGGGCTGGCTGCACCGCCGCCCGCCCCACCTTCGGGGACTGTGCCGCAATCGCCGAGCTGGGGCAGAACCGTATGGTATAACCAGCAGGAATGCCTTGCTGATGCCGATTGCGTCTGGGTCTGCGAGACCAACGCGCTTACCAGTTGCCAGCCGCCGCAGCGCGGTCAGTCATATTGCATGGGCTACAGTTGGGCATGGCGGCAGAATTGCGAGGCCGACCCAGGCTGCACCTTCAGATGCGATTGGCCCCATTGCGATTTTTTCTATTGCGGTGCGCAGTAGGCCCAAGGGGCTTTTCCTACAGGGCGCGGCAGGCGCTCAGGCCCGGAACACGAAATACACGTTCGGCGCGACCATCGCGGTTTCGGGCAAGGCGCCGAACGTGACCTCCAGCGACTCGAAGAGTGGGCCGTAGCGCTCCAGCGCGCCCTTCTCGTGACCCAGCAATCCCTCGAGCGTGTTCTTCAAGCGGCGTAGCGGGGTGACCTCGTCCTGTGGCTGGTCGATGGGGAAACATTCGGAAAACCCGGCCTCATAACCCGCGCCGCAGAGCGTCGAGATGTCAAAGACGCGATCTTCGCCGCGACCAATGCCCTGCGCCCCCTGCAACACCTGCCGGGTGCCCCCCTCGAGTCGGGATTGCACGAGTGCGGTCAGGCCCTTTTTGCTGGCCGGTTTTCGGCCCAGGAACCCGCCATTGCCGGGGGGCTCTTCGCCGGGGCCGCCCGCCGCTTCGAACCTGCGGATCAGGTCCATGGCAAAGGCCGCCCAGATCTTGCCCTGAAGGCAGGGCTCCAGAAAGATCGCGGCGCCGCCGGGCTTCAGCCAGCCGCGGATGCGTGTCAGCATCTCGCCCACCTCGCCCAATTGGCACAGCGTGTTGCGCCCCACGACCATGTCGAGCGACTCGGGCGCAAAGCTGAGCGTTTCGGCCCCCGATTGCAGGATGATCGTACCCGGTGCCGCTGCGATGGACACCAGATGGTTCAGCGCCGCGGCCGTGGTTTCCGTCGCATAGAGGCGGCGCACCCGGTCCGACGCCGACAGGCCGGCCGTCCAGGCGCCCCCGGTCGCGCCGATTTCCAGCACCTCGGACAGGTGGCGGCGGCCCATGACCTGTTCCACGATCATGGACAGGTCGCGGTAATGGCTGCGGCGCGCGGCATCGGTCGGAAAGAACGCGCGCGCCACGTCGCCGGCCTGGGTTTCCTTGGGCGGTTCGCTGCCAAGGGCAAGGGCGTGCACACCGCCCTCGGCGCGCACCTCGTGACCGCACTGGCGGCAGTTCATCAACCCGTCGCGAATCCACAACTGGCCGCCGCCGCAGGCGGGGCACATCAAAGTGACGTAGCCGGAAGGTGCGTCCATGGTCAGAGTGTCTTTCTTGCCTTGAGCGCGGCGGATATCGTGCCGTCATCGAGATAATCGAGCTCGCCCCCGATAGGCACCCCCTGGGCCAGTGACGTCACGGAAACGCCCATGCCCTCGATCTCGCCAGCGATGTAATGGGCGGTGGTCTGCCCATCGACGGTGGCGTTCAGCGCAAGGATGACCTCGGCCGCGCGCTCTGCCCGGATGCGGTCGATCAACTTGGGAATGTGCAGGTCCTCGGGCCCGACATCGTCCAGCGCGGAAAGCGTGCCGCCCAGCACGTGATACCGCCCCTGAAAGGCCCCGCCCCGTTCCATCGCCCACAGGTCGGCCACATCCTCGACCACGCAAATCTGCCCGTTCTCACGACGGTCATCGGCACAGATCGGGCACAGGTCGGCCGTGCCGATATTGCCGCAGTTCAGGCATTCGCGGGCGGTGTCGGCCACCCGCGTCATGGCCTCGGCCAAGGGGCGCATCAGTTGCCCGCGCTTCTTGATCAGGTGCAGCACCGCGCGTCGGGCCGAGCGCGGGCCCAGGCCGGGCAGCCGCGCCATCACCTCGATCAGCGCTTCGATGTCCTTGGGGGCGTCGGTCAAGCGCGCCTCAGAACGGCATCTTCATGTCCGCCGGCAAGCCCAGCCCCTCCGTCAGCTTGGACATTTCTTCCTGGCTGCGCTCCTGCGCCTTGGCCTGGGCGTCCTTGATCGCGGCGAGGATCAGGTCTTCGACCACTTCCTTGTCGTCCTCGTTGAAGATCGACGGGTCGATGTCCAGCGCGGTCAACTCGCCCTTGCAGGTCGAGGTCGCCTTGACCAAGCCCGCTCCGGATTCGCCGGTGACGGTCATCGTGGCGAGTTGCTCCTGCATCTCGGCCATCTTGCCTTGCACTTCCTGTGCTTGTTTCATCAGCTTGGCCATATCGCCCAGCTGGCCCAATCCCTTCAGCATGTCGGACACTCCGTGTTAAGCTTCGGTTTCAGATACGCCCTTGGTCGTGTCGGCTCAAGGCATCACGCGGGTCGGGGCGCTGCGTTCATTCGTCCTCGAACGGGTCCCAATCCTCGGGGGTGTCGTCCTCGTCCGGCATTTCGGGCAGGGCTTCGCTGGCGGCGGCCTGTGCGATTTCCTGATGGGTGCGGATCTGGGTGATCTTCGCAGTGGGAAATTTCGACAGGACGGCCTGCATCAGCGGATGATCGGTGACCTCGGCCTCCATCGCCCGTTTCGCGGCCTCGGCCTCTTCCGCGATGGTGGGCCCTCCGCCCGCGCTCGCGACCGAGATCGCCCAACGCGCGCCCGTCGCGGTCTGCAACACCCGGCCCAGGCGCGGGATCAGGTCGCGCGGGGCCGCATCAGTCGGCTGCAGCTCGATCCGGCCCGGTGCATAAGTGACGAGGCGCAGACAGGTTTTCACCTCGATCAGCAGTTTCAGATCGCGCGCCTGTTCCACCAGCGCCACGACGCTGGCCCATGTGGGATAAAGCGACAGATCCGGGCCGGGCGCCCGGTTCAGTGCCGCCTGCACACCGCCCCCCTGTGGCGCCGAGGATCGATAGGATTGCGGCGCGGCACCGTTGGACGGGCCGGCCCCAGGCATCCCGCCACCGCCACCGGGTGCGGGGGGCGGTGTTTCGGACAGTTTCTTGACCAGATCGCCCGGCGTCGGCAGATCGGCCACATGCGTCATGCGGATGATTGCCATCTCGGCGGCCATCATGGCGTTGGGGGCAAGGCGCACCTCGTCCAGTGCCTTGAGCAGCATCTGCCACATCCGCGTCAGCACGCGCATCGGCAGTTTCTCGGCGAGGCTACGGCCCCGGCTGCGTTCCTCGGGCGACAGGGTCGGGTCCTCGGCCGCCTCGGGCGTGATCTTGATGACGCTCAGCCAATGCGTGATTTCGGCAAGGTCCCGCAGCACAGCTAGCGGGTCGGCCCCGGCGGCGTATTGCGCGCCCAGCTCGTTCAGCGCACCGGGCGCGTCGCCGCGCATGATCGCCTCGAACAGGTCCAGCACGCGGGCGCGGTCGGCCAGCCCGAGCATCGCGCGCACCTGGTCGGCGGTGGTTTCGCCCGCGCCATGGGCGATCGCCTGATCCAGAAGGCTCATCGCGTCGCGTACCGACCCCTCGGCCGCCCGCGTGATCAGCGCGAGCGCATCCTCGGCAATCTCGGCGTTTTCCTTTTCCGCGATGGATTTCAGATGGGCGATCATCACCTCGGGCTCGATCCGCCGCAGGTCGAACCGTTGGCAGCGTGACAGGACCGTGACCGGAACCTTGCGGATCTCGGTCGTCGCGAACAGGAACTTCACATGCGCGGGCGGTTCCTCGAGCGTCTTGAGCAGCGCGTTGAACGCGCTGGTCGACAGCATGTGAACCTCGTCGATGATGAAGATCTTGTAGCGCGCGGTCGCGGCGCGGTAGCTGACCGTTTCGATGATCGCGTCACGGATGTTCTGCACACCCGTGTGGCTGGCCGCGTCCATCTCCATCACGTCGACATGGCGGCCCTCGGCGATGGCCTTGCAATTCTCGCAGACGCCGCAGGGGTCGGTCGTGGGCCCGCCGGTGCCGTCCGGCCCGATGCAGTTAAGTCCCTTGGCGATAATCCGCGCCGTGGTCGTCTTGCCGGTGCCCCGAATGCCCGTCAGCATGAAAGCCTGCGCGATGCGGTCGGCGGCGAAGGCGTTTTTGAGCGTGCGCACCATCGCGTCCTGACCGATCAGATCGGCAAAGGTCGCGGGGCGGTATTTCCGCGCGAGTACCTGGTAACCGGTGTCGGCTGTGTCGCTCATGCTGCCCTTCGGGTCTGGTGTCGGGCGAAGTTAGAATGTCTGCGCCGCAACGTCCATGGCAGAGGACGCCGGACGCAACGCGGAATGCTGTACGGCGGGGGGGATATTTCGCCGGACCGGTTTGTCGCAACCAGTCCGTGCGTCTACTGCGCACCGTCTCAACGGCGTGCTGGGGTGAGAGGCTGGACAGCGACCCAAGCGGGGCTCGTTGTGGCTGCTTCCTTCCGGACCTGACCAGGTTGGCGAGGCGCCTGCCCGCGCCAACCTCTCATCGCTCACATAGGAAAAATGCGCCAGTGTCGCAAGGGGCGCAGATCAGCTTTGCGGCCGTTCGGCCCAGCCCGCAAAGATTTTCTCAAGGAATACCACGATATAATACAGCAGGATGCCCAAGGCCGCGAGCGCGAAGAGCACGGCAAACATCAGCGGGTAATCTGCGCTGATCCGCCCCGAATCGAACAGGTCGCCCAGGCCCCTGCCATGCGGGCTGACGATCTCCATCAGGTTCGTGCCGATGAAGGCGAGGGTGACGGCGACTTTGAGGGCGCCGAAGAACTCGGGCAGGGTCTTGGGTAACGCGATCTTCCAGAAGATCGTGAAATTGGAAGCGCCAAGGCTGCGCAGGATGTCGCGATATTCGGGTTCCAGCGTGCTGAGGCCGATGGAAACGGAGACCGCGATGGGAAAGAACGAGATCATGAAGGCGATCAGGATCGTGTTGAAATCGTGCTGGCCCACGAAGATCAGCGCGACGATGGGCACGACAGTCGCCTTGGGGATCGCGTTGAACCCCACGAGGATGGGGTAGAGCCCTTCGCGCGCGACGCGGGAAAAGCCCATGACCATGCCGATCAGCGTGCCCACCACCACCGCAAGGCCAAGGCCCACCACCGTCCGCCACAGGGTTTCCCAGCTCTTGATCAGGAACAGATCCCAATAGCGCGTGAAGGCCGGGATCAGGTCGGACGGGCTGGCCATGCGGTAATTCGGCAAGTCGTTGTACCAGACGGCCCATTCCCACAAGCCGATCACCAGAAGGATGGTGATGACGGGGGCCAGGATCTTGCGCGCGGTGTCGGTCATCAGGTCGCCTTCTCGGTCTCGGAGGGGTGGCCGTCGAGCGGGGCATCGGCCGAGGTCGCGCGGCCCTGCGCCACCTGGATCTGGTGGCGAAGCATGGCCAGCATCTCGACGGCCTTGGGCGTGTAGAGATCGTCAAGCGTACGCTTGCCCGGAATATCGACATCCAGCACATATTGCGTCTGTGCCGGACGGCTGGACAGGACGATGACCTGATCGGCCAGAAACACGCTTTCGCGCAGGTCATGGGTGATCAACAGGCAGGTGAATGGCTCTTCCGCGCGCAGATCGTGCATGGTGCACCACAGATCCTCGCGCGTGAAGGCGTCGAGCGCGCCGAACGGCTCGTCGAGGATCAGCACATCGGGCTTGTGGATGATCGACCGGCAGAGGCTTGCGCGCTGGCGCATCCCCCCCGACAACTCCGAGGGGCGTTTGTCGGCAAAGCCGGTCAGGCCGACCAAATCCAGCAGGTGATGGGCGCGCTCGGTCGCCTCGGCCCTGGACATGGGGCTTTTGACGATTTCCAGCGGCAGCAGGATGTTTTGCAGGATGGTGCGCCATTCCAGCAGCACGGGATTCTGGAACGCCATGCCGACGGTCGGGCGCGGCGAGGTCACCATCTGGTTGTGCAGCCAGACCTGCCCCTCGTCCGGGCGCATCAGGCCCGAGACCAGCCGCGTCAGCGTGGATTTTCCGCAGCCCGAGGGGCCGACCACGGCGCAGAAGCTGTTTTCGGGGATCTTGAGGGACAGGTTGTCGAGAACGGGCAGGGGGCCTGCCTTGGTGCGATAGGCATGGGTCACCTCGCGCAGCTCGATCATGGCGGAAGAGGCGGAGGGGGACGTCATCGGCAGGGCTTTCGGGTGGTTAACGGCGCATCAACGCTTGTCGGATTTGTGCAAGGGTAGGGTTAACGGGCGGGCTCGGACAGGCCAATCACACCCTGTACACATCCTGTACACACCCCGTGCATACGCGAGTGCGCCGGGCCAGTCGTGACATGCCGGCCCGGCGGTTTTCGATTTGAGGGTCGCGATCAGGGTGCGACCATCAGAACGTCGCCCTCGGGCAGGTAGGCATCGGTGAAATACAGCGACGCGTCGGGCTCGTTCTGGAACTCGTAGGTCAGGGCCAGCTGTTCGAGCGCGGTGGCCATGCGGTCGGGGTCGATATTGCCCATGCCGTTCTCGATCACGTAATCGGTCAGGACATTGCCCTCGATCGCCAGTTCGAGACGCTGTTGCTCGAGCGCGGCATCCCCGGCGGGGTTGCGTTCGATCACGGACGCGACGCCGGCGGCCGGGTCGGCGATGGCATCGGCCCACCCGCGGGCAACGGCGGTGATGAAGCCGGTGACCATTTCGGGGTTTTCCTCGGCGAAGTCGGTGTTCACGATCAGCGCGTTGCCATAGAGCGCGACACCATGATCGGAATACATGATCGTCGTCAGGTCCTCGGCCGGCACGCCAAGGCGCAGCGCCGACAGGTAGGACGAAAAGTTGAAGCCGGTCACGGCGTCCACGTTGCCTTCGGCCAGCATCGGCTCACGCGTGGGGAAGCCCACGGGTTCGACGGTGATCGTGGATACGTCGATATCGTTCACGGCGGCCAGGATCGGGAACTGTGCCCAGGCCCCATCGGGCGGCGGCGCGCCGAGGACGGAGCCTTCGAGGTCCTCGATGCCCGAGATGCCCTGGCTGACGCGGCCCACGATCGAAAACGGCGGGCTGTCATAGGTCATGAAGATGGCCGTGACCGGCGCGCCGGGGTTCTGGTCGAGGAACGAGATCAGCGAGTTGATATCGGCAAATCCGAAGGGGAAGGCGCCGGTCGCGACCTTTGGGATCGCGTCGAGCGAGCCCTGGCCGGCGGTGACTTCGACATTCATGCCTTCCTCGGCGAAATAGCCGTTGTCGATGGCGAGGAAATAGGGGGCGGACGGCCCCTCGAAGCGCCAGTCGAGGGCGAAGGCGATGTCGGTGTCCTGCGCAACCGCGGGGGTTGCGGCGATCAGGGTCGCGGCGAAAGCGGGAATGGCACGGTGCAGCAAGCTGTCCTCCTGTTGGTGGCCGGACGCACCCGGCATATGACCGGCATACCTCACGCGGGCCGCGCGCGCGGCGTCAACGCGGTCAGCCGGAATGGCGGGTTTCGGCGCGGGTGCAGGCAGGCTATGCGCGATTTATGGGCGATGTGATCAAAAATAAGGCAGTTTGAGAACCGCCGTCACAGCACCATGCGATAGCCGAAAAAGCCGCTCTCCTGCAGGCCTAGCGGCGTCAGGCCAAGGGCGCGGGCGCGGGCGGCGTGATGGGCTGCGCCCGGCCCCGTCTCGAACAGGACGGGGGTGCCCCCGAGGGGCACGAAGGAAAAGCCGTGCGCGACCTGCGGCGACAGGGGGGCGGTGGCTGCGGCGATCCGGTCGATCACCGCGTCACGCAGATTGCCCGGCGCGGTCGCGATGGTCTCGGCCTTGGCGCAGATCGGGAAATGCCCGCCGCCTTCGGACCTGTAGGAATTCGTCGCGACCAGAACGGTGTCGTCGGCCTGCAGCGCCGTGCCATCGGCATGGCAGAGATCGCGCACGCGGCCTGGGGTGGCGAAGAACTGCGCCCCCTCGGCATCGGTGCGCGCCGGTTGGGACAGGTCGAAGCGGTAGCGCAAGCCGACGAGGTGGTCGAAATTGTAGCCGGCAAAGGCATGGTCGATCAGCGGCTGCGGCGCGGCGTCCGGGGCATCCGGCCGTATCCGGTGAAAGGCCGAGGCCACCCGTTCGAGCCAGTCCTTCACGTCGGCCCCTGTCAGGCGCAGGACGCACAGTTGGTTGGGATAGATATAGAGGTCGGCCGCGTTGCGCAGCCGCAGGGTCCCGGCGGGAATGTCGGTGTAGTTCGACGGGCCGCCGCGCCCGCCGCATTTGTAGGGTGCCACGGCCGAGATCAGCGGCAGATGCGTCAGGTCGGGGCGCTGGGCGATCAGGGCGCGGGCGGCATCGGCCTGGGCGTCGGCGACCAGTTGGGTGGCGGCGCAGGGCGCGATCAGGCTGAAATAGGTCTCGAGCGGGACGGCGCTCTCGCCCAGCGGTTGCGCGGCATAGCGCCGGACGGCCCTGTGCTCGGCGCGGGCCGTCGGGATCAGCGCGGGGTGGTGCCGAAAGACGCGGCGCAGCCCGGTGCCGGGCGTGGGGCTCAGCGGCAGGGTGCGGGCGCGGGCGCCGCTCACCGACCAATGCGGGCCGGGGCCGTCGGCGACCTCGGGCCGGGTCCGCGACAGGGTCAGGTCGATGCAGCCCAGATGCGAGCCGTGAAAGCCCGGTTGCACGACGGGCGTTCCCGCAAGCAGGCCCTCGGGGTGGTCGGCGTCGGGAAAGACCCTGTGGCTGTGTCCCGCGATCACGGCGTCGACATCGGGCAGGGCGGCAAGGAGGTGGGCGGCGTTTTCCATTCCGGTTTCGGCGACCGCGGCGCCAAGGCCGGAATGGGCCAGCACGATGACGAGGTCCGCCCCCTCGCGGCGCAGGGCGCGGGCCTGCCGCGCGGCGATCCGGGGCATGTCGGCCACCTGGATCCGGTCGCCCAGACGTTTGCGCGACCATCGGGCGATCTGGGGCGGCGCAACGCCCGTCACCCCGATGCGCAGCGTGTGCGACGTGCCGCAGCGGGCCACCACCTTGCGCCGCAGCAGCGCGCGCGGCGGGGCCAGGGGCACGCCATCGGTGCGCCGGATATTGGCCAGCACGACAGGGAAACAGGCCCCTGCCATGGCCGCCGCAAGGGCCTCGAGCCCGAAGTCGAAATCATGGTTGCCCAGCGTGGCCGCGTCATAGCCCAAGGTGTTCATCGCGGCGATCATCGGGTGCGTGCGGCCCCTGGGCATGATCTCGGACACCGCGGCATCCCCCAGCGGCGCCCCCTGCAACGTATCGCCATTGTCCAGCAGCAGGGTGTTTTCACAGGCGGCCCGCGCCGCGATGATCCGTTCGGCCACGCGCAGCAGGCCAACCTTGTCATCGGGGCAGTCGCGGAAATAGTCGTAGGGCATCAGATGCGCGTGCAGGTCCGACGTGGCCAGGATGCGCAGATCGACGCATGCCACCGCGGAGGCCCCGTCCGAACGCCGTGTGACTGCCTGCGCGATGTCGCCGCGAAAGGTCATGTTGTCCCCATACTGTCCCTCTGCCACTATGCCCGAGGCGACGGTGGTGCAAACAAGTCCGGGGCCATGGTCCGGCGACGATTTTTGCCCATATTCCAAGGTTGTGACCCCACCGACACACCAAACGACACGTGCCGTCGCAAACGAGGAGAGCAGGTGATGAAACGTGCGGAAACCGTGCTTTTTGCAAGTTCGGGACTGGATCGCGCAGCCGGGATGCGCCGCGATGACGGGGCGCTGACATCGGCCCTGGATGCGGGGGCCGGCGTGCTGCCGCTGTGGCGGGGCAAGCCGATGGTGACGGGCGTCGCCGAGGGCGCGGCGCCCGGGGATGGCGCGGTTACGCTGGCCTTTCGCCCGATGGGCCACCCGGTTCTGGCCAAGGCGGCCGAAGCCCCCGTTTTCCTGGGGCTGGGTGCCGATGAAGAACCGCTTTTCGCCTGCGATATCTCGGGCTGGGTGCCGCCCGAGGTGGACGAGGACCAGGTCGGCGGGTTCGTCGATGCCAGCCTGCAACATCATCCGTCCGAGGACGCGACCGGCGCGGCCTTTGCCGAATTGCGTCGCATCATGACGCACCTGTCCCCGCGCGAGGCGGAATTGGCGGCCACGGCGCGCGGGCTGTTGGAATGGCACCGCACGCATCTGTTCTGCGCGCGGTGCGGGGCGCGCTCGGACCTTGCCGAGGCCGGGTGGCAGCGCGCCTGTCCGGCCTGTGGCGCGCGCCATTTTCCGCGGACCGATCCGGTCGTCATAATGCTGATCACCGATGGCGAGCGCGTGTTGCTGGGCCGGTCGCCCGGTTGGCCCGACAGGATGTATTCGCTTTTGGCGGGCTTCATCGAGCCGGGCGAAACCGTCGAAGGGGCCGTGCGGCGCGAGGTGTTCGAGGAAGCGGGGATCGAGGTGGGCGCGGTGGGCTACCTGTCCAGCCAGCCCTGGCCGTTTCCCGCGTCACTGATGCTGGGGTGCCGAGGGGTGGCGATCAGCGACCGGATCACCGTCGACCGGGAGGAGTTGGAAGATGCGCGTTGGGTGACGCGCTCGGACCTGTTGGAGGTGTTTGCCGGCCGGCACCCCGACATCGCGCCCGCGCGCCGGGGCGCGATTGCGCATTTTCTGTTGGAACACTGGTTGTCCGATCGTCTGGACTGACCCGTGGCGCGCCAGGTGTCGTTGCGATTGGTGCTGATCCTTGGCCCTTGACCCGGTCGCGTGGGCGGCGGATTAACGAAGGCGGCGGTGGCCGCGCGTGTTCTGCCGGGATGCGCATGGCAGGAACAAGGAGTGACGCGGTGAAGTTCAAGGTTTCCGAAGATATCGACGCGCCGGTGGATGTGACCTGGTCGCGCTTTACCGATTTCTCGCATTTCGAGTCCGAGGTTCGGGGCCGGGGCGCCGATCTGGTGCGGGTCGGCGACTGGAGCGAGGCCGGGGCGGGCGCCAAATGGCGCGGGTCGGTGCCGGTGCGTGGCAAAAGCCGCGCGATCTCGTCGGAGATCACCAGGTTCGAGCCGCACGAGACATGCCTTGTGCAAAGCCAGATCGGCGGCATGGCCTGTGCCTACGAGATGGATTTCGTGGCGCTGTCGCCCGAGGTGACCCGCGTCTCGGCAGTGATGGATCTGTCGGCCAGCAGCCTGTCGGCCCGTCTGCTGCTGCAGACGATGAAGCTGGCGCGGGGCAAGGTGTTGCAGCGGATGCAGGGCGTTCTGGCGCGGCAGGGCAATGCCGCCGAGGCCGCCTGGCGCAAGATCCAGCGCGAACGCCAGGCCTGAGGCCTGCGGCTCAGGGCGTGTTGGCCTTGCGTTGGCGCGCGCGCTCGAGCCCGAGCTGGCGTTCCCGCAGGATGATGGCCACGCCCGCCGTCACGATCAGGGCCGCGCCGGCCAACATGGTCAGGCTGGGCACCTCGTCGAACACGGTATAGCCGACGATCAGCGCCAAGAGCATCGAGCTGTATTCGAACGGCGCGATCAGCGAGGCATCCGCAAAGCGGTAGGAGGAGGTCAGCAGGATCTGACCCAGACCGCCCAGGACGCCCGCGGCGACCAGCATCGCCGCGACCTGCGGGCTGGGCCAGACCCAGCCCCAGGGCAGGGTGAGCAGTGACAGCAGCGCGGCCGTCACCGAGAACCAGAAGACGATGGCGGCCGTCGCCTCGGTCTGGACCAGTTTGCGCACGAAGACCTGCGCCAGCGCGGCGCAGACCGCCCCCATCAGGACGACGACCGCGCCGAGGGTTTGTGTCGGATCCACCGAAGCCGCATCGACCGACAGGCGCGGCGACAGCACGATCAGCACCCCGCCCATGCCGAGTGCCACCATCGACAGGCGGAACAGCCGCACCCGTTCGCCGAGGAACATGGCGGCGAAGACCACCACGAGGATCGGGGCGGCGTAGCCGATGGCCGTCACCTCGGGCAGGGGCAGGAGGCCGAGACCGGCAAAGCCCAGCCCCATCGCGCTGGTTCCCACCAGCCCGCGCCAGACATGGCCCATGGGGTTGCGGGTCATCAGGCCGCGCGGCAGGTCGTGGCGGCTGGCCAGCCAGGCCAGGATCACCGGGATCGCAAAGACCGATCGGAAGAACACGGCCTGACCGGGCGGGACGGTTTCGGACGATGCCTTGATCAGGCTGGCCATGGCCACGAACACGCAGACCGAGGCGATCTTGAGGGCGATCCCGCGCAACGGGGACATGGGGACACCGGGGATGGAGGGCGGACCGCGCCACCATGCGCCTGCGCCGCGGCGAGGGCAAGGGGCCGTTGCGGCGGGGGTCAGTCGCGCTCGGAGGCGGCGGGATAGGTGCCCAGGATCTTGAGGTAGCTGGTGAAATAATCCAGCTCTTCCATCGCCAGTTGCACGTTGTGATCGTCGGGGTGCCCCTCGATATCGGCGTAGAACTGCGTCGCGGTAAAGGACCCGTCGACCATGTAGCTTTCCAGCTTGGTCATGTTGACGCCGTTTGTCGCGAACCCGCCCATCGCCTTGTACAGCGCGGCGGGGATGTTGCGGACCCGAAAGACGAAGGTCGTCATCATGTGGTCGGCGCGGCGCGTCATGTCGGGATCGCGCGACATGATGAGGAACCGCGTGGTGTTGGTGTCGTGATCCTCGATATGGCGGGCCAGCACGTCGAGGCCGTAGATGTCGCCCGCCAGTTCCGAGGCCAGCGCGGCCTTGGACCTGTCGCCCCAGGCCGCCACATCGCGAGCGGCGCGCGCGTTGTCGGGGCTGACGCGCCCCTTGATGCCGTGGTCGCGCAGGAACCTGGCGCATTGCGGCAGCAGGACCAGGTGGCTCCAGGCCTCGGTCACATCGCCCAATTGTGCACCGGGGACACCCAGAAGGTTGATGTGCACGCGCACGAACGCCTCGTCCACGATATGCAGCCCCGATTCCGGCAGCAGACGGTGGATGTCGGCCACCCTACCGTAGGTCGTGTTCTCGACCGGCAGCATGGCCTGTGCGGCGTGGCCCTCGCGCACGGCGTCGATAACGTCTTCGAAGGTCGCGCAGGGCAGCGCCTCGAGCGCGGGGCGCGCATCGTGACAGGCCTGATGCGAGTAGGCTCCGGGCTCTCCCTGAAAGGCGATGCGTTGGGTCATGACGTCAAACCGGGCTTTTTCATGGAAAAGGGCGTTTCGTCGCGCTCAGTACACCTTGCCTCGGACCAAGGAAACACCATACATACGGCCCGACAAGCGATACGAATGGGAAAGCCATGTTCGACACCATGACCCTGACCAAGGCCTTCGGCGCGCTCTGCGGTGCGCTGTTGATCTTTCTTCTGGGCGGCTGGGCCGCTGACGGCCTGTACCGCGTAGGCGGCGACGGAGACGGATCGCGCAGCTACGTGCTGATCCAAGACGACAGCGACGCGGCGGACGAACCGGCCGAAGAGGTGGTCGAGGTGGCCTTTGCCGATGTTTACGCCGCAGCCGACGCCGCCTCGGGCGAGCGTTTGTGGCGTCAATGCGCGGCGTGCCACCGGCTTGATCCCGGCGCGCATGCGGTGGGTCCGTCGCTGCATGACATCGTCGGGCGCCCGATCGCGGCCGCAGACGGCTTCAGCTATTCCAACGCGTTTGCCGAACTCGACGGCGAGTGGACGCCTGAGCGGATGTCGGCCTTCATCGAGAATCCGCGCCAGTGGGCGCCGGGCACGGCCATGGCCTTCAACGGCATCAGCGATGTCGAGGATCGCGCAAACCTGATCGCCTATCTCGAGACGATCGGCGACTGATCCCGCCGCGCAGCACCGAATACGACAGGCCGCCCGACCGGGGCGGCCTTTTTTGTGGCGTGTTCACTGCAGATCACGGATTCTCGTCTTGAACCCCGTCGGGGGTGGTCACTAACCTTTTGCGACCCACATCACTGGGACATCACCGATGGTGACAGCCCGGACGACAACGGAGATGCCGATGCCAAGACGCGCCCCTGCCGCCGCCGCAGCGATGATCGACGCCCCCATGCCTCGCATCAGGGGCGCCGCGGCGGCGATGCCATTGATGGGGGCGGCCCTGATCTGGGCGATGACCGCCTGGCCGGGGGGCGCGCAAGTGGCGGAAGATGACGGGCTGATCGAAACCTATGGCGTCTCGACCTTCGGGGAATTGCGCTATGGGCCGGATGCCGAACACCTGGACTATGTCAATCCGGATGCGCCCCAGGGCGGGCAGGTGTCGTTTGCGTGGTCGTCGGGGTCCTTCGACTCGGTGCATCCGTACACGCGCGTGGGGCGCGCGGCGGTCCTGTCCTCGGTCTTTTTCGAATCGATGCTGGAGGGCACGGCCGACGAGATCGGGTCGTCTTATTGCCTTCTCTGCGAAAGCATGGCCTTCCCCGAGGATCGCGCCTACGTGATCTTCACCATCCGCGAGGAGGCGCGCTTCTCCGACGGCACGCCGGTCACGGCCGATGACGCGCTGTTTTCCTACGAGATCCTGCGGGATGAAGGGCTGCCCAGCTTCCGCGCCTCGCTGCCCTTGACCATCGCCTCGGCCGAGGTGCTGGACGAGCGGCGCATCCGGTTCGATTTCAACCCCGAGGCGCCCTTGCGCGGGCGGATCGAGGCGGCGGGTGGGCTCCCCGTCTTCAGCCGCGCCAGCCATGAGGCCAGCGGGCTGGACTTCGAGGATAGCCGGCTCGAGCCGCTGGTGGGATCGGGCCCCTACGTGCTGGGCGAGGTCGATCCGGGGCAGCGCGTGGTTTACGCCCGCAACCGCGACTATTGGGGCGAGGATCTGTGGATCAACCAGGGCCGCCACAATTACGACTCGATCCGGATCGAGTATTATGGCGACGCCATCGCGGCCTTCGAGGGGTTCACCGCCGGCAACTACACGTTCCGGCAGGAAAGCAGCAGCCAGGCCTGGGCCAACAGCTACGATTTTCCCAAGCTGGATCAGGGCATCGTGATCCGCGAGGAACTGCCCGATGGCACCATCGCGACGGGGCAGTCTTTCATGATCAACCTGCGCCGCCCGCAATTCCAGGATGTGCGGGTGCGCGAGGCGCTGGCGGCGATGTTCAATTTCGAATGGACGAACCAGACGCTGTTTTACGGCCTATATTCGCCCATCGACAGTTTTTGGGAAAACACGCATCTTGAGGCGTCGGGCCTGCCGGGTGAGGACGAGCTTGCCATCCTCGAGCCGCTGCGCGACCTGCTGCCCGAGCGGGTCTTCACCGAAGAGGTGTATTCTAACCCGGCCTCGAATCCCGATCGCACGCTGGACCGCGCCCGTGCGGCGCAAGCCGTTGCTCTTTTGGAAGAAGCCGGCTGGTCGGCCGAGCCTTTGCCAGCCTCCGAACGGCTGGAGATCGGGTCAATGACGTTTGTCTTCGGGCTGGGTGGGTTGATCCTCGTGCTCGGTGGGGGCTGGATGTTGCTGGGTCGCGCGCGCAGCACGGCGCTGGGTGTCGTCGGGATCGTTATCGGTTTGGGCGGCGTGGGCGTCGGTGCGCTACAGGCGATCCAGCCGCCCGATGGCCTGCTGCGCAACGCGGCGGGCCAGACGCTGGATGTGGAATTCCTGAATTCCGGCGCGCTCTTTGATCGCATCATCAATCCCTACGTGGAAAACCTGCGCGCCATCGGTGTGAACGCCCGGCTGAACCGGGTGGACAATGCGCAGCTCAGCCAACGTCAGCGCGATGGCGATTTCGATATCGTGACCGACCATTTCCCGATGGATTACGAGCCCGGTTCCGGCCTGCGGCAGTATTTCGGCACATTGGGGGCCGATGAAAGCCTGTTCAACGTGCCGGGCCTGGCGGATGAGGGCGTCGATGCCCTGATTGAGGTGGTGGTGAATGCCGAGACCGAGGCCGAGATGGGAGTGGCGGTGCGCGCGCTGGACCGCGTGCTGCGCGCCCACGTGATCCGCATCCCACAATGGTACAACAACCAGCACTGGGTCGCCTATTACGACATGTATCGCTACCCCGAGGAGTTGCCGCCCTATTCGCTGGGTTTCCTCGATTTCTGGTGGATCGACCCCGAAGCAGAGGCGGGCTTGCGCGACCAGGGCGCGTTCTAAGACCTTATGGGCGCGTATATCCTCAGACGATTGCTGCTGATGATCCCCACGCTGCTGGGGATCATGGTGGTGAATTTCGCACTGACACAATTCGTGCCGGGCGGCCCGATCGAGCAGGTTCTGGCCCAGCTCGAGGGAGAGGGCGATGTGTTCGCGGGCATCTCGGGCGGTGGCTCCGAAGCGGGCGGCATCGAGGTCGAGGGCGACTACCAGGGCGCGCGGGGTCTGCCACCGCAGTTCCTCGACGATCTGAAGGTGCAGTTCAACTTTGCCCGCATCGTCTGTGAAGAGGGGTTCACCGGCGAGCCGGACGTGGCCGCCCCCGAATGCGTGGCCGAGGATATCGCCTGGCCCGAACGCTTCGTGATGATGATGTGGGATTACATGCGCTTTGACTTCGGCGAGAGCTATTTCCGCTCGATCAGCGTGGTGGATCTGGTGATCGAGAAACTCCCGGTGTCGATCACGCTGGGCCTGTGGTCGACCGTGATCGCCTATCTGGTGTCGATACCGCTGGGAATCCGCAAGGCGGTGCGCGATGGCTCGCGCTTTGACACGGTGACATCGGGCATCATCATCGTGGCCTATGCCATCCCCGGTTTCCTGTTCGCGATCCTGCTTTTGGTGCTGTTCGCGGGGGGCAGTTATTTCCAGATCTTCCCGCTGCGCGGCCTGACCAGCGACAACTGGGAGGAGTTGAGCCTTCTGGCCAAGATCGCGGATTATTTCTGGCACATCACGCTGCCGGTGCTGGCCTCGACCATCTCGGCCTTTGCAACGCTGACGCTTTTGACGAAGAACTCGTTCCTCGAAGAGATCAAGAAACAGTATGTGATGACCGCCAAGGCCAAGGGCCTGCGCGAGGGGCGGGTGCTCTATGGCCACGTGTTCCGCAATGCGATGCTGATCGTGATCGCGGGCTTCCCGGCGGTGTTCGTGGGCGTTTTCTTTGGCGGCAGCCTGATCATCGAAACGATCTTCAGCCTCGACGGGCTGGGGCGGCTGGCCTTCGAGGCGGCGGTCAGCCGCGATTACCCGGTGATCTTCGGCACGCTGTTTGTGTTCGGGCTGATCGGGCTGGTCGTGAACATCCTGTCGGATCTGATGTATGTCTGGATCGATCCGCGCATCGATTTCGAGACGCGGGAGACCTGAGCGATGGCGATGCCCGACGATATCCCGCCGCCCCGATCCGGCGCGCCCGCGCCTCGACCCCGAGCCCGGCCTGCGCCCGACTCCGCCGATCATCATGCCCCGGCCGCGTCGGGGGTGGGCTGTCGCCGCTGAACCGCCGCCGCTGGCAGAACTTCAAGGCGAACCGGCGGGCCTATTGGTCGCTGATGATCTTTATCGTGCTCTATGGCCTGTCGCTGTTTGCCGAGCTGATCGCCAATGACAAGCCCCTGCTGGTGCAATACCGGGGCGGCTATTACACGCCGATCTTCAGTTTCTACCCCGAGACGGAGTTCGGCGGCGATTTCCGCACCGAGGCCGTCTATCGCGATATCGAGGTGCAATGCCTGATCGTGTCGGGCGGTCTTGAGGATTGCTGGGACGATCCCGAAGGCGTGATCGAAGAGGTGCAGGAAACCGGGGCCTTTGCAGGCGTGCCGGTCGAGCAGGGATGGCTGCTGTGGCCGCTCGTCCCCTACAGCTACAACACGGTCAACGATCTGGGCCGCGCGGCCCCGTCGCCGCCCGATGCCGATCACTTGCTGGGCACCGATGACACGGCGCGCGACGTGCTGGCACGGGTGATCTACGGGTTCCGCCTGTCGGTCAGTTTCGCGCTGATCGTGACCTTTCTGACCTCGGTCATCGGGATCGCGGCGGGGGCCGTTCAGGGCTTTTTCGGCGGCGTCGTGGACCTGCTGTTCCAGCGCATCATCGAGATCTGGAACTCGACCCCCAGCCTTTACATCATCATCATCATATCCGCGATTTTCACGATGAATTTCTGGCTGCTGGTGTTCCTGATGGTGCTGTTCGGCTGGACGGGCCTTGTGGGTGTGGTGCGGGCCGAGTTCTTGCGCGCGCGCAATTTCGAATATGTCCGCGCAGCGCGGGCGCTGGGCGTGGGCAGTGGCACGATCATGTGGCGTCATGTCCTGCCGAACGCGATGGTGGCGACGCTGACGTTTCTGCCCTTCATCGTGACGGGCACGATCGGCGGGTTGGCCAGCCTCGATTTCCTGGGCTTCGGGCTACCATCCTCGGCGCCGAGCCTGGGTGAGATGACCCTGCAGGCCAAGAACAACCTGAACGCGCCTTGGCTGGGCTTCACCGCGTTTTTCACCTTTGCGATCATGCTGTCGCTGCTTGTCTTCATCTTCGAAGGCGTGCGCGATGCGTTCGACCCCAGGAAGACCTTCACATGAGTGTGCTGGACGTTCGCAACCTTTCGGTCACCTTCCGGCAGGGCGCGCAGGAAACGCGCGCGGTGCGCGGCGTGTCGTTTTCGATCGACAAGGGCGAGACGGTCGCGCTGGTCGGCGAAAGCGGCTCGGGCAAGTCGGTCACGGCGCTGTCCACAGTCGATCTCTTGCCCGAGTCGGCTGAGATCGCGGGCTCGGTCACCTATAACGGCGAAGAGATGGTCGGCGCCCCCGAGGACCGGCTGCGCGATATCCGGGGCGATGACATCAGCTTCATCTTCCAGGAGCCGATGACCTCGCTGAACCCGCTGCATACGTTGGAAAAGCAGATCGGCGAAAGCCTAGCCCTGCATCAGGGGCTGAGCGGGGATGCCGCGCGCGCGCGTATCCTCGAATTGCTGACCAAGGTGGGCATCCGCGACCCCGAAACACGGCTGGGGGCCTACCCGCACCAGTTGTCGGGCGGGCAGCGGCAGCGCGTGATGATCGCCATGGCGCTGGCCAATGGCCCCGATCTGCTGGTGGCGGACGAGCCGACCACGGCGCTGGACGTCACGATCCAGGCGCAAATCCTTGAATTGCTGGCCGAGTTGAAGCGTGACATGGGCATGAGCCTTTTGTTCATCACCCATGATCTGGGCATCGTGCGGCGGATCGCCGACCGGGTCTGCGTGATGAAGGGCGGCGAGATCGTCGAACAGGGGCCGACGGCCGAGATTTTCGCCAACCCGCGTCACCCCTATACGCAAACGCTTTTGGCGGCCGAGCCCAGCGGGACGCCCGACCCGGTGCCGGCCGAGGCCGAGGAAATCGTGCAGACGCGCGATCTGCGCGTGTGGTTCCCGATCCAGCGGGGGTTCCTGCGGCGCACGGTCGGCCATGTGAAGGCCGTGAATGCCGCGACGATCAGCGTGCGCGAGGGCGAAACGCTGGGGGTTGTGGGCGAAAGCGGATCGGGCAAGACGACCCTGGCCATGGCGATCCTGCGGCTGATTTCGTCGGACGGGCCGGTGGTGTTCATGGGCCGCGACATCCAGGGTCAAAGCTCGCGCCAGTTGCGCCCGATCCGGCACAACATGCAGGTGGTGTTCCAGGACCCGTATGGCAGCCTCAGCCCGCGCATGACAGTGGCGCAGATCGTGGCCGAGGGGCTGGCCGTACAGGGGGTGGGGCGTGACGACCAAGCCCAACGCGTCGCCGAGATCCTGACCGAGGTCGGGCTGGACCCGGAGATGATGCACCGCTACCCGCACGAATTCTCGGGCGGGCAGCGTCAGCGGATCGCCATCGCGCGCGCCATGATCCTGCGCCCGCGTCTGGTGATTCTGGACGAACCCACAAGTGCGCTGGACATGACCGTGCAGACGCAGATCGTGGATCTGCTGCGTCGGTTGCAGGCCGATCATCGCCTCGCCTACCTGTTCATCAGCCATGACCTGAAGGTGGTGCGCGCCCTCAGCCACAAGGTGATCGTCATGAAACAGGGCGACGTGGTCGAGGCCGGCGCGTCCGAGGACCTGTTCCGCAACCCGAAGACGGCCTATACGCGGGCGCTGATGCGCGCGGCATTCGGGGCCTTGCCCGAAAGCGCGGCCTGAGCGGCAGGCGCAGGAAAAAACGACCGGGCGATCGGCCCGGCGTCTTGGTTGCTGGTCGCGGTGTCGCGGCTCAGATCGCCGAGGAATGCCCCTCGGCCCGCATCTCGTATTCGTCGAAGACACGCGCGATCATGCGCGACAGCGGCCGTCCCTCGGGCGGGATCTCGAACCCGTCCTCGGTGATGCGGACCATCTTGCCGAACGCGTCCGCAGCCTCGCGATAGAGTTTCTCGGCCTTGGCGGCGACCGGGCCGAACTCGGCCTCGAGTTGCGCCGTGTCGATGCGGAAATCGCACATCAGCATCTCGATCATGCGCGAGCGCAAAACGTCGTCGCCCTTGAAGATGTGGCCGCGCCCGGTGCCCAGTTCGCCGGCGCGCACCGCCTTTTGGTAGGCGGCCGTCGAGGCGGCGTTCTGGGCATAGCCCTGCGGGAAGCGCGAGATCGCCGAAGCGCCGAGCGACAGCAGCGTGTCGCAATTGTCGTCGGTATAGCCCTGGAAATTGCGGCGCAGATGCCCCGTCTTGGCGGCCTTGCCCATCGAATCGGTGGGCTTGGCGAAATGGTCGATGCCGATCTCGTCATAGCCGTCCCACATGAACAGGCGACGCGCCGTGTCAAAGAGCTGCAGCCGTTCCTCGGGCGTGGGCAGCGCGTCGGTCGGGATCATGGCCTGACGCTTGGCCATCCAGGGCACATGGGCATAGCCGTAAAGCGCAACGCGGTCGGGCGAGAGCGACAACAGCATCTGAACGCTTTCCGAGATCCGCTCGGGCGTCTGGTTGGGCAGACCGTAGAGGATGTCGGCATTCAACGAGTGAATCCCATGTTCGCGCAGCCCTTCGACGGCCTCGCGCGTGACATCGTAGCCCTGGATGCGGCCGATGATCTTCTGGATCTCGGGGTCGAAATCCTGCACGCCGATCGAGGCGCGGTTCATGCCCGCGGCGGCCAGGGCGGCCATGCGCGGCCTGTCGATTTCATTCGGGTCGATCTCGACCGAGAATTCGGCCCCTTCAGCCAACGGGATCTGCGACAGCAACGTATCGGCGAGATCCGTCATCAGATCGGCCGACAGGAGCGTCGGTGTCCCGCCGCCCCAGTGTAGCCGGGCGATGCGGACGCCCTTGGGCAGGATCGCGGCGACCGTGGCGATCTCCTGCTTGAGGGTGTTCACATAGGCGATAACCGGGTCGTCATTGCGCACGCCCTGGGTGCGGCAGGCGCAGAACCAGCACAGCCTGCGGCAAAAGGGCACATGCAGATAGACCGAGATGGCGCTGCCGGTGGGAATGCTCTCCACCCAGCTGCGAAAGACATCACTACTTACGTCGTTCGAGAACTTGGTGGCCGGCGGATAGCTCGTGTAGCGCGGCACCTTTGCGTCGAACAGACCGAGCTGTCGAAGTTGCGAAAGATGTTCCATTAGGATACAGCTAAAGGTGGAACGCGCCCCCAACATTGACGCAGATCAATCGGGCGAAATGGATTGTCCGAAAGGACCTTGGTATGCCCAAAACGCAACTTGCATTTCCGCAGGAGCAGTGCTCCGAATGTCCGATCCGGCACCGCGCGGTCTGCGCGCGTTGTGACACGGACGAGCTGGAGAAGCTCGAGTCGATCAAGTACTACCGCACCTTCGAGGCCGGTCAGACGATCGTGTGGGCGGGCGACAAGATGGATTTCGTGGCCTCGGTCGTGCATGGGGTCGCGTCGCTCACCCAGACGATGGAAGACGGGCGTCGCCAGATGGTTGGTCTGTTGCTGCCGTCCGATTTCCTCGGGCGTCCGAATCGGGAAACGGCCGCTTATGACGTGACGGCGACGACGGATGTGCAGCTGTGCTGTTTCCGGCGCGCCCCGTTCCAGGACATGATGCTGACCACCCCGCATGTGGGGCAGCGTCTGCTTGAGATGACGCTGGATGAACTGGACGCCGCACGGGAATGGATGCTGTTGCTCGGGCGCAAGACAGCGCGCGAAAAGATCGCCAGTTTCCTGTCGATCATCGCGCGCCGCGAAACCAGCGTTCAGAACATCGGCGGTGCCGGCGAGGTGGCGTTCGACCTGCCGCTGACCCGCGAAGCGATGGCGGATTACCTGGGCCTGACGCTGGAAACCGTCAGCCGCCAGATGTCGGGCCTAAAGAAAGACGAGGTGATCCGGCTGGAAGGCAAGCGTCATATCGTGATTCCGGATTTCGAAATCCTCATGGACGAGACCGGCGACGATTCCGATGGTGGCATGCCGGAGTGATCGCAGGCTGACAGATCGGTCTGATCGAACGCCCCACGGATCCCGCGGGGCGTTGTCGTTTGCGGCCGGCCCTCAATGCGCCATCAGCACCGGCACCGTGCAGTGTTCCAGCATGTTGCGGGTCGCGCCGCCCAGAATCGCCTCGCGGAAGCGCGAGTGGCCGTAGGCGCCCATGACCAGCAGGTCGGCATCCTGGTCGGCGATGTGACGCTTGAGCACCTCGGACACGCGGGGCAGGGTCTGCGGCAGCAGCGACACCTCGCAGGTCACGCCATGCCGGCTGAGCATGCGCGACAGTTCGGCGCCGGGATCGGTGGTTTCGCTGCCATGCCGCTCGGGGGCGATGATGCAGATGTTCACGAGGTCGGCGCCGACCAGCATCGGCATGGCGCGGCGGATGGCCGTCATCGCCTCGTTCGATTCGTTCCAGGCGACGACGATCTTCCTCGGGGTCAGGGACACGGGTTTCTCATCCGCCAGAACGATGACGGGTGCGTTGCCCTGGAACATGGCCGATTCAACCATGACGGGAGCATCCGACGGCAGATCGGCACCGTAGGGTTTGGGCAGCATGACGAGATCGGCAAACCGTGCGCGGCGTGCGACGACCGGTGTGACCGAGGCCGACTGCGCCACCAGGGCCTCGACGCCCCACGAAATGTCCGACTGTGCGAGATGGGTGCGGGCGGCCTGTTCGATTCGCGTCGCCTCGGCCTGGGCCTGGGCGAGGGTCTCATCGTGCATGAGCGTTGTCGCGCCAGCAAAATAATAGCCTGTCTGCGTTCGGTCGATGCCCAAGCACAGGACATCGAGATGCGCCTCCGCCGCTGCGGCGAACGGCGCGACGGCGTCAAGAACAGGCGCAACGTCCTTGTCGTCGGTCAAGACGGTCAGAATGCTCTTGTAGGCCATGAGACCCTCCTCGTTTTGCTCCGAGAGATGCATACGATCGCACACTCTGCGCCACATTGACCTGCATCAACCCTCGTGCGCATGGGGTATGATTGACTTGGATCAAGGTCCCTACTCGCCTTATCCGCGATTTGGGGATCAGATGGAACAGCTCCGGACGGCTTTGCCGAGTCGCTACAGGTGAATCCGAACCGGGGCATCACGAAGGGACGATCAATGCTTGATTATGTAAAGCTGCTGATCCTTGGCCTTGTCGCGGTTCTGGCCGCGATTGCGGCCAACTATGCCAGGGACATGCTCTATATGGTGCATGCCATCCTGATCATGGTGACGGCAGGCGGTCTGTTTCTGTGGCAACTGCGCCGCACGGGCGAGCCGCGGTATGTGAACGAAAACGAATATATGGACGGGCCGGTTCGCGCCGCAGCCATCGGGACGGCCTTTTGGGGCGTCATCGGCTTTCTGGTCGGGGTGTTCATCGCCTTCCAACTGGCCTTTCCACAGCTCAATTTCGACTGGGCGCAGCCCTATCTGAACTTTGGTCGTCTGCGCCCGCTGCACACTTCGGCGGTGATTTTCGCCTTTGGCGGCACCGGCCTGCTGGCCGCGTCGTTCTACGTGGTTCAGCGCACCTCGGCCGCACGCATGTGGGGCGGTGGCCTGGCGTGGTTCGTGTTCTGGGGCTACCAGTTCTTCATCGTGCTCGCGGCCACCAGCTATCTGCTGGGCGGCAGCCAGAGCCGTGAATACGCCGAGCCCGAGTGGTACATCGACCTGTGGCTGACCATCGTGTGGGTCGCCTATCTGGCGCTGTTCGTCGGCACGCTGCTCAAGCGCAAGGAGCCGCATATCTACGTCGCCAACTGGTTCTTCCTGTCCTTCATCGTCACCGTCGCGATGCTGCACGTGGTCAACAACCTGGCCGTGCCGGTGTCGATCTTTGGCTCGCGGTCGGTTTCGCTCTTCTCGGGTGTGCAGGATGCCATGACGCAGTGGTGGTATGGCCACAACGCCGTGGGCTTCTTCCTGACCGCCGGCTTCCTGGGCATGATGTATTACTTCATTCCCAAGCAGGCCGAACGCCCGGTCTATTCCTACAAGCTGTCGATCATCCACTTCTGGGCGCTGATCTTCCTGTACATCTGGGCCGGTCCGCACCACCTGCACTACACGGCGCTGCCTGACTGGGCCTCGACCCTGGGCATGGTGTTCTCGATCGTGCTGTGGATGCCCAGTTGGGGCGGCATGATCAACGGCCTGATGACGCTGTCGGGCGCGTGGGACAAGCTGCGCACCGACCCGGTTCTGCGGATGATGGTCACCTCGGTCGCCTTCTACGGCATGTCGACCTTCGAAGGCCCGATGATGTCGATCCGCGCGGTCAACTCGCTGTCGCACTACACGGACTGGACGATCGGTCACGTGCACTCGGGCGCGCTGGGCTGGAACGGCATGATCACCTTCGGGATGCTGTACTACCTGTTCCCGAAACTGTGGAACCGTCAGGCGCTCTACAGCCTGCGCATGGTCAGCTGGCACTACTGGCTCGCCACGATCGGCATCGTGCTCTACGCCGCCTCGATGTGGGTGACGGGGATCATGGAAGGCCTGATGTGGCGCGAAGTCGACGACCAGGGCTTCCTCGTGAACTCCTTCGCCGACACCGTGGAAGCCAAGTTCCCGATGTATGTGGTGCGTGGTCTGGGCGGGGTGCTTTACCTCACCGGCGCGATCATCATGGCCTACAACCTCTGGATGACCGTGAAGAAGGGGGCTGCCCGCAAGGATGCCACCGTCGCGGCGCCGGCTGAATAAGGGGGGACCTGACAATGGCTGCATTTGATGGTCACAAGAAGATTGAAACCAACGCAACCCTCCTGCTGGCGCTCAGCTTTCTGGTCGTCACGATCGGGGGGATCGTGGAAATCGCACCGCTGTTCTACCTGGAGAACACCATCGAGGACGTGGAGGGCATGCGCCCCTACTCGCCCCTCGAACTGGCGGGCCGCGAGATCTACATCCGCGAGGGCTGCTATGTGTGTCACAGCCAGATGATCCGTCCCATGCGGGACGAGGTCGAACGCTATGGCCACTACTCGCTGGCAGCCGAAAGCCAGTACGACCACCCGTTCCAGTGGGGCTCGAAGCGGACGGGGCCCGACCTCGCCCGCGTCGGCGGCCGCTACTCGGACGCCTGGCATGTCGATCACCTGATCGATCCCCAGTCGGTGGTGCCGGAATCGGTGATGCCGCCCTATGCGTTCCTCGCCGAAACGGTGATCGAACCGACCTATATCGCCGATCTGATGGAAACCCATCGCATCGTCGGTGTGCCCTATACCGACGAGATGATCGAAATGGCCGAGCTCGATTTCGTCGAGCAGGCCACCGATTTCGGCGATTCGGGTGTGGTCGAGCGCTATCCCGGCGCACAGCAGCGTGACTTTGACGGGAACCCCGAGGTGACCGAGATGGACGCGATGGTGGCCTATCTCCAGATGCTCGGCACGCTGGTCGATTTCTCGACCTTCGAAGCCGACGCAAGCCGTTAAGGGGGGAAGCCGATGGAAGACACCTATACCTTACTGCAGGTCATTGCCCGCAGCTGGGGCGCGCTGTTCATGCTTCTCGTGTTTCTCGGGGTTGTCGTGTTCACGTTGCGTCCCGGCAGCCGCAAGGTCCATCGCGATACCGCGAACATCCCTTTCCGCCATGACGACCGGCCGGCCGGCGACAGCCAGGCAGCCAACGCCCAATTCGAGGAGGCGCGGCAATGAGTGACGACAAGAACAAGCATCCCGAGGAGCAGATCCTGCAAGAGGGTGACCCCGATACGACCGGTCACGTCTGGGATGGCATCAAGGAGTTCAACAATCCCCTGCCGCGTTGGTGGCTATGGACCTTTTACGGCTGCATCGTCTGGGGCATCGGTTATACCGTCCTGTACCCGGCATGGCCGCTGATCAACGGGGCCACGCCCGGCATCCTGGGCTTTTCGACGCGCGCCGAGGTGGCCGAGGATATCGACCGTTTCGACGACATGAATGCCGGCATTCGTCAGCGCATTACCGAGGTCGATTTGACCGAGATCAACGCAACGGCGAATCCCGACCTCTATAACTACGCTATCCAAGGGGGGGGCGACGTTCGCAACTTGGTGTTCGCAGTGTCACGGTTCTGGTGCGGCGGGCGTTCAGGCTTCGGGGTATCCGAACCTTCTGGACGACGACTGGCTCTGGGGCGGTACCATTGAGGAGGTTCATTTTACGATCAGCCACGGCATCCGGAACGAGGATGACCCGAACGCACGCTATTCCGAGATGACCGCCTTCGAGGGCATCCTTTCGGACGAGGAGATCAGCCAGGTTGTGCAATACGTGCGCAATATCTCTGGCCAGGATCACGACGCCACGTTGGCTGCGGCCGGCGAGGAGGTCTACCTCTACAACTGTGCGGCGTGTCATGCCGAGGATGGGGCAGGCGACCCGTTCCTGGGCGCGCCCAACCTGACGGATGCGATCTGGCTTTACGGTGGTTCTGAAGAGGCCATCGAATACACGGTGCGCAACGCACGATTCGGCGTCATGCCGCCCTGGTCGGCGGATGCCTCCGAGGCGGGGCGCCTGAGCGAGGCCGAGGTCCGCTCGGTAGCCGTGTATGTACACTCACTTGGTGGTGGCCAGTAGGGCCATCATCTCACAAGTTCCGGTGGCCCCTCCCGGTCGCCGGAGTGGCACCGGTCCCGGTCCTGTTCGCGCGTTTCCTACGGGACCGGTGCCTCCCTTCCCCCGACGACAGCCACCCGCACGGTCGTTCTGTGCAGGCGCCGGCGCGAAGCCGACGGAAGAGTACACTTAATCATAGGTCGCGCGCGCGTTTTTCCCAACCATTTTGATGCAGCGGTCCGTCATGCGGTTTCGCACGCGGCCGAACCCACGGTCGCCGACGGTATGGGCGGATGGGTCGCAGCACATTCCTTTGGCGTCGCAAACCTTTTCGTCTGTATGCTTCCGTATGCTTGATTCACGTCAATGAAAGGGCACCCTGCGCGGCCCTAGAACCATTCCAGCGCAGGACAAAACGACCAGACCCCAAGGATTCCGATATGAGTGCCACCGAAGAGCCGCAAAAGCTCTATGCCGCCCGTGAACCTGTTTTCCCCAAGCGTGTGAAGGGCCGCTTTCGGAACCTGAAATGGGTGATCATGATCGTCACCCTCGGCATCTATTACTTGACGCCCTGGATTCGATGGGATCGCGGCCCCAGCCTGCCCGATCAGGCGGTCCTGCTGGACCTCGCCAATCGGCGGTTCTTCTTCTTCTGGATCGAGATCTGGCCGCATGAATTCTATTTCGTGGCCGGTCTGCTGATCATGGCCGGTCTCGGGCTGTTTCTGTTCACCTCGGCCCTGGGCCGTGTCTGGTGCGGGTATACCTGCCCGCAAACCGTGTGGACCGACCTGTTCTTTACGGTCGAACGCTGGATCGAGGGGGACCGCAACGCGCGGCTGCGCCTGTGGAAGCAGGATTGGAACTTCAAGAAATTCCGTCTGCGGGTTGTCAAGTATATCGTATGGCTGCTGATCGCCGTCGCAACGGGGGGCGCGTGGGTGTTCTACTTTGCCGATGCCCCGACGCTGTTGGTCGATCTGGTCACGCTCCAGGCGCCCTATGTGGCCTATACCACGATCGGCGTCCTGACCGCGACGACCTTTGTCTTCGGCGGCTTCATGCGCGAGCAGGTGTGCATCTACATGTGCCCCTGGCCGCGCATCCAGGCGGCGATGATGGACGAGCAGACGATCACCGTGGCCTACCGCGATTGGCGGGGCGAGCCGCGCGGCAAACATCGCAAGGGGCAGGAAAACACGGAGTTGGGTGACTGCATCGACTGCATGGCCTGCGTGAACGTCTGCCCGGTGGGGATCGACATCCGCGATGGCCAGCAGCTGGAATGCATCACCTGCGCGCTGTGCATCGACGCCTGCGACGACATCATGGCCAAAATCGGCAAGCCGCGCGGCCTGGTCGATTACATGGCGCTGACCGACGAGACCAACGAACGCGCCGGCAAGGACAAGATCTCGGTCTGGAAGCACATCTTCCGTCTGCGCACGATCATCTACACGGTCCTGTGGTCGGCCATCGGCATCGGCCTGACGGTGTTGCTGTTCATCCGCTCCGATATCGACATGACCGTGGCCGCCGTGCGGAACCCGCAATATGTCACGCTGTCTGACGGGTCGATCCGGAATACATATGACGTGCGGATCCGCAACATGACGCATCAGACCTCCGATTTCCGGGTCTCGCTGGGGGAGGGCGCGCCTTTCATCCTCGAACTGGAAGGCTCGGATGACGAGACGGTCGAAGTGCCGATCGACTCCACCCTGTTGCAGCGGGTCTATGTGATCGCGCCCGCCGGGACGGAGGCGGCTGCGACCGAACGAACCGATTTCCGTCTTTGGATCGAGGACCTCAGCACGAATACGCGCTCGTTTGAGGACACGACATTCTTCGGGAGGGAGACCGAATGACCGACGACACAGACCGCAGTGCCGGCAAACCCCTGACCGGCCGCAAGGTCCTGGCGATGTTCGTGATCGGTTTTGGCCTGATCATCGGGGTGAACCTGTTCATGGCCTACAATGCCATTTCCACCTTTCCGGGGATGGAGGTCAGTTCGAGCTATGCCGACAGCCAGACCTTCGACGATCGTCGGCTGGCCCAAGAGGAGTTGGGCTGGAATGCCTCGGTCGCGGTCGAGAACGGTGTCCTGAACCTGACGCTGGTCGATTCCGAGGGCCGTCCGGTCTACCCGGCCGAGCTCGATGCGCTGCTGACGCGTCCGACCAGCCAGCGCGACGATCAGCGCCTTGATTTCGCGCGCGGCCCCAATGGCGTGTTGACCGCACCTGTCGCGCTGGCCGAGGGGCAGTGGCGTCTGCGTCTGACCGGCAAGGCACGAAACGGGGCCGATTACCGCCACAACATCACCTTTTCGCTGCGCGACTGACCAAAGGATCGGGCAATGACCGTCACCTTCGATCATGCTCAGGAACGGGCCCGGCCAGGGGCCTGCCCGGCCTGCAACGTCGCCCCGGCGGCCGAACATCTGGCCGAGTTGCCGAAAGACGCGACGCTGATGCTGTCGCTGCCGGGGATTCACTGCGCGGGCTGCATCTCGGGCGTGGAAAAGGCGCTGCGCGGCATTCCGGGCGTCAAGGAGGCGCGGGTGAACCTGACCCTGCGCCGCGCCGCCGTCGAGGCCGAGCCCGGCGTGACCCCCGATGATCTGACACAGGTCCTCGAGGCGGCGGGCTATGAGGCCCACGAGCTTGACCCCGGCGTCCTGGCCACGACCGCCGCGGACCGGGCCGGGCGCGATCTGCTGATGCGTCTGGCGGTGGCCTTTTTCGCGATGATGAACGTAATGCTCTTGTCCGTGGCCGTCTGGGCCGGGGCCGAGGGCGTCACGCGGGACATGATGCACTGGATCTCGGCGGGCATTGCGATCCCGGCCGTGATCTTTTCGGGCCAGCCCTTCTACCTGTCGGCCTGGTCGGCGCTCAGGGGCGGGCGGCTGAACATGGACGTGCCGATCACGCTGGCCATCGTGCTGGCGGTGGGCACCTCGCTTTACGAGACGACTCAATCGGGCGAGCATGCCTATTTCGATGCGGCTATCGCGCTGTGCACCTTTCTTTTGGCGGGGCGGTATCTCGACCATCGCACGCGTGCCTCGGCGCGGTCGGCCGCGCAGGAACTGGCCGCGTTGGAAGTGCCGCGCGCCGTGCGCATCCTGTCCGACGGCACCGAGGAAACGGTGGCCGCCTCGGACCTGGCGGTGGGCGACATCGTCCGGGTCAAGCCCGGTGGCCGCATTCCCGTCGATGGCGTCGTGACCGAGGGGCAGTCCGAGCTGGACCGGTCCCTGATGACCGGAGAGAGCCTGCCCGTTTATGCCGGCCCCGGTCAGGTGGTCAGCGCCGGCGAGGTCAATCTGACCGGCCCATTGCTGGTGCAGGTACAGGCGGCGGGCCGCGACACCTCGTTGCACCGTATCGCCGATCTGGTCGCCGTGGCCGAGTCGGGGCGGTCGAATTACAACTCTCTCGCCGACAGGGCCGCCAAGCTCTATGCGCCGGGCGTGCATATCCTGTCGGTCGTGGCCGCCGTGGGATGGTATATCGGCACGCAGGACCTGCGGGTGTCGCTGAACATCGCGGCGGCGGTTCTGATCATCACCTGTCCCTGCGCCCTCGGGTTGGCCGTGCCTGCGGTCACCACCGCCGCGTCGGGGCGTCTGTTTCGCAAGGGGTTGCTGATCAAGAAGGGCACGGCCCTGGAACGTCTGGCCGAGGCCGATACCGTCGTGTTCGACAAGACCGGCACGCTGACCACCGGCACGCCCGATCCCGTGGGCCTCGAGGATCTGCCCGAGGGGGATCTGCGGGTTGCCCTGGCGCTGGCCGAAGTCTCCTCGCATCCGCTGGCCGATGCCTTGGCGGTCGCGCTCAGGGCCAGGGGCCTGCAGCCCGCCACCGTGACCGACCTGGTCGAACGCCCCGGTTACGGGGTGGAAGGCCTGTGGCATGATAAGCCCGTGCGCCTTGGCCGCGCGGCGTGGCTCGGGGCCGAGGCCCCCGACATGACGGCAAGTTTCCTAAAGATCGGCGATCAGGCGCCGCGCACGGTGCGCTTTACCGACACGTTGCGCGAGGGGGCCGAGGAAACCGTCGCCGCGCTCAAGGCCGATGGCAAGCGGGTGATCCTGATCTCGGGCGATACCAAGGGGGCCGTGACCCGGTTCGCCGGTCGCATGGGCATCGACGAGGTCATCGCCGAGGCCCTGCCCGAGGAAAAGGCCGCGCTGGTGGCCGATCTGGCGGCCGAGGGCGCCAAGGTGCTGATGGTGGGTGACGGGCTGAACGACACCGCGGCGCTGGCGGCGGCGCATGTGTCGATTTCGCCGGCCTCGGCGCTGGATGCGGCGCGCACGGCATCGGACATGGTGCTGATGGGGCGCAGCCTGGCCCCGATCGGTGATGCGGTCACCACCTCGGTCTCGGCCGCCAAGCGCATTCACGAGAATTTCTCGATTGCGACGGTCTATAACGTCTTGGCCGTGCCCTTGGCGGTGGCGGGGCTTGCCACGCCGCTGATCGCGGCCTTGGCCATGTCGCTGTCTTCGATTACGGTGTCGCTGAACGCTCTGCGGCTCAGGTAAAGACACCCATGGACATTCTCGGCCTGCTCATCCCCGTCAGCCTGTTTCTCGGGTTGCTCGGACTGGCCTTTTTCTTCTGGATGCTGCGCCGCGGGCAGTTCGACGACCCCGACGGGGATGCCAACCGCATCTTGTCCGAGGATTACGACGACAAGCCCAAGAAATGAGGCCACGCGCGTTGGGGGGGCGGCGGTCACGAACGTGTCCCCGCCTCGATCTTCAGGGGCCGAACATCTCGCAGGTCACGTTGCGGGCGGCCAGCCTGGCGCAGGCGCGCGCCGCCTGAGTCTCGGTCATGCCGGCAAAGCGGGCCTCGTACCCGCCAGAGCGTTGAACCACGCGGCGCAAGGCATCGTCGAATGTGCCCAGCTCGGCCAGTGCGGTGCGCAACAGCAAGCGTTCGGCGGCATGGTGCGACGGCTGCCGCCCCAGCGACACGCCGTATAGACGGCTGCCGGTCGAGGAGGCGCGGGTGATGACCTCGGGCGCGGTGGGCTGGGGGCGCGGCGGCACGTCGAGGGCGGCTTGAGGCTCCGGCCTCGGTGTCGGGGGAAGGCTGGGGACCTCGGTGGCGGTGGCCGTCTCGACCTCGGTCAGGACTTCGCCGACCGCTTCGCCAATGGCGGCCAGCAATTCAGGCGATGGGGCCGATGGACCGGGGCGGGGCACCGGGCGCAGGCTGCGGGCGACCGCGCCGTTGCTCGCACCGCCATCGGGGTAGGACGGAAGCGGTGGCGTTCGGACCGGCGCGCGGCTTGGCGCCCTGTCGAAACCCATGTCCAGCAATTCCATGATGCGCTGATTGCGCCACGCCGCCGAGCGTCCGCCGAACACCGTGGCGATGATCCGTTCCCGTCCGCGCTGCGCCGAGGCCACGAGGTTGAAGCCCGCGGCCCGCGTATAGCCCGTCTTGATCCCGTCCGCCCCGGCATAGGCGTTGAGAACCGCGCGGTTGGTGTTGCGGATCGTGGCGATGCCGGCGTCATCCTCGCGCCGCGAGAAGATGTTGTAGTATTGCGGGTAGTCATACACCATCCGCCGCCCGAGGATCGTCATGTCGCGCGCGGTCGAAAGGTGACCGTCGCTGGTCAGGCCGTGCGCGTTGCGAAAGGTCGTTCGCGTCATGCCGAGGGCGCGCGCCGTGCGGGTCATGCGGCGGGCAAAGGCGGCTTCGGACCCTTCGATCGCCTCGCCGATGGCGGTGGCCGCATCATTGGCCGAGCGGATGGCGGCGGCCCGGATGAGAAAGCGAAAGCGGATGGTGCTGCCCGAGCGCAGACCGAGGCGCGAGGGCGGCTCGGCCGCCGCGTTGGCCGAAATGCGGACCGGTGTGTCCAGGCCGATTTCCCCAAGGCGGACCGCCTCGAACGCGATGTAGAGCGTCATCATCTTGGTCAGGGAGGCGGGGTGAAGGCGCGTGTCGGCGTTGCGCGAATGCAGCACCTCGCCGGTGCGGGCATCCATCACCATGGCGGCATAGGGGGCGGCTCGTGCCGGTGCGGTCACACCCAGCACGACACATAGGATCAGCCCCATCAGGGCGGTGAGAAATCTTCCGGTTTGCACGAAGCTGCTCGTTCTGCCTCGGGGTGCCGTCTGACGCGGCGTTTTTTCGATACTACGCGAAAGGCGCACGGAAATCCATGGTGAAACGCGCCCTGCCGTCAGGTCCGTGCGACGCCGCCTGCCGCGCCGGATAGCAAGCCCGGCGTTGAGGTGCTAGTCAGGCACAACGGAGTTCCAGACGCCCCGGGAGAGGCCCGCAATGACCGACCAGTTCGACGACCGAAAAGCCCGCGCTTCGCAGTGGTTTCGAAGATTGAGGGACGAGATCGTCGCCGCCTTCGAAGCCCTTGAAGATGCGCAAGGCGGCCCAGCACCCGCCGGGCGGTTTGAAGTGACCGAAACCAGGCGCCAGTCCGAGGACGGCTCGGATGCCGGGGGCGGGCTGATGAGCGTGATGCGCGGCGGGCGCGTCTTCGAGAAGGTGGGTGTGAATGTCTCGACCGTGCACGGGCAGTTGGGCGAGCGCGCCGTGGCGGCCATGGCCGCGCGCAAGGATCTGTCGGGGCTGAAGGACGACCCGACTTTCTGGGCGTCGGGGATCAGCCTGGTCGCGCATATGCAGAACCCGCACGTGCCCGCCGTCCACATGAACACGCGCATGTTCTGGACCCCGGTGGCGTGGTGGTTCGGGGGCGGGTCAGATCTGAACCCGGCGATCGAATACGCCGAGGATACGGAACACTTCCATGCCGTGTTGAAGGAGCATTGCGACCCGCATGGCGCGGATCTGTATCCGCGTTTCAAGGACTGGGCCGACGAATACTTCTACGTGCCGCATCGCCACCGCGCGCGCGGGGTCGGCGGGATCTTCTACGACGATCTGAACACCGGCGACTGGGAGGCGGATTTCGCCTTTACCCAGGATGTCGGGCGGGCGTTTCTGCCGGCATTCCTGGGCTGTGTCGAACGGCGCAAGCACATGCCGTTCACCGAGGAAGATCGCGAAAGGCAGTTGGTGCATCGCGGGCTCTATGCCGAGTACAACCTCGTCTATGACCGGGGTACGAAATTCGGGCTGGAAACAGGGCACGATGCGAACGCCGTGCTGATGAGCCTGCCGCCCATCGCCAAGTGGACCTGAGAGGTCAGGCGAAGACGGCCCTGAAATCGGTATCGTAGCCCTCGGCCGACAGGTCGCCGCCGGTGGCCGCGATGGCACCGAGGCGCCCGATCTCGTCGCAGGATTTGGCGGCGGCGCCATTGCCGCCGGTCAGGATCGTCAGCCTGTCGGTCAGCCGTTCGATATAGGGATAGCCGGTTTCGGTGAAGCTGACGACGCAGGCCGCGCAGTGCAGGTGGCGCGGGTGCAGCCCGGGCATCAGGACGCTCAGCTGCGCGCTCAGCATCTCGCCCGCCGCGGCGCTGCCCGCAGACTGGAACCATGCGGTCATCTCGGCATCTGTTTCCAGGCGGGGCGATACCGGCTCGCCGCCGATCTTGAGATAGGTCCTGCCATCGGGGTAGCGGATTGGCGGCAGCAGGTAGACGTCGTCGTCCATCCGCCCGCCCTCGGGCATCGCGATAAGGGACGGCATTCCACCCAGGCGCGCGGCCTGTTGTGGATCAAGCTCCGCAAGCACGACCGTCCGGGCGTAGACCGCCATGGCCGGTCGAGCGGGCAACAGCCCCGAGGTGCGGGCATAGCCGCCCGTTGCCATGACGACATGGCCTGCGGTGACAATGTCGCCGCTGCCAAGGGTGAGTGTATCACCGGCCAGCCCAGCGGCAGTGTCGCGGATCACGGTTGCGCCCGCGCGCGTGGCGCAGACCTCTTCGGCGCGGCGCAAGGCACGCGGGTCGATCCAGCCGCCCAGTGCCTCCCACGCGGCGACAGTATCGGCTGGAAAGCGGAAATAGGGGAAACGGGCGTCAAGCGCGTCGCCGTCGATCCGCTCGTGCGGCAGGGCGAGGCGCTTGGCCGCCCCAAGGAAGCCGCGTGTGAACTCGGCCCCCGGCCCATTCAGCGGACCAGCCATCATGACACCGCAGGGGCTATAGAACGACTCGCCCAGTGCCTCTTCCAGCATCGCGTATCGGTCGATGGATCGAAGGGCGAGGCGTGACCAATCCGCCTTTTCGGCCAGTCCGCGCGTGATGCGGCCCGCGTCGTGATGGCTGGCGAACGGGCCGTCGAAGCGGGACGGGTTCTCCGGTTCGTCGGGGCCGATCAGGAAGACGGTATGCCCGGCCTCGGCCAGATGCCGGGCGCAGGCGGTGCCCATCAGGCCCCGCCCCACCACCGCGACATCGGGCCGCGCTGTCACGCGGCGCTAGCCGCGAATGGCCTCGAGCAGGACATGCACGTTCTCAGGGTCGGCATCGGGGGTGATGCCGTGGCCAAGGTTGAAGATGTGCGGCCCGCCCTTGAGCGCGTCGACGATGTGGCGCGCCTCGTCGATCAGGCGCTGGCCGCCCTCGACCATCAGCTTGGGGTCGAGATTGCCCTGAACGCAGCTGTCGGGTTGTAGGTGTTCGGCGGCCCATTCGGGCGCGACCTTGGTGTCGATGGCGACGCAATCGGCGTCGACGGCCTTGGCGAAACCGATGTATTTATCGCCCGCTTCGCGCGGGAAGGCGATGACCGGCAGGCCGGGGTTGCGGCGCTTCATCTCGGCGGTGATGCGCTTGGCGGGTTCCAGCGCGAAACGGTCGAACGCCTCGCCCTTCAGCGACCCGGCCCAGCTGTCGAAGATCTTGACCACCTCGGCCCCGGCTTTGACCTGCATGTCGAGATATTCGATGGTCGCCTCGGTCAGCAGCTCGATCAGCGCGCCAAAGGTGTCGGGATCGCTTTCGCGCAGGGCGTGGGCCGGCCCCTGGTCGGGCGTGCCGCGTCCGGCAATCATGTAAGTCGCCACCGTCCAGGGCGCACCGGCAAAGCCGATCAGCGTGGTTTCCCTGGGCAATTCCCGCGACAGGATTCGCACGGTCTCGTAAACCGGGGCAAGGTGGTCGTGGATGTCATCCTTGCCCTTCAGCGCCTTCAGGCCGTCCGGCCCGGTGATGGTGGACAGGCGCGGCCCCTCGCCGGTGACAAACCACAGATCGGCCCCCAGCGCGTCGGGGATCAGCAGGATATCGGCAAAGAGAATCGCGGCATCGAACCCGTAGCGGCGGATCGGCTGCAGCGTCACCTCGGCCGCAAGCTCGGAATTGTAGCACAGCGACAAGAAGTCCCCCGCCTGCGCGCGCGTTTCGCGGTATTCGGGCAGGTAACGCCCCGCCTGGCGCATCAGCCACACGGGCGGCACATCCATCGCCTCGCCTGCGAGGCTGCGCAGGAGTTTCTTCTTTTCTGTCATCGGGTCATCCTCGGGTCGTTTGGGGCACCGTTTCGCCCCGCGCCAAAACTGTCAAGACGAACCCGATTGTCAAGCAAAGTTGACACATATACAACCCGCGTTGACACTAGTAGAGAAGTGACATGACGACCGACCTGCCTACCCCCGCCTCGCCCCTCAAGATCGGAACCCGTGGCTCGCCGCTGGCGCTGGCACAGGCCTATGAAACCCGAACCCGCCTGATGGCCGCCTTCGACTTGCCGGAAGAGGCATTCGAGATCGTGGTGATCAAGACCACCGGCGATGACCGTGGACTCATCGATGCCGACAAACCCCTGAAAGAGTTGGGCGGCAAGGGTCTCTTCACCAAGGAAATCGAAGAGGCGATGCTGACCGGCGGGATCGACATCGCGGTGCATTCTATGAAGGACATGCCGGTCGAACAGCCGCCCGGTTTGATCCTCGATACCTACCTGCCGCGCGAGGACGTGCGCGATGCCTTTGTTTCGCTGAATCACGATTCGCTTGCGGCGCTGCCCGAGGGCGCGCGCGTGGGGTCCTCGTCGCTGCGTCGCCGGGCCCAGCTCAAGGCGCGCCGTCCCGACCTGCAGGTGGTCGAGTTTCGCGGCAATGTGCAGACGCGGATGAAAAAGCTGGGCGACGGGGTGGCGGATGCCACCTTCCTCGCCATGGCGGGCCTGCGCCGTCTGGGCATGACCGAGGTGGTGAAATCGGCCATCGAGGTCGAGGATGTGCTGCCGGCCGTCGCACAGGGCGCCATCGGGATCGAACGGCGCATCGACGACACGCGCGCCGCCGAGATGCTGGCGGCCATCCATGATGGGCCTACGGGGCAACGTCTTGCGGCCGAACGGGCCTTTCTGGCCGGTCTCGACGGGTCCTGCGAAACCCCTATCGCCGGTCTGGCCGAACTGGACGGCACCATGCTGCGCCTGCGGGGCGAGATCCTGCGGCCCGACGGGTCCGAGGTGCTGACCGCCGACCGCACCGCGCCGATCGAGGATGGCGCGAAACTGGGCGCCGAGATGGCCGCCGACTTGCGCGCCGAGGCGGGCGAAGGGTTTTTCGACTGGATCACCGCCTGAGGGCGGTGGAAAAGCCGGCTTTTCCGACCTGCACATGTCGGTTCCGGGCTTTCGTGATCCCGAGGGGGTGGCCTAGGCTTTTGCCGACCAGCCGAGGCCCGACATGTCCGACGATCCCCTTTTGCAGCCCTTTCAGCTCAAGCATCTGACCTTGAAGAATCGGCTCATGTCCACCGCGCATGAGCCGAATTATTCCGAGAATGGTCTGCCGCTTGAGCAATACCGCCTTTACCATGTCGAGAAGGCCAGGGGCGGGCTTGCCCTGACGATGACGGCCGGTTCGGCCATCGTGTCCGCCGATAGCCCCGAGGCGTTCGGCAACCTGCATGCCTATCGCGACGAGATCGTGCAGCCCTTGCGCGACCTGACCGAGGGCTGCCATGCCCATGGCTGCGCGGTGATGATCCAGCTGACGCATCTGGGATGGCGCACGACCTGGAACAAGGGCGACTGGCTACCGGTGGTCGCCCCGTCGGCGGTGCGCGAACCGGCGCACCGCGCCTTTCCCAAGGAAATGGAGGACTGGGACATCGACCGGATCGTCGCCGATTATGCGGCGGGGCGCAGCGGATGCAGGCCGCGGGCCTCGATGGCATCGAACTCGAGGCATACGGCCACCTGATCGATGCCTTCTGGTCGCCCTATCAGAACCGGCGCGATGACGCCTTTGGCGGCAGCCTGGACAACCGCATGCGCTTTGCGTGGCTGGTCATCGACGCGATCCGTGACGCGGTTGGCCCCGATTTTATCATGGGGCTGCGCATGGTGGCGGACGAGCAATTCGACCCCGGTTTGTCGCGGGCCGAAGGGGTCGAGATCGCGCGGCGCTTTGCAGGCTCGGGCAAGGTCGATTTCCTCAATCTGATCCGCGGGCGCGTGGCCAGCGACGCGGAACTGACCGAGGTGATCCCGATCCAGGGAATGCCATCTGCGCCACATCTGGATTTTGCCGGCGAGATCAGGTCCGAGGTCGATATCCCGATCCTGCACGCCGCCAAGATCGCCGATGTCGCCACGGCACGCCATGCCGTGGCCAGCGGCAAGCTCGACCTGGTGGGGATGACCCGCGCCCATGTCGCCGATCCGCATATCGGGGCCAAGATCGCGGCAGGGCAGGAAGACCGAATCCGTCCCTGCGTGGGGGCGACCTATTGCCTCGACCGAATATACGAAGGGGGGCAGGCGCTGTGCATTCATAACGCTGCCACGGGGCGCGAAGCCGTCCTGCCCCATGACATCCCGCGCGCGCCCGTCTCGCGCCATGTGGTCGTCGTCGGGGCCGGGCCCGCAGGGCTGGAGGCGGCGCGCGTTGCGGCCGAGCGCGGCCATGCGGTCACGGTCCTCGAAGCGTCGGATCGCGCCGGGGGGCAGATGAACCTGCTGACGGCCAATCCGCGGCGGCGCGACCTTGCCGGGATCGTCGATTGGCGGTTGCAGGAATTGGACCGCCTGGGTGTCGAGATCCGGTTCAACGCCTTTGCCGAAGCCGAAGATGTGATCGCCCTGAGCCCCGAGGTGGTGATCGTGGCCACCGGCGGCCTGCCGCAAATGCCCGAGATGGCCGGGCAGGACTGCGCGGTTTCCAGCTGGGATGTCCTGGCGGGGGCCGTGAAGCCCGTGGGCGATGTCCTGGTCTATGATGACAATGGCGGCCACCCCGGCATGAGTGCGGCCGAGGTGATCGCCCGCTCGGGCGCGTCGCTGGAACTGGTCAGCCCCGAACGGTTCTTTGCGCCGGATATCGGCGGCACCAATCACGTGCCCTATATGCGTGCCTTGCACGAGACGGGCAGCCGCCTGACGATCAACACGCGGGTGACCGCGGTCCGGCGCGAGGGGAACCGCCTGCGGGTTACGCTGGGGTCCGATTTCGCGCCGGCCTGGACAGAAGAGCGCGTGGTCGACCACCTGGTGGCCGAGCATGGCACGACGGCAAATGACGATCTCTACCATGGCCTTCGTCCGCATGCGGCGAACCGGGGGCGGGTGGATTACGCGGCGCTGATTTCAGGGCGCGGGTCTGTGTTTCCGAGGCAGGCGGAAGATGGGTTCATCCTGTACCGGATCGGCGATGCCGTCGCCTCACGCAACATCCACGCGGGCATCCATGACGCGTTGCGCTACGGGATGCATCATTGAAACCGTTTGTTGCGCCCTGAAACGGCCCGCCCGTCGGATTGCCGCTTTTGCGTGAAACTGGCATGGTCCTGTCAGCGCCCCCGCCCGAGGTCGCGCAGGGATTGGATGGAGTTGCGGAATGCGAGTTGAGGAGACGGGCTTGCCCGGTCTTGTGGTTCTGACACCGGCGCGATTTGGCGATTCTCGCGGCTTTTTCTCGGAGACCTACAACCGTGCCCGTCTGGCCGACCACGGGATCACGACCGATTTCGTGCAGGACAACCACTCGCTCTCGGCCGAGGTCGGCACGGTGCGCGGGCTGCATTTCCAGGCACCGCCCCATGCGCAGGCCAAGCTGGTGCGCTGTGGGCGCGGCGTGCTGTTCGACGTGGCGGTGGATATCCGCAAGGGCTCGCCCACCTATGGCCAGTGGGTCGGCGTCGAATTGAGCTTCGAGAACGGCAAGCAACTGATGATCCCGGCGGGATTTGCCCATGGTTTCGTGACCCGGACCCCCGAGACCGAGATCATCTACAAGTGCTCGGATTACTACGCGCCCGAGACCGAAGGCGCGTTGCGCTTCGACGATCCCGATCTGGGCATCGATTGGCAGTTGGGACAAGTTGCGCCGATCCTGTCGGACAAGGACGCCGCGGCAGGGGCCTTTGCCCGGTTCGACAGCCCGTTCACCTACGAGGATGCGCCGCGATGAAACTGCTCGTGACCGGTGGGGCCGGGTTCATCGGCTCGGCCGTGGTGCGGCTGGCCATCGCGCGCGGCCACGAGGTGGTCAATGTCGATGCGCTGACCTATGCCGCCTGCCTCGACAATGTGGCCTCGGTGGCCGATCACCCCGGCTATTTCTTCGTGCAGGCCGATATCCGCGACCGTGCCGCAATGGACCGCGTCCTGGCCGATCACCGGCCCGACGCCATCATGCACCTGGCTGCCGAAAGCCATGTGGACCGCTCGATCGACGGGCCGGGCGATTTCATCGAGACGAACATCACCGGCACCTATACCTTGCTCGAGGCCGCGCGCGCCTACTGGTCACGGGCCGGAAAGCCCGCGGATTTCCGTTTTCACCATATCTCGACCGACGAGGTCTATGGCACGCTGGCGGCCGAGGGGCTGTTCACCGAGGACACGCCCTATGCCCCCAACAGCCCGTATTCTGCGTCCAAGGCGGCCTCGGACCACCTCGTGCGCGCCTGGTTCGAGACCTATGGCCTGCCGGTGATCGTGACCAATTGCTCGAACAATTACGGCCCCTACCATTTTCCCGAGAAGTTGATCCCGGTGGTGATCCTGAGCGCGCTGGCGGGCAAGCCCATCCCGGTTTACGGGCGGGGTGAGAACGTGCGCGACTGGCTATATGTCGAGGATCACGCCGAGGCGCTGCTGCTGGCGCTGCAAAAGGGGCAGGTCGGGCGCAGCTACAATATCGGCGGCAACAACGAGCGGCGCAATATCGACCTGGTGCGCACGATCTGCGCCCTGCTGGACGAACGCCGCCCCGAGGGCGCCCCGCATGCGCGGCTGATCACCTTTGTCGCGGATCGCCCCGGCCACGACCTGCGCTATGCCATCGACGCCACCCGCATGTCCGAGGAACTGGGCTGGTCCCCCACGGTCACCGTGGAAGAGGGGCTTGAGAGAACCGTGGATTGGTATCTTGAAAACCGCGCCTGGTGGGAAAAGCTGCAAAGCAGACATGGCGTCGGACAAAGACTGGGCGCGCGGGCATGAGCGGGCCGGTGATGATCTTTGGCCGGACGGGGCGAAGTGGCGACGGAACTGCAGCGCCAGGCCGATGTCCTGGCCCTGGGCCGCGACATGGCCGATCTGTGCAACCCCGCCGCCTGTGCCGCCGCGATCCATGCCCATGCTCCGTCTGCCGTCATCAACGCCGCCGCCTACACCGCCGTCGACCGCGCCGAGCAAGAGCAGGACCTGGCCAACACGATCAACGGGGCTGCGCCCGGTGCGATGGCGCGCGCCTGTGCCGAGTTGGGCATCCCTTTCGTTCATCTGTCGACCGACTACGTCTTCGCCGGTCACGGCGAGCGGCCGTGGCAGCCGACCGACCCGGTCGCGCCGCTGGGGGCCTATGGCCGCTCGAAACTGCTGGGCGAAGAGGGCGTTCGCGCCGCCGGCGGGGTTGCAGTGATCTTGCGCACCTCCTGGGTGGTCTCTGCGCATGGGCAGAATTTCGTGAAGACGATGCTGCGCCTTGGGGCCGATCGCGGCCGGCTGAGCATCGTGGCCGATCAGGTCGGGGGACCGACCCAAGCGCGGGCGATTGCAGACGCCTGCCTGCGCATCGTGGCGCAGGTGCAGCGCCACCCGGAAAAATCCGGCACCTACCATTTCTCGGGCGCGCCGGATGTCAGCTGGGCCGATTTCGCGCGCGAGATTTTTGCACGGGCCGGGCTGGCCTGCCGGGTCGAGGATATCCCGAGTTCCGCCTACCCGACGCCCGCCGCCCGCCCGGCGAATTCGCGGATGGATTGCAGCACGACCGAGGCCGTTTTCGGCATTCCCCGCCCGGACTGGCGTATCGGCCTGCGCGAGATCCTGTCGGAGGTTCAGGCGCCGCGGGTTTGATCGAGTCGAGGCCACGGCGCGTCACCTTTTGTCGCGCTGACTGTGATCACACCCTATGGGCGACTTGCCAGGTTTTCTTGTAAAAGATTTGCTGCGACCCCGGCATGTCGGACCGGCCCCGACGAGAATTGAGTCATATCCCTTTGCGCATGGGGCAACTCGTCTATGGTCGCTGCCCGAACAGGTTGCTAAGACCTTTGGCGATAAGCGGCGGAACGGGCTGGTTGGTTTCATGACATCCTCCACGAACGTGTAAGGGCGACCTCGTGCTCTATCGGTTCCGAGCGGTCTATCTTCGGTACGTGTGGCGGCACGCCGACCGGCTGTGCGGCTTTTCCTTGCCGCGTGACGGGCGTCGGCGCCTGGGTCATGTCGAGCGGGTTACGCGGGAACGCGGATGCGTGCGCCTGATCGGGTGGATGGCGGCCCCGCAGGTGCATGTCGTCTGGCCCGAGGGTCGCGTGGCCATCACCCCGGCAATCCCACGCGCCGATGTCGCCCGCAAGCTGGGGCTGCCGCTGAATTGCGGCTTCGAGGTCGAGATCCCCGAGACTGCGCGTCCCCTGCAGATGGAAGTGACGACTGCCGCGGGGGACACGCTGCGCCTGCCGGTTCGTCATCCGTCCGAGCCGCCCACACCCGCAGCCGAGCGCCGGATCAAGCGGGCCTTTCTGCGCGATCTGCTCAAGGCCCTGCCAGCCGGGATGCGATGGATCATCCGACGTGACGAAGCCAGCCGCAGCGCGGTGAAACGGGCCCTCGGGTTGGAGGATCTGCACCCCGGTCTGCCCCTCGACGACAGGTATTTCCGCACAAGCAGCAGCAGGCGGCCGGGGCGGGAAGGGTCCGCACCTGGCGTCGCTGTCACGTCCGTTCCGGCGGATACGCCCGTGACGATCATCATGCCGGTGCATGACGCTTATGACATGGTCACCGAGGCGTTGAACCGGGTCGCGAAGAACACCGATCTGGACTGGCGGATCATCCTTGTCGACGATGCCTCAACAGACGAACGTGTCCGACCCTTCCTGCGCACCTGGGCGGATACACGGGCCGGGGCGCGGGCCCGTCTGATCGAGTTGGACAGCAATCTGGGGTTCGTGGGCGCGGTCAACCATGCCTTCGCCGAGGCCGAGCATTTGCCGGGGCATCTGATCCTGCTCAATTCGGATGCGATGGTTCCGCCGAACTGGGCGTCGCGGCTGGTTGCGCCGTTTTATCAAGACGACCGCATCGCCTCGGTGACGCCCATGTCCAACGATGCCGAGATCTTTTCGATCCCGCTGATCGTTCAGGCGCGACACATTCCCGAGGGTCTGGTGGATCAACTGGATGCGGTCGCGGCCTCGATACCTACGCCGCCGCGTCTGCCCTCGGCCCCGACCGGGGTAGGCTTCTGCATGGCCTTGTCCTCGCATTGGTTCGCGCGGGTGCCGCGCTTCGACACGGCCTTTGGGCGCGGGTACGGCGAAGAGGTCGACTGGTGCCAACGGATTCGCAAACGTGGGGGGGCGCCACGTCGGTTTGCCCACGCTTTTCGTCGAGCACCGAGGCGGCCAGAGTTTCGGACCAAAGGCGAAGCAGGACCTTGTGCTGCGGGCCAACGCCATGATTGCGCGCCGCTTTCCGGCCTATGACCTCGAGGTGCAGACCTATATCGCCCGCGATCCTTTGCGGACGCCGCGCCTGGTGCTGGCCGTCGCGCTTGCCGGGTTCACCGCGGACGGTCCGGTGCCCCTTTATCTCGCGCATTCGCTTGGCGGGGGGGCTGAACATGCCCTGCAGGAAGAGATCGCGCAGCGCACCCGCCTTGGGCAATCGGCCATGGTGTTGCGGGTCGGCGGGGCCGCCCGGTTTCAATTCGAGCTGCACACAAGCGATGGGGTGATCGCCGCGACAACCAATGATCTGTCCTCGGTTCAGGCCATGCTCGCGACCGTGCCGGCGCTTGATATCATCTATTCGTGCGGCGTCGGCCATCCCGACCCGGCCGCACTGCCGGACATCCTGCTGTCTTTGGGGCGCGGTGATGGCCGCGACAGGTTCGCCGCGCGGGTCCATGACTTTTTCATGCTGTCGCCGTCCTACAATCTGCTGGGATCGGACGGGCGCTATCGCGGCGCGGTGGCGGGGACGTCGCAGGACCCTGCGCATTGCGTTCGGGCCGCAGATGGGCAGGTCGTGACCCTAGGCCAATGGCGGCGCCGTTGGGCCGGGTTCCTCGAAAAATGCCACGAGATCACCGTGTTTTCGCAAAGCAGTGCCGATCTGATGCAAGCCGGGTTTCCCGATTGGCTGTCCGAGCGGGTTCACTGCCGTCCTCACAAGATCAGCGCCAGCGTTCTGCAGGTGGATACGTCGCAGGCGCACAGCACGGTCATTGGTGTTCTGGGCAACCTCAATCGCGCCAAGGGCGCAGATCTGATTTGCGAGATCGGTCAACATCTGCTGCGCGAGGCCACCGGCCACAAGGTCGTGCTGATCGGCAATATCGACCCGGCCTTTTCCCTGCCGCCTTCGGTCACCTTGCACGGCAGCTACCAGATCGACGAGATCGCCGCCTTGGCCGAACGCTACCATGTCGGCCGATGGCTGGTTCCGTCGGTCTGGCCCGAGACCTTTTCCTTTGCCACGCACGAAGTCATCGCGACGGGTCTTCCCGTTTTCGGCTTCGACATCGGTGCGCAGGGTGAGGCGTTGCGCGCGGCCCCGAATGGCCACCCGATCCCCTTTGATCCCGATGGAGACCTGGTTGCCGCGGTCTTGCAGGCGATTGCCCATCACGACCGCGCAGACGCGGGCTGAGGGACCGCGGAACGCCGCGTCAGATCGCCTGCAGGCGCGCCAGCATCGGCGCGCGTTCCGCCTCGATCTTGGCCACGAGGTCGGCGCGATCCTTGCGGAAACGGTCGGCATAGGCACGGTTCTGCGAGGTTCCGAGTTTTTCGTGCCTGAGCGTCAGCTCGGGCCAGCCGGGGTCGCGCAACTGGGCCAGCTCGGCCAGCCGGCGCCGCACAGCCTCGGGCCCGGCATGCATCATGTCTTCGTAACACAGGCGGAACGGCGCGATGCCGTAGTCTTGAAACAGCGCCTCGTTGCGGCGTTCGGCATTCAGAATATGGGTGATCCAGCGCTTGATCTCATCGGCGTCGTAATCGAACCCGGAATCCAGTTTCCGGTCGTCCTGCCCGTCGGTTTCCGGTGAGTGGGCGATCTTCGTCCGCACCATCTTGGCCAGCGAGACGCCTTGGGCGACGATATCACGCCGGATCAGCCACAGGGGAACGCAACTTGCATCGTTGAACGTGTCCATGAACGGGGTGGGATCGGGGAAAAGCCGGCCCAGTTGGTGGGCCGTGACCTCGAAACTGAAAACGCCGTTGGGGCTACAGAACCATTTCTGTACCTGAAGGATGTAATCGTCGCGCCCCAGCGCCTGGATTCCGTTTGCGATCTGCGGGGTGAAATTCGGGTTGAACACCTCGTTGCCCGCGCCCAGATGTCGGCTCTGCCCGATCAGGTCGGTCAGCCAGGAACTGCCGGACCTGGGTGTGAAATAGATCACCAGTTTCCTGGTCGGCAGGGGGCGCGCCTGAATCTTTTCCCGCCGCGCAGGGTTTTCCTGTGAACGGGTGAAGTAGTCTTCGATCGTGCCGCCCACCTGTTCCCCCATGTGACAACGGACCCCGCCGCCTGCTATTTCATATCCGCGCCGGGCTGGCCAGTGGGTCGGATCCGTACGGGGCGGTGGGGTGCCCTTGACCTTCCCATCACTGGAAGCCTTATGTGCGAGTCTTGTAACACCCCTGGTCAAGGAACGGTCCCGAATGTCGGCTTCATCCCCGATGCGCTATTCTGTCGACAATCTCCACTGCGGTGGCTGCGTCTCGCGCGCCGAGGCGGCCTTGTCCGCGATACCGGGCGTGGCCGCCGCGCAGGTCAATCTGGTGACGAAACGGGCCGAGGTGACCCGAGGGCGCGGGTTCGATGCCGACGCGGTCCGCGTCGCGATGGCGCGGGCCGGCTACCCGGTGACCCCGCTCGATGCGCCGCGCGTTCTGCGATTTGCCGTCGACAACCTGAGCTGCGGCAGTTGTGTTTCCCGTGCCGAGACTGCCCTGTCCGCGGTGCCGGGGGTCGAGACGGCGCAGGTCAACCTCGCCTCCCGGCGGGCCGAGGTGACGGGCAGTGACGATCTGGATATCGCGCAGCTACGCGCACGGATGCAGGCGGCGGGCTATCCGCTTACCCCGTTGGACAGCGTCACGGCGCCCACGCCGCAGGGCGGGGATGACGCACGCCCCTATAACCGTGCGTTTCTTGTGGCGCTGGCCCTTACGCTGCCGGTGTTCATTTCCGAGATGGGCGGCCACATCATTCCAGCCTTTCATCGCTGGCAGATGGACACGCTTGGCATGACGCCCTTGCGGGTGGTGCAATTCCTGCTGACCACGGCGGTGCTGATCGGGCCCGGGCACGTCTTTTTCCAACGCGGTGTGCCGGCCCTTTTGCGGGGCGCCCCCGAGATGAACAGCCTTGTGGTGCTGGGGGCCGGCACGGCCTGGGCTTGGTCCAGCCTGGTCACCTTTGCGCCCGGCCTTGTTCCCGAAACCGGGCGCCACGTCTATTTCGAGGCGGCGGCCGTCATCGTCACCCTGATCCTGCTGGGGCGTTGGCTGGAGGCTCGGGCGCGTGGCGCTGCGGGCGCGGCCATCGAGGGGTTGATGGCGCTGACGCCAGATACCGCGCTCAGGGTCTCGCCCGATGGCACCGAGGTCGAGGTGCCGATGGAGCATGTCCAACCGGGCGACGTTCTGCGCCTGCGGCCCGGCGCGCGGGTGGCCGTGGACGGGGTGGTCCTGTCCGGCGCATCGCATGTGGACGAGGCGATGCTGACCGGCGAACCGCTGCCCGTCGCCAAGGGGCAGGGCGACCCCGTCACCGCGGGCACCATCAATGGAAATGGCCTGCTGGCGTATCGGGCCACCGCCGTGGGCGGCGACACCGTTCTGGCGCGGATCGTCGCCATGGTCGAGGACGCGCAGGCCACGCGCCTGCCCATTCAGTCGCTGATCAACCGCGTCACGGGTGTGTTCGTGCCCATCGTTCTGGTCATCGCCAGCGTGGCGGCGCTGGCATGGTCCGTGCTAGCCGGAGATGTCGCGCAGGCCGTGGTGGTTGCGGTATCGGTCCTCATCATCGCCTGCCCCTGCGCCATGGGTCTGGCCACGCCGGTTTCGGTTCTGGTCGGCACAGGCCGCGCGGCGGAACTGGGGGTGCTGTTTCGGCGCGGCGACGCCCTGCAGGGTTTGAGCCGTGTTGATCTGGTGGCATTCGACAAAACCGGCACCCTGACCGAGGGCAAACCGGCGGTCACGGGGATCCACCCGAGCCGTGATATCTCGGCCGAGGACCTGCTGCGTCTGGCCGCCGCGCTGGAACGCGGCTCGGAGCATCCGCTGGCCCGCGCGATCGTGGCCGAGGCCGGATCGCGCGGCTTGCACGCTCCGGATGTGGAGGGGTTCGAAAGCCACCCCGGTGCGGGCGTCATCGCCACGCTGGACGGTGAAACGCTGCGCCTTGGTTCGCGCGCCTTCCTGTCCTCGCAGGGTGTCGCGGTTCCCGATGATGTCGCGCCCGGTGCGACCCAGGTTCACCTTGCGCGGGGGGCTCTGTACCTTGGGTGTCTGGCGCTGAGCGACCCGCTCAAGCCTGACGCCGAAACAGCCGTTGCCAACCTGATGGCGCGCGGCGTGGAGGTGGCGGTCCTGTCGGGCGATGGCACGGGCCCGGTCGCGGCCGTCGCCGAGCGCCTCGGCGTGACGACCTACCGCGCCGAATGCACACCTGCCGACAAGCGCGCCGCGCTCGAGCACTGGCGCGCCAGGGGCCTAAAGGTCGCCTTCGTGGGCGATGGCATCAATGATGCGCCTGTCCTCGCCGCCGCCGACGTGGGCATCGCGCTGGGAACGGGTACCGATATCGCGATGGAAGCGGCCCAGGTCGTCCTGGCCTCGGGCGCACCGAGTGGCGTCGTGGCCGCGTTCGAGGTCAGCCGGCGCACAATGCGCAATATCGCCCAGAACCTTTTCTGGGCTTTCGGGTACAATGTGGCCCTGATCCCCGTTGCGGCCGGGGTGCTGGCCCTGTTCGGCGGCCCCTTCCTGAACCCGATGCTGGCGGCGGGGGCTATGGCGGCCAGTTCCGTTCTGGTCGTCGGCAATGCCGTGCGTCTGCGCCGCATGGAGGTGCGCCCATGAATATCGGTCAAGTTGCGCAGCGGACTGGCCTTCCGGCCAAGACGATCCGCTACTACGAGGATATCGGCCTGATCACGCCGGATCGGGCATGCAACGGCTACCGGCGGTTCAGCGAGGCGCATCTGCACAAGCTGGCGTTTCTGGGCCGTGCGCGTGGCCTTGGCTTTTCCATCGAGGATTGCCGCGTCCTGCTGGGGTTGTGGCAGGATCGCAGCCGCGCCAGTGCCGATGTCAAGGCGGTTGCGCGCAAGCATCTGGATGAAATCGACGCCAAGATGGCGGAACTGGCCGAGATGCGCAGCACACTCGCCGAGCTTGTGGAGCGCTGCGCCGGTGACCAGCGGCCCGACTGCCCGATCCTGCGCGACCTGGCCGCGGATGCATAGCCCGGTTGCCAGCGGCACCCAGCCATGCCAGCCATGAGGGGGACCGAACCGCGCCGCGACGGGGATGCAGCCAGGATGAGCGCCGAAAGCACCTATGCCGATTGGATCGCCGTCGCGTACCGCGACAGGCGCCTGTGTGCCTGGGCCATGGCGGGCGAGGGGACCGTTCGGGCGCAGGCCGATACCGCCTTGACCGGGGATAGCGGGGTTGAAGAGGCGCTGATCGCCTTGCTGGACCCGTGGTTGGGTCAGGCACAGATCCCGGTGATCGGCGCGGGGTTGGGCAGCGCGGATGGCGCGTGGCCGGCGCTGCCCGTCGTCGCGGTGCCGGCAAAGCCGCTGGACCTGTTGCCCGTGGCAACGGCCTGTTCCGACCCGCGTCTGCGTCTATGGCGCATCCCCGGACTGAGCCAGGCCGAACCCGCCGACCTGATGACGGGCGACGAGACGCGCATCGCTGGGTTTCTGGCCGCCAACCCGTCCTTCGACGGGGTTATGTGCTTGCTCGGTCTGCGGACCTGCTGGGTTCATGTCTCGGCCGAAGAGGTCGTCAGCTTTCAGACATCCCTAACCGGCGAGTTGTTTCAAGACCTGTCCCTGGGTGACAGTTTGCGGGACGCGGTGGCCGCACCCCGGATGGACATGGCGGCCTACGGCGAAGCCGTGACCGAGACCCTGTCGCGGCCCGAACGCTTGGCGCAGCGATTGTTTTCGCTGCGCGCCGCCCATCTGCTCCACGGCCTTTCGCCCGAGGCGGCGCGTGGGCGGCTGGCCGGCCTGCTGATCGGGGCCGAACTGGCGGCGACGCGGCCCTACTGGTTGGGCCAGGCCGTCGCCATCGCGGGTGCTCAGGACCTGGTTGCGCTTTATGCCAGCGCTTTGCGGGGGCAGGGGGTGTCGCCCTTGTGTCTGGAGGCAGGATTGCTGACCCAGGTCGGGCTGACACGATACCATGCCGCGATACAGGAGCCCGGCCCATGACATCGCGTTCGATCATTGCCGTGTTGCGTGGCATCACGCCGGACGAGGCCGTGGCTGTCGCCGAGGTGCTGCTGGAGGCCGGGATCGACCGGATCGAGGTTCCGTTGAATTCCCCAAGGCCACTGGACAGCATTTCCGCCATGGCGCAGGCGATGGGCGATCATGTGCTGGTCGGGGCGGGAACCGTCACGGCGACGGACGAAGTCCGCGAGGTGGCCGATGCGGGCGGCAGGCTCGTCCTGTCGCCGCATCTCGACCCGGCGATCGTGGCCGAAACCAAACGCCTCGGGCTCCAAAGCTGGCCGGGCGTCTTCACCCCGACCGAGGCTTTTCGCGCCCTTGCCTGCGGTGCCGATGGTCTGAAGCTTTTTCCGGCCGATCACCTAGGGCCTTCTGCGCTTGCCGCGCTTCGGGTCGTGCTGCCCAAACGGACCCGGATCTTCGCGTTCGGCGGCGCGGGAGCGTCCAATTTCGCGGCATGGCTGGCCGCGGGCGCTGACGGCTTCGGCGTGGGTGGCGCGCTCTTCTCGCCCGGTCTGCCGGCCGCCGAGGTCGCCGAACGCGCCCGCCATGTCGTCGCGGCCTATGATGCCGCCATGGCCGAAGTGGCCAGGTATCAAGGGCCATGACCCACCATTTATCGGCGTAAAGCTCCGGCATGCTGCGGTGGGACACCTGGGCCCTGCGCCGCATTTTTCCTGTTGACGAGGCAGACCGCTTGGCATACTCCGCACCGCGGTTTGGCGGAGTAGCTCAGTTGGTTAGAGCAGCGGAATCATAATCCGCGTGTCGGGGGTTCAAGTCCCTCCTCCGCTACCAATTATCCTTAAATATCAAGGCCTTAGGATCGAGATGTCCGGGCCTGCTCGTTCGAGTACCGTATTAGCACAGTCTGGACGTTCGGGGAGCGTTCTGGGCACCGTTCCTATCACACCATGGGCGACCCGACGATCCGCTCGTATAGGGCCTCCAGCGCCTCAGGGCCGACCTCGCACTCCCACACTACCAGCGCTGTCCAGCCACCGGCCTCCAGCTCCGCCAGCGCGGCCGCGTCCCTCTCGACGTTGCCCTCCAGCTTCCGCCGCCAGAAGTCCGCCCGCGTCCGAGGCAGCTTGGCCCGCCTGCAGCCGGGGCGCTGGTGCCAGAAGCAGCCGTGGACGAACACGGCGACGCGGCGGGAGGGGAACACGAGGTCCGGCCTTCCGGGCAGGTCCCTGCGGTGGAGCCGGAAGCGCAGCCCTCTGGCGTGAAGGTATCGGCGGACCGCCATCTCGGGCTTGGTGTCCCGGCCGCGCACGCTGGCCATGACCCGGCTGCGCGTCTCCTCGTCGAACACGTCCACTTCGGCTTGCCTCTCCTCTGCCGTGCTGCTCTCCTTGCAGGGAATCAGTTACAGGAGAGGCACTTGATTACCAACGTCGCAAAGTCGTTCGCCGCCGCGAAGAAGAAGTATGACCGCGGAGACGACGCGCTCGGCGACGCCCTCGCACTCGGGGGAACGTGCCTCGCGACCCTCCACACCCATGCCACGTTCAGGCGCTTCGGCCTGTTCGCTGGTCCTCCGCAGATCGAGTACTGGGTAGCCGAGGACGCCGGCGCGCTAAGCCGCCCCTACCGCCCGGACCTGTTCATCCAGGACCCGGCCGAGTTCGCGAGGGAGGCCGACGCCTTCGTGGGCGACATGCGCCGCAGGACCAACGGCGACCCCGACCGCTTCGACCGCGTCGTCTACACGACGGTCACGGCCTTCTGCCTCTGCTACGACGTCTGGAAGCCCAAGAGCCGCAAGACCCCGGGGACCTTCTTCGAGGTGCTGATCGGCTCGGCGGCCCGCGTCCGCTTCCCGAGGCTCGCCATGACGAAGCACATACCCATCAAGGCCATCCCGGTCGACGACGTGGTCGACGAGATGGTCGAGATGGACCCGGACGCGGACGAGGAGACCGTCGCAGCCCTGCAGGGAGACTCGGTGTCCACGGACCTCGTGCTCGCCGACCCCGAGACCGATCGGGGCGCGGTCATACCCCTCAAGATCACGACCCGCGAGCGCATCGTCCAGCCGTTCGCGCACCAGCGCATCCTCGACTCCGCCTATCCGGGCAGGTTCGCCAGCTTCCTGGCGTGCATGAGCGAGGTCCAGCGGGACGACAGCTCGGGCACGGTCAAGCAGATTTGCGTCCCCGGCACGGTCGCCCTGTTCCAGAAGCACCTGGCCAGCCTGAACGGCCTCTACTACTGCGACATTCCGGTGCGATACGCCCGGCCTGATCTCGGCGCCGTCATAGACGTGAAGCCCCTGCACCGCCTGTTCGACGACGTGGAGGCCCACCTCGACGCTCAGAGCGCGAGCTGAGACTGACGCCCTAGCTCACGGACGGCTCTGGTCCCGGTGACCCTCTCGTTGACGCGGTCCAGCGCGCGGATGATCGCGAGGCCGGCGGCACGGGCGAGAGGCGGCGGCACGGCGTTGCCGACCTGCGTCCGAACGTCCATCCTGTTTCCGAGGAAGCGGAAGTCGTCGGGAAAGCCCTGCATCCGGGCCGCCTCCCGCGGAGTGATGGCGCGGTTCTGCTCGGGGTGCCCGTAGCGACCGCGGGTGAAGCTGTCGAAGCCGACCGTGATGGTCGGGCACTGGCCCTCCCACATGAGACGCCCGTAGACGTCGGGCCAGCCGCCCTTCCTCACGTCGGTCACCTGGTGGCAGGGCAACCGGAGGTCCCAGGGTATGTCCTGCCACCCGCCGCCCTGAGGTACGTGGGAGAACCGCTCCTCGTTCAGCTTCGTGATCTTGCACTTTTGGTGGTTCGGGATGTCAGGGTGCTCGCTGTAATCGTCCGGGGGCGGCGGCAGGTCTCCGATGGTGTCCCGAACCGTCACCCTCCGCTCGGCGTGTTCTAGGACTGGGCTCAGTGGTGTCGCGTCCCGCCTTAACCCGATCATCATGAAACGGCTGCGTGTCTGCGGCAGCCCGAAGTCCGAGGCACAGACCTGGAAGCAGTGGACGTGGTAGTCCACCAGAATGTCCTCCATCTCCTCAATCAGCTTCGCGCCGCGCTTCTGTCCGAAGATCGCGACGTTCTCGAACAGGAAGGCCCGAGGCATCATCTCGTTCGTGAGGCGGGCAAAGTCGAGAACGAGGCGGTTCCGGGGGTCGTCCAGCGCTGCGGCGCCACGACGCTGCTTGGAGAAACCCTGGCAGGGTGGACCACCGGAAAACAGGTCCAGCTCTCCGGGCTCAAGGCCCGCCAGTTCCAGCAGCTCCGCGCCCGTCGTCTGGCTAGCGTCTATCGCTCGGGCGTGGTCTCCGAGGTTGTGATTGTAGGTCTTGACGTGGGCCTCCTCGACGTCGAAGGCCAGCCTAACGTCGAAGCCGGCGTCCCTCAGTCCAAGGGCCATGCCTCCCGCCCCGCAAAATGACTCAATGCTCGTCCTCATGTCTCTCCGTCCGTGGTCGTTCTCCCTGCGTTCTCGTCGCGGGTATCTTCGGACACCATATCGGGTAGAGGGTCAGAACGGAACGCCAAAATAGCGGAAGGGCGCTGCCGGGGGCCCGACGACGCCCTCAGGGGCCTAAATGGCGTTGCGGGTCAGCCCTTGCGGGGCTTCCGCCGCATCGGCACATCCGTCCCCTTCTTGCGCATGACGGCGGCCACGCTCGCCACGCTGCGGACGCTGGTGTTGGCGGCTGGGAACTCGGCGAGGACCTGATCCACAATCTCTTGGTAGCCGAGGTCGGGGTCCATCAGCAGCTCTTGTACCAGCGAGCCGATGGTCCGCCTCGGCTCAGGGCCGTGGACCTTCGCCGCTGCGATCTTCTCGTCCACAGTCTGCTCGCGCTCGGGCGCGTCATCAGCAGCCGGGGCGGCCGGTTCGGCGTTCTCGGTGGCCTCGGCCTTGGGCATATCAGCCGCACGGTCACCGAGGATGCCACACTCGACCACGATCGAGCCGGGGTGCTCGATCTGCTTCTTGTGTGCGAGGTCAGGACGGCCGCAGAAGCCGACCGCCCTCCATTCCTCCTTGCCTTCGAGCAGGACGGCGTGGGGTGTAGGTCCTGTCGGTCTTGCGGGTGTGCTGCGAGCCGTCGGGGGCGGTGGCGACGTAGGTGTTCTTGGCCATGGCCGGTCTCCTTCTCCGTGCAGGCGATCTTCGCCCGCTCCATGACCCCCACTGTGTCGTGGGTTAGGCCCGCAGGGAGCGCCCCCTCCAATCACACATTGCTTCGGCGAGAAGAGAATTGTCGTTGAAGCACAGTGGCTTCTCCGCGTACGACACCCACTGTCCACGACAGCATCGTCTCCACGGCCCCCGCTCAGGCGGCCCATTTTCAGAGGAGACGAAGAACATGCATTTCCGCATTACCATCCATGACGCCATCTTCCACACGGTCGACGAACTGGCCGAGGCGCAGTCTCAGGCCCTCGACCATGCAAGGGAACTCACGCGGGTGGTCGGCCATCCGGTTCGGGTCACCGTCCATCGCATCGGTTGTCCCGTCCGCGACGACCTCGGGCGCGACTGCAGTCCCGCGTTCTTCGTCGGGACGGCGGTCGGCGTCATCGACCGCAGGCAGACGATGGTCCGCTGGCTGCCAGCGCCCCGTGAGGGTGCCGTCGCGGTCAAGAGGAGGGTCGCGGCGTGAACCGGGCGCAGCAGCTTGCGGAGCAGTTTCGCAACGGCAACTGGTCTGCCGTGGCCGCCGAGGTCGTCTGTGACGGCCCCACCGCCCTAGCCTTGGCGGCGATCCTCGACCCAGAGGAGCTGTCCCGCCTCCGGCGGGCGGTGGACGATCACCTTGACAGGAAGATGGTCGTGGGCGGTGAGGCCCGCGGCGGCCCCGTTATGATTGAGCGGGATCATGATCCCGCCAGGGCGGCCCGAGCCGCCACTGTACCACTGCGAGGGGTCGTGCGCTGAGCCGATACCATGCAAGGGGCGGGCGTTCTAGTGCCCGCCCCTTTTTGTCTCCAGAGCATCAGCGGTCAGGGATCAGGCCGCTACGCGTAGGATGTCCAGCTCGGGGACCCTCGACGTTCGGGTTGCCGACGATCTGCTCGAACACCTCGCACGGGTTCATCCGCCGACCGATGCGTTCCAGTATCTTGACCACCGCCGCCGCCTCGACGACCTCGGCCTCGGTCAGGTCGCCGAGACCGTTCATCTCGTAGGCCACGGCCAGGTCGCCCACGTCGAGCGTGACCTCGACGCGGAACTTTCCATCATTGGTGTACTGCATTCCCTTGTCTCCTTCCGTTCCTGGTTCAGGCGGCAACCGGACGTGGACGTCCGGTGGAGAGGCGTGCGCGCAGGGCGCCCTCGAAGCCGTGGCGGAGCTCCTGCACCAGTGCGTGGTCGATGACGTCCTCGCCGGGTTCGAGCATCCCCTCCATCAGCGGTTCGAAGATGGCGCCGCGCAGCCGACGGCCGTGGTTCAGCACGATGTGGTGCAGCATCTCCTCCAGGTAGTCGTCCCGGCTCGGTTCGCTGCCGTCGTCGGTGGGAAACACGGCGAGGTCCCCCCTCGGCATGGTGAACGTGAGGCGGACCTCGTCGACGTGTTCGATCTTCAGCGACATTGCGTCTCTCCTTCTCGGTTGCGGTGACGCCTCCTGATCGGGGGCGTGAAGGAAGGATCGGCGACTGACTGAAACACTTCGAAAAATTTGAGAACTGCCCCGGCGGGTTTCACGCAACACCCCCGGAAAGGAAAAAGCCCGCGCCTCTAGAGAGAGGCACGGGCCTTGCCGGGCGAATACGCCCGGTGGTCAGTACATCGCGACGACGTTCGTGGCGTCGGTGCCGGTCGCCTTCACGCGGGTGACCCAGCCGGGGATGATCTGACCGGCGCCACAGACCAGTGTCACCTCGGTGTCGGTCAGGTCGTTGCAGACCACCGTGCCCGCACCGCCCACGAAAAGCGCACGGCACGGGCCGTCGGGTAGGTCGGCCGCATCATTGGGCGTGACACCGCGCATGGCCTCGGCGGGCACGGTGGTCCCGGTGATCTCGGTCTCCTGCCGCTGGGCCCGGACCTCGTCGGCCTGGCGGCCGCGGTTGAGCAGCGCCTCGGAGCGGACGCGGGCGAGGGACCCGAGGGTCGGGTTGGCCGGAAGTGTCATCGATCAGCCCTCCATCAGGTTCTTGCGTGCGGTGTCGAGGTCGGCCTCGGTCGGCTGTCCGGTCTGGAGCGCGGTCGCGTCGTCCAGGGTGCGGAGCATGGCGCGGCCCATCTCTGAGTCGATGGCGCGCGAGTAGGCCTTCTCGAAGGTCTCGCCGGGTTCCATCATGCTCTTGGCCAGGTCGTCTAGTTGCCGCTCGGCCGACCGGCGGTTGGCGGCCAGCGCCTTCTCCAGGTCGGCGGGCGATTTCGCCGGTCCGTTCTTCGTCATCGTCTTCTCCTTGTTTGCGGCCGCGCGCGCTGTCGCGACCTGTCCTTCGAGCTGCTCGACAATCGAGGTCAACTCCATGATCTCCTCGGCGTCGGCCTCGTCGCGGGCCAGCCGCATCAGTGCGTCCTCGAGCTCCTTCCTGCGCTGCTCCAGCGTCGCGAGCTCCTGCGAGTGTCTCTCACCGTCCTTGGTCATGCCGACTTCTCCATCTTCTCCAGTTCCTGCTGAGCCTCGCGGGCCACGTGGGCCTGGGGGGACGTGGCGCGGACGCGGAGCAGTTCCGCTCGCAACGAGGCGGCGACTCTTTCTTCCGCCGCCGCCAGGGACAGGCTGTGCCGGTCCTTGATCGGGGTCTCGATCCCGAGGGCGCGTGCCAGGGTCCCGCCGCCGGCGTGGATCAGCGCCTTGACCAGCGGTTCGGCCAGGCGCTTGCTGGTCAGTCCGCGCTCGACGGCCGTCAGGTCCCCGCCGGCAGCGGACGTCGCCCCGAGGTCCCTACGGAGCGCCTCCACGTACGCGGGCCACGCCTCTGACAGGGCGACGAGTGCCCGGTCGACCTGCTCGGCCAGCTTCGCGCGCTCCGAGTTCTTGTGCAGGGCGGCCTCGGCACGCTTGCGGCGCTCGTTGCGCTGCGCGCTGGCCTGCGTCGCGGCCAGGCGGTCGTTCAGCTCGGCCAGGGCCTCGTCCACGGTGCCCATGCGGGCGATGATCGCGGCCGAGGTGCTCCCCGGCTTCTTCCCCGCGATCAGTGCGTCGCGCTCCTCGACGCGGGCCTTCTCCAGCTCGCCGGTCAGCCTCTCGCGCTCCTGGCGTAAGTCACCGATGCGCGTCTGTATGTCTTCCTGAGTCTTCATTGGCATTCCTCTGTCTCCGCGTGTCGGGTCGGCGGTCGGCCCCCGTGGACCGGCGAGGTCGGACCGACCGCCGTGTGCCGGACGGAGAAGGAGACCATGAAACGACCGGACACGATCGCAGCTTGCCGCGTCGGATCGGTGCGGGGGACCAGCGTGTGAGCGTCGGGCGACGAACGCAGGTTAGCGGTGCCGATGCCGGACGCCGTCGTGCAGGCTGCCCTTGGACAGGTTGTCCCCGGCCCAGAGCGGCCGGGTGTTGCTGAAATGGAACGCCTGCGCCTGCTGGCCGGGGTCGGACAGGTCGAAGCTGGCCAGCGGGCGGACGTGGTCGACGTGCCACTCGCCGCGGTTCTCCCAGGACATGCCCGGCTCCCAGAGCCCCTCCAGGTAGGTGCGATACTCCTCCGCGGAGCAGCCCAAGAGCTCCAGGGACGGCCGGGCCTTGCCGGGTTCGCCGACGGCGGCGCGGAGGGCGTTGTTGATGTGACGGCGGGTGTTGCGAGCGAGAGCAAAGGCTGGGTCCTCGGCGCGGCGGTTTTTGTCGTATTCGTTGAAGTATTCTTTGTTTTTGACCACCCAGCGGCGGTTCTTTGCCCTGACGGCCTCAGGGTTCTTCTTGTAGTATTGACCCTGTGACTTTCGGCTTGCCTTGCGTCTTGCCTGCTTGGTTTCGTCTGTGTGTAAGCCCGGGGCCAGCCATTGCCCAACGGTGCCATCCGACCACGGCCGACCGAGCGCGTCCCGCGCCTCGAGGGCTAGCCGCCTCTTGAGGCCCCGTGGCTTGGTCGGCACGTGCTCGATCACCGCCGCGCCGAAGTCGCGGGCGGTCTTTGCGTCCCGAACAAGCGGGAGCAGCTCCTCTAATGTCGATACCTGTCTCATGGAAACGATCATGGCGTGGAGGAGCGGCCGCGCGAGCCCCTCATTGCTCAGCCCACGTCGACGTCCTGTTCGATCTGTGCCAGGAGCCCGCGGTCGAGCCCGCGCATCCCGGCGAAGTAGGCCGGGCTGTCACGGAGCTTCGAGCGATACCATCTCAACACCTTGCCCGAAGGGTGCGGGGCGTTGACTGCCCTCATCGCCAGCATGACGGACCGCACCCACCCCCTCGGCAGGGACAGCGTGCCCGAGACGTACCACATGCCCACGATGATCCTGGCGGAGTTGCAGGCAGGCGGCAGGCCGGGCAACGGGGCGAAACGGTCGTCCTGGATCGCCTCGGTCACCAGCGCGTCGGCCTCGCGCTGCGTCGCGTGGAACGTATGGCGCGGCAGGGGCGGATAGTCGGGCTCACTCACCCAGGTCGACCCCCATCTCCTGGAGGCGGGCGCGCTTGCGTCGGATCAGGTCGAACCTCTCCTCCTGCCGGCGTTCGGCCTCGTCGAAGGCCCGCTCCATCTCCGCGAGGTCTTGGCGCTCGCGTGTCACCACGCGCATCGGTGTGTCTTGCATTGGGCTTCTCCTGAGCTTGAGGGTTCACGACGCAGGATGCCGCAACGGGGTCCCGTCGTAAGCCAACGACTGATATTCAATCAGTGGGAGCCGGCCCGACGGACCGAGCCGGATCAGTGGCTTAGGGCCGTTCGACGAGGACGGGCACAGGGCGGGGCACAGGGCGGCCCCCCGTACGGCTCAGTCCTCGTAGTAGGGGGTGGCCAGGACGTGCCGCCGGAGGGCCTCCCTGGTCCCGTCGTCCAGGTCGAGGTCCTCACGCCTGTCGATCTCGACGAGCGCGGCGTCCCTCAGGTCCACCGACCGCCAGGGGGTCGGCTCGCGGCGGGCCCTCATCTCGGCGATGAGGCCGGTCTCGGGCGTGTCCAGGTGCCCCACCGCCGACCGACAGGTGATCGTCCCGCCGTCCTCGACGGGGAGGGTGACGGTCCCGCAGGGTCGGATGATGCACACCTGCACCTCGGGCCAGTCAGTCATCGTCGCGTCCCGGACCGGACGACGTCGTCCGGTCGTCCTCAGGAGCTCCGTGAAGCACCTCGGCGTCTATGGCGTCGTCTCGTGCTCCCGAGGCGTTCACGGTGCCCAGGGGCCGCCGTACGGACCCGGTGGACGACCGGACGACGTCGTCCGGCTCGGGACGGACCAGGCGCGGTCGGGCCGGAGGAGCGTGGACGTTCGTCTGCGAGTTCACGGTCACGTTCGTCTGGGACGGGCCGTCGGCCGAGCTCATGCGCAGGGACAGCAGCTTGGTCAATATGCGACTATCCACATGTCCGGTCTCGAAGCGGTGCACCACCTCGAAGTCCGCGTCCAGCACCGGCTCCCCCGTCTCGGGGTCGATCACGGGCACCCACCTGCCGGTCCCCATCTCCATCGCCGTCTGGACCACGCGCTGGGTCAGCTCCTCCTCGAAGCTGGCCAGGGCATCGTCCCAGGCCTCTCGGAACTCCCTGTTCTTCGCGCGGCGGTCGTAGAAGGTCCGACGGGTCAGGCCGGTCATGTTGGCCGCATAGGTCACCTGCCCGAACTGCCTGAGGTGGCTCAGGAACTCCCGGCCCTTCTCGCCGTACACCTCGGCCAGCGCCGGGGCCATCCGGCTCGGCTTGCGCGGGTCGGGCGCCGGCTTGATCCTGTTCATCCGCATGACGGTCATCAGAGGAACTCCTTGATCTGGAAGTCCAGAGGCTCGGGCTCGACGCCGTCCCACCGGCCGCGGGGCACACGCCAACCGGCCCACTTCACGCCGAGGGCCTCCAGGTCGAAGGGCCGGTGTCCGTAGCACTGCGCGGGCGGCCAGCCCTCGATGGCGTACCGGGACCCCAGCCGGATGGGTATCTTGCCCAGTGGCTTGAACCGCCTCACGGGACATATGTAGCCGGCCCCGACGTCGGCGTCCGGCAGGGTGAAGACCAGGCAGGACCTCGGCGCCGTGCTGTCCCAGACGATCGTCCCGTTCGGCCGCCAGTCCAGGGGCAGCCCGTCGGACTCGTTGGCACGGCACCGCTCGTGCACCCGCTCGACGGCCCTGTTGTAGCTGGCGACCCACATGCGGGCGACGGCGAGGTTCATCGGGCGGAGGGACGGCCGGCCGTTGGGAGGCGTGGGGAGGAACTCGCTCATCGTGCCACCCCCTCGTCGTCGTCTAGCCGCTCGTCCGGGACGTATGTGCCGTCGATCTCCCAGTAGCCCTCTTTGTCCCAGGCGCTGTCGTTCGGCCGGTCGCGCCAGCTCCAGAGGGTCACGTACCCAGCGTCACTCAGCGGCGCGACGGGTCCTGAGAGGGCGCCGTTCATGTCACCGTCCAGCGACCCCGGCGGGTCCAGGCGGTGGAGCACCTTCACTATCCGACGTTCGACCGATCGGACGGTGAACTCGGCCAGCACCCGATCACGGTTGAGCGGCTCCTTCGCCCAGTGGACCTCGAGCCACTCGTCATCGTCGTGGATGCGCAGCACCTTCGAGAAGATGTGCGAGGCGCCCGCTTGCAGCCGTTCCGCCACGTCCCGCAACTCGGGTCGCACGTCGCGGGACCCGTCCGCCCGGCGCCTCATCTTCGCCCGCGAGCAGGACAGGAAGACCGTGTCCGTCGGCAGGCCAACGCCCCACCCCCTCTTGATGCATTCGGCCATCCCTGGACCTCCTCTACTGTTTTCCACGCTGTGCTCGACGAGACCGAGTCTCCCTCAAGCCCCTGACCCGATTGCCCTTCCAGCCGTCTGGCTCCCTGATTGATTGTCAGAGAGGGCTCCTTTCGGCTGGTCAGACGGGGGTCGTCGGAGTTTTCCGGGCGGCTCGCTCGTCGCTGTTCGAGGTCAAGATGTCGGACGGAGGGTTCCTCGTACGCCAGCAATCTCACGCAGGCGCGCGATTGGCTCACGCGGGGGTGAGGTGGTCCTAGCCTCCCAGGGTGGGAAGTGAGTAGCTCTGAGTAGCCTACCAAAAGTCACTTACTCAGGGGGTAAAGCCAATAGAGCATTGTTTCGGTTATCCTTTTTTCTCCCTTGAGTAAGTGAGTAAGTTGAGTAAGTAAAAAAATCAGATAAAATATATGCAGTTCTTTTTCTGGCCCGAAACGGATGCTCGACGATAAGACGAAAAAAGAGCACGCCGTGTACCACGAAATCGTTCCGAAGCTACTCAGGCTACTCACTTACTCAGGGGGCGTTTTTAGCGTTACGGAACAAGGCTTTACGTCGATTTCCCCCTGAGTAAGTGAGAAATGCCGACTTACTCAGGCTACTCAGCCTGCTGCACGCCTGTGTGAAGTTACTGACTGAAGGCTTCAATCCTCATCGAAACCGAGGACCTCCCCCTGGGTCTCGAAGGGCTGCCACGTCATCTCCTCGGGCAGGATGCCCACCATGTTCGCGAAGTCTGAACGCGCCTTGTCGAGCGGAGGGAGCCTCCAGCCGCGGCGTCTCTCCCTCCCGGAGCCGACGTTCCCGTCCACCGAATAGCCGAAGGTGTCGTTGAGCCACTTCGCGATCTGCGCCTTGCTGAGGGGCGACGGCCTGTGCTGCATCCGGCGGAACGCGTCCTCCAGGTGGTCCTCAAGGTCTTTCTTCATCGCAGGCCCAACCTCTCCATCACCGTCGGGCCAGCCGCTGATCCGCTCGCTTCCGGGGCCACCGTCCTGGAGGATGCCCTCCCACCACTTGACCAGCGGGTCGCGCCGCGCCGTGTGCAGGAACTGCGCCCTCAACGCGCTGGTCTGCGGGATGCCCTGGTCGGCCCTCCAGCCATCTACGTCGACGGTCAGCAGGTGCGCCATCCAGCCGGAGAGGACGTCCTGCCTCAGGAGCCCCTGTCCTCGCAGGATGCGGCCGAAGCCGACCTCGGCCTTGAAGCGGTCCCTCGCGTCCTTGGTCGGGGAGAACACCGCCCAGCGCGTGTCGTCCGAGTTGGTCGGCGCGGACCAGTCGTTGTTCGTCGCCGAGACCACGTGCAGACGGTTGCCGACCGGGAAGGCGTCCACGCCCTTCGGTTCGCACATGAAGGTAGGCTCGGTGATGAGCCCCTTCAGCTTGTTCTGCGCCTTGACGTCCCCGCTCCAGAAGGCCTCGTCGACGAACAGGGCCACGCACTGGGCGAGGTGCTGGTTGAACTTTCCGGTGAGCTGCTCCCCGTCCAAGATGTGGACGCCGTGCGGCGCGACGAGGCCGGTGATCGCCCGCCCGAGGGTGCCCTTGCCGGAGTTGTGCGGCCCCTGCAGGTTCAGGACGACGCCCGCAGGCTCGTGTGGCCGCTGCACCATCGCGGCCACCCACCTCGTCACGTAGTCGTAGTGCCCCTCGACGCCCCCGCAGATGACGTCCCGGATCATGACGCGGAGCGCGTCCCAGTCCATCGTCGCGTCCGGCTGCACGCCGAAGCCCCGGAAGATGTTGAGGGTCTCGCGCTCCTTGAACGAGGGGTCGGGGTTCCAGGTGACGTGCCGGTAGTGTCGGCGCCTCGGGTGGTCGAGCCAGAAGTCGCCCTCCCCGATCCGCTTGAGGCCGCCGTGCTTCTCGTCGGGCACCTCGATCTTCCTGCGGTCCATCTCCTTACGCATGGCGATCTCGGTGAAGAACTTGATCTCCGCGTGCCCCGTCTCGACGTTCCGCTGCCGCCGGCCGACGGAGTAGCCGCCGTCCTTGGTGATCGTCAGGTACTCGGCGTTGAGCCTGGCGAGCACGCGGTTGCGGCCGCCACCGTCCCGTGCGTCGTCGTCCCCCGGCTCCGGGAAGTCCACAGGCTCGTCGAACAGGTCGTCGTCGTAGTCCTCCGGGATGACCTCGCCGTGACCCCGTCTGCGGAGGGCCCGGTAGAGCGTCCGGTAGGTCACCTTGGCGCCGTCGCCGTCCGCATGGAGGCTGTCCCAGCGGAGACCGATCAGGGTCCCATGGTCGGCGTACTCGGGGTCCTGGGTGGACCAGTCGATGAACTCCTGGCGCCCGTCACCGGCCGTGGCGTGGTGGCAGGCCATCATGAGGTGCAGCCACTCGCCCTGGACGCGGAAGTCCTCGGGGTCCAGGGCGTCCAGCATCTCCGCCAGCTGTTCGGCGGTGAGCTTCCCGGCCTTGGTCTCACGATAGTCGTCGGGTAGCCGGCGCGCGATCAGGTCGACGAGGGCCGCGGGGGCGGCACGGACCCCGTCGGCGAGGGACGGGAACAGAAAATCCCACTCGTACGTGCGGAACGTGTCCGGGTGGATGGAGCCGGCGGAGACGACCTGGCGGCCGAACGACTTGAACTCGACGCCGGGATACTGGTCGTTCAGGCTATCCCTGACCGGTACGTCCGCGGGCTTGGCCATGTAGAGGTGCAGGCCGCCGCTGCCCGTCTCGACCCTGGGGTACTGGTCGACGTCCAGGCCGACGTCCTCGCAGAGCCGGCGGAACGGGTTGTCGGTCGTCAGGTCCTCGCCCTCGGGGAAGCCGCGCGGGTCCACGTCCACGACGAGCTGGTCCGGCTTGAGCCTGACGCCGACGTTGTACCCGCCCTCCATGTGCTTCCGACCATCGAAGGAGGCGTAGGGCTTCTTGGTCCAGTCGGAGTGCATCGGGCTCTTGCCGCGATTACGCGGCTTGCCCTTGACCTGCTCGACCTTGGTGTAGTGATGCAGCGGTATGAGCTCCCAACGTGCGTCGGCGGCGTATCCGGCGAGCTCGGCAGGACTCGTCCTCACTTCCTCAGCCATCAGTCAGCCCCGCTTCGTGAGGTAGGCCTCGACCGACGAGCGCGGGTAGTAGGCCTCCCGGCCGACCTTCACGAAGTCGGGCCCGAGGGCGTCCCAGCCCTTCAGCCTGCGCGATCGATACTGCGCCAGGGTGTTCAGGGTGTGGCCCGTCATCGTGGCGACCTCGGCGGGGGTCAGCAGGTCGGGCCCTGGGGCGAACGAGGGTACTGCCGGGACGGCGGGTTTGGTATTGTCTTCACAGGACATGCGCTGCTTCCTTTGTGTTGTGGGTGTGTTCGGACGTACTCGTCTTCCTTGTAGGCCGGTCACCCCCAGGCGGACGCCGAAAGGCGGTGGGAGGTGGCCGGCTCACTCTCTCTGAAACGATGTCGTGACGACCTGGCGTCGCAAACCAGCGTGGGCGCAGGCGCGCTCCAACGCTGGCTGAGCGACGGTTCAGGGGCGTGAACGGGAGAGCGCGCGTTCGACGCGGCGGGCCTCACGGTCCAGTTCGGCCTTGACCTTCGCCCAGACGCACGGCGCCTGACGGGCCGCCTCCTGCACGAGCGCGTCGTCCTCCCAGAAGTCCGGGTTCTCTTCCTGCGACGACCGCAGCGCGTCCTGAGCCCAACCCGTCTCCATCTCGTAGCGGGGTGGACCCTCGCGCCTCTCGATCGACAGCGGAAAGTTGCCGGTGCGCCGTGCCAGCAGCCGCAGCGTCTCGCAGTCGAAGGGCCTGAAGCCGACCCGCCTACAGGCCTCTACCACACCCTCTATCGGGTCCATGGCGGTCAGCTCCGGCACGGTGTCGAGAAGTCGCTCGGCCCGTTCTGCCCGCTCCTCCTCGTTCGAGAAGTCAGGGTTGGGGTCGTCTCGCACCCAGAACACGTCCGTCCAATTCATGCCGCGCCCTCCATCAGGAAGGCGTCCAGGTCGTCCCTGTGGTAGCGGACCAGTCGGCCGACCGCCTTGTAGCGGGGCCCGTTGCCCGCGGAACGCCAGTTCGCGAGCGTGCCCGTGGAAACGCTGAGGTAATTGGCGGCCTGCTCCGTGGTCAGCCACGGGCTGGTGAAGGTCTGGGGTTCCGTCGGTGCGGTCATGGGGCTGGCTCCTGTGTCAGTTTGCGAGCGGACGTGGAATATGCCCGCCACGGATGAACTCAGGTTGCCACCTTGCAACTCCCTAAGATGCCAACGTCTTTCGGTTGAGAACTGTCCCGCGCCCGTCCGCGCAACGCCCTAGTCGGCGCCCGCCTCCCGGAGCACCAGCGCCTCGTAGGCCTCGGCGTGTGGGCGCAGCGCCTCGACCAGGTGGGACTGATGCACATAGGAGCCGGACGCGCCGGGGAGCCTCTGTCCCAGCAGCAACGCGCCCTCGGCGTAGGGGACGCCCGCCGCGATCATCAGGGTCCTCGCATGGTGCCTCAGCTCGTGGGGGCTCGGCACGCCCTCCCTCCTGCGCGGCTCCTGGACGTGGCCCGTCTTGCTGGCGGGTGACGGCCACAGCCACTCGCTGGCGAGCGGCTCGTCGGCGCCATCCTGGCGGCGAGCATCCCCGTCAGGTGCGGGCCCATCGGGAACGCCCACTCCTCCATCGTCTTCATGTGGTCGAACCGTAGGACGCCCCTCTCCAGGTCCACATCGGCCCTGCGGATCGACAGCACCGTGGATCGCCTCGCCCCGGTGAGCAGGAAGGTCCTGGCGAGGTCGCGCATGGAGGGTGAGAGGTCCGCGGTCCTCCGCCAGAAGTCCGCCACGTCCAGTTCTCCCACGCGCCGCCGCTTCGGCAGGGGGACGCGGATCGCGTCGCCTGGGTTGCGCTCGATCGTCTCGTCGAGGCGCATGGCGGTGTTCACCAGGACGCGGAACGTCCGCATCACGCCGGCCGCCACGGTCGGTCCGTTACGCGTCCGCATGAGCTCGTAGTGGTCTCGGACGTCCTGGCGTGATAGGTCTGCGATCGCGCGTTTCCGAAAGCGCCTCAGGTACTTCTCCACGTGGTAGCGGTAGTCGTGGGCGGTGCGCTCCCGGAGGTTCCTCTCGGACAGGTGGGCTTCGAGCGCCTGTTCGAGGGTGATGCCGGTCTCGTCGGGCTTGGCGGTCGGGTCCACGCCGGAGTGGATGAGGTTCATGAGCTCCCGCGCCTTCTTCCTGGCGTCCGAGAGGCGCACGTGGTCCACCCTCCCGATCTTCACCCTGACCGACCGGACGAGCCTCTTGTTCCTGCGGACGTCGCCCTGGACCGAGTACGTGCGGGTGGTCTTGTGGCACAGGCAGAGGAGCCCGCGGACCGTGGTATCCCGGTGTATTCCCGATCCCAGCGGGAGGTCTGCGAGGCGCTTCTCGGTGAAACGGAAGATGGACATGGGTACTGCTCCTGACACAGTTTTGGCGGTGGCCGGGGGTGATCCCGAGTTGGCCTACAGGAGCAAAGTTGTCGCAATATAAGGGCACCGTACGCCCCGGATGATGAAGAATTGCAACCAGTTATGGGCGCTCTGCTAAATCATAATCCGCGTGTCGGGGGTTCAAGTCCCTCCTCCGCTACCAAATCCATCGTTCAACGCGCTGAAAAAAACCGGAAATATGCGGGAAGGTTTTCCGATCTCGCCACTTTTCCCACCACGGTGATTTCGTTCTCCGCATCTGTCTCTTGCTCTCTCGCCTGTATGCGCAGGTCAGCACTTGGCAGATGGAGAAGTACATCCCGCTTGATCCGAAACATGTCACCGCCAGCCTCGTACGCTTCGAGAACGACTAGAGTGTTGCAACCCCGCGCCCTGACCTTGATGCAAACGGCGCGCCGACGCCCGCCTCCATTTGCTATTCTGAAAGGTCGTGTTTTGGCTTCGATTGGCATACGGGTTCCAAGGCGAGAGAAGCCGTCGCGCCCGGTGCCAAGTTGCGACGGTCATACTGAACAGAGGGCGTTGAAACGCGGTCTGTACGTGGGCATCCCGCGTCGCCAAACGCCCAGGACGTAAACGCCCAAATGGTTGCCATGGCGCGCCGCATGGCCGTGGTGATGCACCGGATGTGGATCGATGGATTGACCGTTGGGAGCGAGGCAGCGACCACGACCTGAACCAGACGGATTTGCTTGCCTAGCATCCTGCACTGATGTGCACCCGCGTCCGAGGTCGAGAGCACAGGGTGCGTTAGCGCCCAAAGTTGATAATTCAAGTGTTCTTTTTCATTGATTCAGGCATCGCGCGCTTTGCATGGTGCTGCGGAAGGAATTTTGGAAGCGCGGGCACATGACCACCTACACCTATACCGGATTTATTTTGCAGAATGGCGACACCTTCGGCGGTCAGATCAACGCCGACTTCGTTGTCTCCGCAGGTGTGGATGTCAGCTACCAGTTGTCCAGCGACCCTAACGCCGGCATCAACGATTTCGGTGTTCCAGAAGTGGATTTCGATGGCGCAGGCGAGGTTGCCGCCATTATCAACAACGAACGCTTCGGGTCGGACCCGAATGACGAGATCTTCGTTTTCGACGTATACACGGCCAATGGCACTCTGACCCTGCTGACCTTCTACGATGCCAGCGAAGGTGTGGATTACGGCTTCTTGCTTGCTTCGACGGATCCAAACATCCAGTCGGTGCCGACCAATCAGACAGAACTCGATGCCTTCAGGGCAGCCATTACGGGCGGGGGCGCAACCCCGGCGGGCGCGCCCTATGGCATCGGCGAAGTGTTCGATATGGACGGGGCAATTTCCTACGTTTCCCAAAGCGAAAATGACATCTGGAGCGGTACCGAGGTCGGCGACTACTTCGACGGCGCCATCGGCGATGATGAACTGTATGGGCAAGAGGGCGACGACACCCTGATCGGCGGGGCCGGCGAAGATTACATTAACGGCGGTCTCGGGGATGACTCGATCGACGGCGGCACCGATTTCGATCAGGTTACCTATGACGATGCCACCGGATCGGTCACGGTCAATCTCGGCACCGGCCTCGCGACTGGGGCGGCGGGCAACGACACGCTGTCCGGCATCGAGGCGATCCGCGGTTCGGCCTTCGACGACAGCCTCGTGGGCAACGGCGACCGCAACCACATGCGCGGTCTGGAAGGCAACGACACCCTGATTGGTGGCGGCGGCGATGACCTTGTCCGCTACGACCGCGACGCGAATTACGGCGGAACCGCTGGCGTGAACGTCAACCTGAGCACGGGCGTGGCCATCGACGGTTTCGGCGACACCGACAGCCTGTCGGGCTTTGTCGACGTGCGTGCGACCGAAAGTGATGACACGATCATCGGCGATGGAAACGACAATGAACTCGAAGGCAACGGCGGCGACGATGTTATCGTTGGTGGCGCGGGCAATGACACGCTTGATGGCGGGGCAGGCGACGGAGATGTTGTCCTCTACCTACTCGAGACCGGCGCGAACGGTGTGAATGTCAACCTCGGCACCGGCATCGCCACGGACAGCCACGGCGACACCGATACACTGATTGGCATTGAGCGCGTGGGTGGCACGAACCAGGCCGACACGCTGCTCGGGGATGGCAACGACAACGTGTTCGTTGGCGCGGCGGGCGCCGACTTCATCGATGGCGCGGGCGGCGAAGATCAGGTCACTTACGATCAGGACTCGTCCGGGGTCAGTGTCGATCTCGGCACCGGGCTGGCCGTCGACGGCTCGGGCAGCACCGATACGCTCCAAGGGATCGAGAATGTCGAGGGGTCCGAGTTCGACGATACCTTGATCGGGGACGGGGGCGACAACCGGATTATCGGCCGCCAAGGCAATGACAGCCTCGTCGGTGGGGGCGGCAACGACTACTTTGATCCGCTCTTCAGCGCGGCGGAAAGCGACACGATCGACGGTGGCGCCGGGTCTGACACGGTCGAGATCTTCGACGATAGCACCAATTTCACCATCACCACCGTGGGGGGGGTAACGACCGTCACCGATGGCAGCGCATCGGTCGTTCTGACGAATGTGGAGTTTCTGCGATTCGACAGTGACGATGTCACCATCAACCTGGGCGGACAGGCCCCGGCAACCCCCACCCCAGGCGATGATGTTTTGATCGGGACAACCGGTGACGATTCCATTGATGGGCTTGCCGGCAACGATGAAATCGACGGTCTGGATGGCAACGACACCCTGATCGGCGGCGACGGTGAAGACGAGATCGACGGGGGTCTCGGAAACGACGTGATCGATGGCGGCGCCGATTTCGACCAAGTGTATTATGATGACGCAACAGGTGCGGTGACGGTCAACCTCGGCACCGGCCTTGCGACCGGGGCGGCGGGTAACGACACGATCACCGGCATCGAGATGATCCGCGGTTCGGCCTTTGACGACAGCCTCGTAGGCGACGGTGATCGCAATCATATTCGCGGTCTGGAAGGCAACGATACCTTGATTGGTGGCGGCGGCGATGACCTTGTCCGCTATGACCGTGACGCGAATTACGGCGGCACCGCCGGCGTGAACGTCAACCTGGCCACGGGCGTGGCCATCGATGGGTTCGGCGACACCGACAGCTTGTCGGGCTTTGTCGACGTGCGCGCGACCGAAAGCAACGACACGATCATCGGCGATGGCAACGACAACAAGCTTGAAGGATTCGGCGGCAGCGATTCCATCGAAGGCGGCGACGGAAACGACGAACTGATCGGTGGCAATGGCAACGACACGCTCAGAGGCGGTGACGGTGACGACACCATTGCCGACGCGCGCGGCAACGACGTGCTCGACGGTGGCGATGGCATAGACACCTATTTCCGGGATCTCGACCTCGATTTCGCACCGTTTTCCTTCGTCTGGGTCATGGATCTGGTTCAAGGGAAATTTTACGAGGACGGTGTCCCTAACGATTTCGATGAACTCATAAGCATCGAGAACGTCGATCTGCGTGGGCAGTTCAACATCCGCATGCTCGGGGATGAGGAGAATAACCGACTTTCTTCCGGTGAAGGAGACGATACCATTGACGGCGGCGCCGGTGACGACGAGTTGATCGACGGCGCAGGCGACGACAGCGTGTTCGGCGGCGTCGGCGACGACGTGATCCACAACACGACGGGCAATGACACCTACGATGGCGGCGATGGTTTTGACACGATGCTCGTCGACGTGAGCGGCGTGGCGCAGGGAACCTTTGTCTACGAACTTAACTTCGTGACCGGCTACTCCGGTCAATTGGGCAATCCCACGCTGTCGGATACGGTCACGGCAATCGAAGCGTTGGACTTCACCGGTGAAATCGATGTTCAGGCCACGGGCGACGACAACGCCAACCTGTTCCAGACCGGCGATGGTAACGACACGATCCATGGCGGTGGCGGCAACGACACCATCCGCGACGGCCTTGGCGACGACAGCCTTTCGGGCGGTGACGGTGACGACAGGTTCGAGTTGAGTTCGGGCGCCGAGACCATCGATGGTGGGGCGGGGTTCGACGTGATCGCGGTGGACGTAACGAACTTTCCATTGCCAGTCGGTTTCATCGCCGAACTGGATCTGACCACGGGGTACTGGGGTCAGCAGGGCAACGCCAACAACTCCGAGTCGCTTAGCAATATCGAGGGGCTGGAGTTCATCGGCAACTATGCCGTGGATGCCACGGGTGACGGGAATGCGAACCTGATCGACACAGACAGCGGCAACGACACGCTGGTCGGTGGGGGCGGTGATGACACCTTGCGCAGCGGTGATGGCGCGGACTCGCTCGTGGGTGGTGACGGCCGCGACAATATCAACGCAGGAAACGGCAACGACACGATAGACTCTTCGACAGGCGCCAGCGGTACGCAGGGCTTTGGCGATATCATTACCGCCGGGCTTGGCACCAACACGGTGATCGGCCACGCACAGGCCTTTGCTGATCGCTTCGGTGGCGGTCTCGACATGATCTTCGAAGATCTCGGCGGGGCCAGCGCAGGCATTCACCTACAGGTTTCGGGGGCGCAGGGCACCGGGACGGCCACCGGCACCGGCACCTTGGCCGGACAGGTCACGACCAGCTTCACCTATGCTGACCATTTCGAAGGATCGAAGGGCGCAGACCTGATGGAAGGGTCTGATTTCGGCTCTGGCGTCGATGGCGATTACGAAAGCTGGGTCGGAGAGGCCGGGAATGACACGATCGATGGGAATGGCGGTTTCGACGTCGTGTCCTATTACCTCGAATTCGACGGCACACTGGGCGTGAACGTCAATCTCGCGAACGGGACGGCGACCGATCGGTTCGGCAACACCGACACGCTGCTCGATATCGAGGGCGCACAGGGCACCGAGATGGCCGACACGTTGATCGGCGACAGTCTCGACAACTTCCTTGGCGGTCGCGGAGGCGACGATTCGATCGAAGGAGGCGCCGGCAACGACTATATTGATGCTGGCTTGGGAGGCACCGATACGATTGATGGCGGCATCGGGAATGATACCGTCGTGGTTGACGGACTCTCGGCCGATTTCACGATAACCTCGGTTTCCGGCACGACGACGGTCACCGATGGGTCCACAACCTTGATCCTGACGGATGTGGAAGAAATCCGGTTCAATGATACGACTGCGTCCATCGGCAACGCCACGATCACGGGCGACGCAGGCCCCGACAGCCTGCCCGGTACAGAGAACGACGACGTGATACTGGGTCTTGGCGGCAATGATACGCTCGAAGGCTTGGACGGCAACGACACGCTTGACGGCGGCGATGGTGACGACTCGCTTGACGGCGGGGACGGAGCGGACAGCATCATCGGGGGCGTGGGTAGCGGCACCGACACGCTGCTCGGCGGGTCTGGGTCGGACACGTTGGAGGCGACGGGGGGCAATGGCAACCTGCTGCGTGGCGGGGCCGGCGACGATGTGCTGATCGGCGGCTGGGGCTCCGATATCCTGCAGGGCAACGATGGCGCGGACAGTTTCTCGGGCGGGACCGGGGCGGACGATCTCTATATCGACGGTCAGGACACGTTCTTCGACGGCGGCGGTGGCTATGACCGGCTGATCGCGGTGGATCCGGGCGGCGTGAACGTGGCGCTGTCGGGCACCAATATCGAGCGGGTCATCGGCGGCACCGGCGATGATGTCTTCGACGGCACCGGCGTGGCCCTGGGCCTCGTGATCTCGGGCGAAGGCGGCAATGACACGCTGACGGGCGGCTCGGCGACGGACCAGGTGTCGGGCGGCGCGGGCGACGACGTGCTGATCGGCGGCGGCGGGGACGATTTCCTGTTCGGCGACGGCGGCTCGGATTCCTTCGAGGGCGGCGCGGGCGACGACCGGTTCTTCGCCGAAAGCATCGACCAGTCCTTCGATGGCGGGGCCGGGTATGACCGCCTGTTCCTGCTGGACAACGGCGATTTCACCTTCGCGCTGGCCGGCACGGGGATCGAGCGGGTGAATTCCGGCGATGGCAACGACGTACTGGACGCCACCGGCGTGACGGACGCGGTGGTTCTGTCGGGGGCCGGCGGCAACGACGCGCTGACCGGCGGGTCGAACAACGACGTGCTGGCGGGGGGCGACGGGCAGGACACGCTGGAGGGCGGCTCCGGGTTCGACTCGTTCTTCGGCGGGGCCGGGGCGGACAGCTTCGTGTTCGAGGACGGCAGCGGCGTCGACTTCCTCGTGGGCTGGGAAGACGGGCTCGACCTGCTCGATTTCAGCGGCCACGCGCAGGTGAACGGGCTGTCGGACCTCACGATCACCGACAACGGCGTCAACAGCCGGATCGAGTTCGCCGACGGCGACGCCCTCATCGTCATCGGATACACCGGCGGCTTCGACGCGTCGGATTTCGACTTCGTGTAGGCTTGGGCAAAACGCACTGCCGGACCGCTCGACCTTCAACAGCGAAGCGTCAATTGGGACTACCCCAGGAGCGCCCAGGTTTTTCGTTGGTGCGCTTCAACGGGCGGAAGGTTGAGTGGGCACATTAGTGCTCAGACATGCTGGACCGGCGACATGCGGAAGGCTGTCGCAAATCGCTTGCGCGCGGTTTTGTCGATGACCGCTCCGGCGGTCACGAACAGGTCGAGAGGGCACCCCTGACTGTCGCAGATGGTAACATGAAGCACTGCGGGTTGGCCGGAGGCCAATTCCATCATTGATCATCAGCCGCGGTGTGACGAGTTCAGCGTAGGTCTTCGGCGAGGTTCAGTCTCGGATGGCTGGAGTTTTCAACGATGTGCCGAGACTCGTTTCTCACCCGACCAGGCGTGAGCGTGTGCTGACAGCAGACTTGATCCTCGAAAACCGAGTACGCATCATATCCAGATGTTTCGCACCATTATCGCGACCTGGATTTCATTGCTCGCAACGGGTCCTGCTGCCTCAGAGCCGATGGTGTTCGCCTTTGTCGGGGACGCCTCGGCGCGGCCCGGCTGTTGCTGGATATCGGCCGAGGGGGACATCACGGCGGAGACGCCGTCAGCGTTCCGCGCCTTCATGGCCGATCATGATATCTCAGTTCGGACCATCAGGTTGCACGGCGGCGGTGTCGACCATGACGCTGCAATGGAGCTTGGGCGATTGTTCCGCGAATATGACTTGACCACGATCGTCGGCACCTCGCTGCGCGTTATCGACGATATTTGGGCCTTCACCGAAGAGGGCGTCTGCGCCGGGGCCTGTACCCTGGCCTTCATGGGAGGGTCGGCCCGCCGCGTTCCACAAGATGCCGCCCTCCTTGCCTCTCGCTTTATTGGTGGTTCCCTAGAGGACTCGCTGCAAGCCGGATCAGTGGGCACCGAGGCCGCGGCCATTGCGCGGGTCAATCAACAAGCGGCCACCGGTCGGATCGTCGAATACCTCGTCGAGATGGGGGTGGACCCGCGGTTCTACGCCCTGGCGGTGAGTATTGATCCTGCCTTGCCGGGTGCGGCGCTGACGCGGGATCAAGTGCTGGAATTCGGAATCGACAATATAAGTGACGGTGCCGGCCGGTGGCGTGCGGTTCCCTTCGGAAACGGGTTCTACGCCGAGACCACGACCCCTCATTCCGACCGCAGTGTCTTCCTCTACTGCATAGGCGGAACGGACTATTTCGTCGCCTTCCATTTTCCATATGTCGCCGCGACGGAAGAGGTGCGGGCCGCCTTCGCCCTCGGCGGCGACGAAGCCACGTTCACCACGGACAGGGGAACGATCACCGGACGCGTCCGGGATTTCTACCGTTCCGAAGATGGCCGATTGCTCATCAGCTTTTCGATCGATGGACGCGAAGCCGACATGTTCGCGGGATCCCATCGCATTAGGTTAAATGCAATCGGCAGCTCCGAGCCGGGCGCCTTGGCCGACCCCTTCGCGATCTCGATCCCGCTCGCCAACACCAACCTTCCCCGAAACGTGCTGAGGGTTTGTCGGACATGATCCGCCGTTTCGCCATATCAGCTGCGTTCGTCCTGGTCGTAGCCCCGGCGCAATCTGACCCGATGACGTTTCAGGAAGTGACGACCGGCGGCATTTGTCACGGCTGCACATGGATACAGGCCGAAGGTGAGATCACACCGGAAACGCCGGACCTGTTTCGTGCTTTCGAGGGAGACAGAATGCTCCCGATCGTGTTCAACTCTCCCGGTGGGGATCTCGCCGCCGGTCTGGAACTGGGCCGCCTGATCCGCGAGGCGGGATACCGCACCGGTATCGCGCGCTCTGTTCTCGAACCATCAATGCCGCCCGAGGGTCGCTTCCGGCACTACCGAACCGCTGGAGCAATTTGCGACTCAGCCTGCGCCTATGCCTTCCTCGGTGGCGTGGACCGTGCGATCGGCGAAGGCGCGGCGATCGGGTTCCATCAGTTCATCGACCCGTCGATGTTCGAATTGGGCGAGGGCGAGGTCAGCGCGCTGGAGATGCTGATAGACTCGGCAAGGGACCAATACGTCACCGGACTCATTGTCGAGTACCTTGTGGAGATGGGGATTGATCTTGGGCTCTACCCGATTGCTGCCGCCGTCGGACCGGCCGACCCGATACGCCGGTTGACCCGCGATGAAATTCGCGAGCTCGGTGTCGCCCGACAGGCTGGCGATCTGGAGGGTTGGACGGTGCACGCCTTCGGCAATGGCTTGTTCGCCGAAGCCACAGACGAGAGCACGGGGCAGGTCGCCCGCTTGTTCTGCGATGCACGTGGCGTCCATCGACTTACCTTGACGACGGGTGATGCTGTTGATTGGCTGACTGCGGACATGGCCACCGACCTCTATCAGCGCCTGCTGAACGGCCTGATTCCGTTGTCTATCGGCGACCACAGCTTCACCGGTCGTGTCGCCGAGGCCCTTTCCCTCGACGATGGGCGCGGCATGGTGGTTTCGTTGGAAATTGATCCTTCTGATGTGCGCGCGATTGCTCATGGCGGCTACCTATCGGCGGATATCGGCTCGGTGCCCTACATAGAGATTCCGGTGCTCGAACCCTTTCAAATGACACTTGCAATCGAACAGCCGGACGCCGCCATCAACGTCATGAGGTTATGTGTATGATCGCGTATCTCGACACCAGATGGAGGCTCCAGCTATACTGAAACGTCCTTTTTACATATCCAGTCTGGTGGGCGTGCTCATAGTCCCTGGCCTTTCCGTGTCGGCAGGGGAAGAACACTGGGTGCTCCCGGCAGACCGTGCTCTTTGTCTCGTCGAAAACCGAGAGGCATACCTCGAACAGCGCCGGGACGTCATCGTCATCATCGTCGATCAGTGCCCGTTGTCCGATCTTCTTGCAGGAAGCGGGACCGGCCTCTTAAATTTCGGCGGCGTGAGCAACGTCCAGACCGGTGCGGCGGCGCCGGAAGATGGCTTTGACAGGGTCATCAGCTATACCGCCGACGAGTTGCGATGCCTCGACATGGAGCACGTGCGGATCGAAGACGGCGTCGCCTACCTGCCAAGGCGTGTGCAATGTTAGGCGTCAGACGCCGAAGGCTGCGCCGCCTGCGCAAGCGCATGGTGACGCAGACCGCCGAACGTCGTCCGACACCCATTCCCCGCGATCGATTGGACAAGATTGAGGCGTTCATGGCAATCGGCGCCAACGTGACCGTCATCGTCACGCTGATCATCGCCGTTCTGAGCTACAGGGAACAGGTAAATCAAGCCAAGCGCGAAGCGGCTTTCCAGTTCGTCGCGGCATTCAACGATGGTGCCCTGCTTGACGCACAGCGCCGCTTCGGGGCGGAAATGGCACGGGTCGATATCCGAGGGCTGCGGGACGTGACAGTCCCCCGCGAGACGATGGCCACGATCATCGACCAAATGGTGGACACCAGCAGCTCCCCGAACACGCTACAGCAGGACATCATTTCCATCATCGGCTATTTCGACAGCGCACAGGTCTGTATCGACAGTGATACATGCGATGGCGCCATCATCTTGGGCAACCTGACCGAGATCGGAGGTCGCTACGCGTGTCTCCTGCTGCCCTATTCCGACCTCATCAGCCGTGACTCCCTGTTCGACGGGTTAGGTGACGGCTTGCGCCGGCTCATCGACTACGAGACTCGGTGTTGACTGGGGTGCCTGGCCGATAGCGCCGAACACGGCGTCCGGGGCCTTAGGCGCCACGATAGGGCCCCGGTGGAACTGCTGCGCGATGCGCTCCGCCGACGGCCATGCCCGAGCCGCGCGCGAGCGACGAGGGCCTGTGGATCGCGTTGGGGGGTTGCTCTTGCCGACAGGTCGAACGGGATCAGGCCGCCGACTGTAGTGGCTGCAGCGAAGACCCTTGAGGTATAGTCACGGCAGCCGGCGACCGATGCCCCTGTGGCTAAATGGTGGAATCGTCGGATGCCGTGCTCTACGCCATCCGCGAGCGTTCGCCCTGGCGCAGAGGGACCCCGAGCAATTACACCGTCGCATCAAAGTCCAGACGGGTGGGGTGCGCCACGGTTGCCGTTGGTTGCGGGGTAGTAACAGGAGAACTGCGGAATGGCCAATTGCTGCGACGCGGGGTGTGATATTTCGCCTGCCGTATGCGCTCAACCGCATCCGTCCGATCGATTTCAACCATCGGGCGCGCCCTCCAGATCGTTTGGGTCATGAACGGACGGTAGTTCGAAGTGACCCCGGAACAGCGCTTCCGGTCCTTGCCCTTTTCTCCGAACGTCTCAAGCTGGATGATCTCTTCGGCCAAGCGTTCACGTCGAGGGCTTCGCCTTCAATCAGGAAGTAGCGATCAGGCAGACCAGAGGCGCGGGGCGCGCGCGCGACGTTTTTCCTGCGCTTCGCGGGGCCATGCAACGATCCGGAATTAGCTCTGTTCGGCCGCCTCCTTGCGCAGTTCGGCTTTCTGGACCTTGCCCATGGCGTTGCGCGGAAGCTCTGGCATGATCCGTATGCTGCGCGGGATCTTGAAGCGGGCCAGTCGCCCTGACAGCGCCGAGATGATCTGCGCGGCGTCGGTCCGGGCCCCTGGTTCCAGAACCACCGCTGCGGCAACGGCCTCGCCAAGGTCGGGATCGGGTGCGCCGTAGACGGCGCTTTCCACCACACCGGGCAAGGCGTCGATTTCGGTCTCGACCTCTTTGGGGTAGATGTTGAAACCGCCCGAGATCACCAGATCCTTCGCGCGCCCCACGATCGAGAGATAGCCGTCATCGTCGAATTGCCCCAGATCGCCGGTGATGAACCAGCCATCCTCGGTGAAGCTTTCGGCAGTTTTCTCGGCGTTCTGCCAGTAGCCTGGTGTCACATTCGGGCCCTTGACCTCGATGCCGCCGATGCCCTGATCGTCGGGATCGACAAGGCGCACCGAGACCCCGGGCAAGGGGTGGCCGACCGTCCCGGCGCGGCGCGGGCCATCATAGGGGTTGGTCGTGATCATGTTGGTTTCCGTCATGCCGTAGCGTTCCAGAATGGCATGGCCGGTGCGCGTTTCGAACGCGGCATGCGTCTCGGCCAAAAGGGGCGCCGAGCCCGACACGATCAACCGCATATGGGCCAGGGCCGCCCGGTCGAAGCGGTCATCCCCGAGCATCCGGCTGTAGAAGGTGGGCACACCCATGATGGCGGTCGCACGCGGCAGGTCACGGGCGATCTGATCGAGATCGAAGCGCTGATGAAAGATCATGCTCGACCCCGACAACAGGGCGATATTCGTCGCGACGAACAGCCCGTGGGTATGAAAGACCGGCAGCGCATGCAGCAAGACGTCCGAGCGTTCGAAGCGCCAGGCATCGCACAGGGTTTTTGCGTTCGAGATCAGGTTTTCATGGGTCAGCATCGCCCCTTTCGAGCGGCCCGTGGTGCCGGATGTATACAGGATCGCGGCGAGATCGTCCGACTTGCGCGCAAGCGGGTCGGACAAGGGCGCACTGTCCAGAGCCATCAACTCCGACGCGGTGACAACCGCGACGCCGCGCGCGTCGGCTACGGGGCGGGCCCCGGCGGTGCTGTCATCGACAACCAGCAGCACGGGGGCGGCATCGTCAAGGAAATAGGCCAACTCGACCGGGGTGTAGGCCGTATTGAGCGGGATGAAGACGCCGCCGGCGATGGCCGTGGCAAGGTACAGGATCAGCGCTTGCGGCGATTTCTCGATCTGGCACAGGACGCGATCGCCCGGGCCCATGCCTTGCGCCTGCAGGGCGCCTGCCATCTGCGCGACCCTGGCGCGCAGCCCGCCATAGGTCAATGTCCCGCCATCGGGCGTCATCAGAAACGGGTCGCCTTCGGGCTGACCGGTCAGAAAGGCCTCGTGAATCGGGTTTGTCGCCATCGCTCGTTGTCTCCGTTCGTGCCGTCGTTCCCATGCGCGGCGATGGTGCCGACGGCCACGCAGGGCACGGGAAAGGCGCGGCTTGCCGCAGGTTCCCTAGGCATCGTCGCGGGATCGACCGGGGTCAAGCGGGGAAGGGCCGTGATCTGCGGGGCGCTGCCCCGGTCGCATGATGCGCGCCCGGTTGAACGGGGCGTGACGACTTGCGGTTGCCCGAGTGGTCGCACGCAACGATCCGTTACTCCGCCGGGAGCTGAACTGCCCTGTAGACATACACCTCGAGGTCATCATCGGGGACGAAGTTATCGGCTTCAAACTCGGCGCGAGATTGCGACACGTAGCGGACGCCGGGCAGACACAGCGACACCATGTCCGCGTCGCTTTCGCCTTCGACGACCAGTGAAAACCGCCCGATGGGACCGGCCCAGTTTCGCCCCGTTGTCAGGATATAAGGGATTTCCGAGCTGATATAGGTCACCTCGGCCTCTATATCGGGGATGCCCTGCGCCAGGCGTGCGTCGCGGGCGGCCATGGCCTCATCCCAGCAATAGCGATCGCTGACCGCCACTTGCCAGTCGGCCTCGGGCGCGGTGCGGTCGAACCCGGGATCCAGCGGTGGCCCGAGGCTGACGCCCGCGACAGGCGTATAGCGATGTTCGATGGTGATATCGCGTCCAACCGGAAAGGTCTGCTCGCGCAGAAAGGTCGCCCTGAGTTCCCATTGGGGAAAAAACCCCTCCCAATCGAGCATGCCGGCCGCTTGCAGCCGCGCGACATCCTCGACCGGCAGCGCCTCGAGCGCATCGATCGTCGCCCAGTAGACAGGGATGGGCGGAATGCCCAACTCGGTCAGAAGGTCGGCGTGATCCTCGCCATCGACCAACGCCTCGACATGCGGCGTCAACTCGACCTGTTGTCCATCGACATGGGTGGTGAAGCCCACGAAATTCGTCTGATCCGGTAGCGGGATCGTGGGGTTGAAGTCATCGCTGAAATCGGCCAGCGGCGGCAGGGGGAAGCCCACCGTCAACGTCACGGGGGCATCGGTCAGATTGCGCATGACATAGGTGACACGCACTTCATCAGGGCTCAGGTAAAGCTCTTCCGATACCATGGCGACGCGGTCGGTCTCGGCAAACTCCAACCCGCCCATGCGCAGCATCACGGAACTGTCGTTCGCAGCGCTTTGGCCGGCCATCATGAGGCCCGCCCCGGCGGCAACAAGTGATTTGGCTAAGGTGGGGTTCATTTCGGTTCTCGCTGAATGCGCCCGCTCAACAGGGACGCGGTATCATCCCGCGCCGACCAGCGTGGCGTCAACAGTTGCCCGGAGCAAGTGCTTTTGGCCCCGACCCGTTGCGGCGGCGGGTTCGACAATGCCGTTGCGGCGGTGTAGGTCAGTGCGAAAGGCCGTTTTCCTGCCCCGAGTGTCCCGCCGTGATCTACCTGACCGCGCCCAAAATCCTGTTTCTCAAGCCGCGCAAGGTTGCGGGCACCTCGCTCGAGATCGCGTTGTCGCGCTTTGCCGGACCGGATGACATCATCACGCCGATCACCAGCACCGACGAAAAGGCCCGTCGTGCCCGCGGCTTTCGCGGGGCGCAGAACTATGCCTGCAAGATCGGGGAAATCGCCAGCGACCCCAAGGGGCTGCGGCGCGTGGTCACGAAACTGGAATGGCCCCGGAAGTACCGCAACCATATAGGGGCATCCGATATCCGTGACCGGCTGGGTGCGGCTGCGTTCGACGGGGCCTTCAAACTGTCCATCGTGCGCAATCCGTTCGATACGATCGTTTCGAAATACTACTGGTCCAACCGCCACGAAACCGTTGGCCTCGGTTTCGACGACTGGATCCTGTCCGAGCGTGCGACCAAGTGCCTGGAACAGAACGAGGCGCAGTACTTCATCGGGGACCACATCGTCGTCGACTTCTTCCTGCGCTATGAGGCATTTGCCGAGGACATCGCCGAACTCGAAAGACAGCGGCCCGCGTTGGCCGGGCTTGGCGAAACTTTTGCCAGCACGCGCGCCAAGGGCGGGCATCGTCCCAAAAAGGCCACACCGGCCGAGATGTTCGCCCCCCATCCGCAGCGTGTCGCCGAGATCCGCGCGCGGTTCGCCTGGATGTTCGAGCGCTTCGGCTATCGCGACACACCCTGATCCTGCGCCCGCCCTTGCAGGTCACCCGGCGGCGGGGCAGTGTGCGCGCAACGAGATCCGAGGGGCAGGGGGCGGCATGACCATCCGCGTAGCAATCAATGGGTTTGGCCGCATCGGCCGCTCGGTTCTGCGGGCATGGGCCGGCGCGCCGTCTGCCTGGCCCGAGGTCGAGATCGTCGCCATCAACGATATCGCCCCGTTGGACACCTGCGCCTACCTGTTCGAATACGACAGCGTCTTCGGCCCCTGGCGCGGCTCCGTCGCGTCGCGGGGCGATGCCCTGATCGTCGACGGGCATGTTCTCCGCTTCAGTACGGAACGCGATCCGTCACGGATCGACCTGAGCGGTATCGACGTTCTCATGGAATGCACGGGCCGTGCCACCGACCGCAGCTTTGCCGAGGCCGGACTGGCCGCCGGGGCCGGTCGCGTCCTTGTCTCCGGGCCATCGCCAAAGGCCGATCTGACCGTTGTTCTGGGGGCGAATGACGACCGCCTCGCGTCAGAGCATCGGATCGTTTCCAACGCCTCTTGCACGACCAATGCCATTGCGCCGCTCGTTCGCCTGATCGACGAGGAATGGGGGCTCGATTCCGCTCTGATGACGACGGTGCATTGCTATACCGGCAGCCAGCCAACGGTGGACACGCCCATGGCCACGCCCGCGCGGTCCCGCGCCGCGGCGCTGTCGATGGTGCCCACCACCACCAGCGCCGAAAAGCTGGTCGATGTCGTCCTGCCGCATCTTGCGGGGCGGGTCACCGGGTCGGCCGTGCGGGTGCCATCGGCCAGCGTCTCCTGCGTGGATCTCGCCGTGATGACGCGGGACCGCCCCGCGGTGGAGGCGGCCCGCGCCCATCTCGCACAGCGGGCCGGCCCGGTCATCGGTTGGACGGACAAGCCACTGGTCAGCAGCGATCTGCGTGCCCGGCCCGAGAGCCTGATCATCGCCGGGCCCGAGATCAAGCGGTCCAAGGGCGGCATGCTGCGCGTTTTCGGGTGGTATGACAACGAATGGGGTTTTTCCTGCCGCATGCTCGACGTGGCCACACGCATGGGCCGGCAGATGACAGAGGAGGGAACGACATGAGCGACTGGACAACCCGGATGCGCGAGGCGAATTTCGTCGGCGGCGCATGGGTCGCCGCCGATAGCGGCGCAACGATCGAGGTCACCAACCCCGCCACCGACGAGGTGATCGGCACCGTCCCGGCATCGGGCGAGGCCGAGACGATGCGCGCCATCGATGCCGCCGCCGCCGCCTTCCCCGATTTCGCCGCGATGGATCTGATGAGCCGCGTGGGCCTTTTGTGGAAACTGCATGACGCGCTGATGGACAACCAGCAGGCGCTGGCCGAGTTGCTGACCATCGAGATGGGCAAACCCATCACCGAGGCCAAGGGCGAGATCGCCATCGGCGCGCAATATGTCCGCTGGTTCGCCGAAGAAGCCCGCCGCGCCAAGGGCGAGATCGTGCCCGCCGGCGTCAACGGCCGCCGCATCCTGGTCACGAAACACCCCGTGGGCGTCGTGGGCATGATCACGCCGTGGAATTTCCCCTCCTCCATGCTGGCGCGCAAGGTCGCGCCGGCGCTCGCCGTGGGCTGCCCCATCGTCGCCAAACCGGCCACCGCCACCCCCTATTCGGGCCTCGCCTGGGGGGCGTTGGCCGAAGAGGTGGGCTACCCCAAGGGCACGGTGAACGTGGTCACCGGCTCGGCCCGCAAGATCGCGGGGGCCATGATGGCGCGCGAGGAAGTGCGCAAGATCACCTTCACCGGCTCGACCGAGGTCGGAAAGGAGTTGATCCGGCAGTCTGCGGATACCGTCAAGAAGGTGTCGATGGAACTGGGCGGCAACGCACCCTTCATCGTCTTCGACGACGCCGATCTCGACAAGGCCGCCGAGGGCGCCATCGTCTCGAAATACCGCAATTCCGGCCAGACCTGCGTCTGCGCCAACCGCATCTACGTGCAGGCGGGTGTCCATGACGCCTTTGTCGAGAAACTGGTCGAAAAGACCCGCGAGTTGAAGGTCGGCGATGGCCGGAACGCGGACGTGGCGCAAGGCCCGTTGATCGACACCGACGCCGTGAAGAAGGTCGAGGAACTGCTCGACGACGCCAAATCCAAAGGCGCCGAGGTTGCGCTGGGCGGCTCGCGCCATCAGCTTGGCGGCACCTTCTTCCAGCCCACCATCCTGACCGGGGCGACGCAGGACATGGCCTTCGCCAAGGAAGAAATCTTCGGCCCGCTCGCCCCCGTCTTCAGGTTCGAGACCGAGGAAGACGCCGTGCGCATGGCAAATGACACCGTGTTTGGTCTTGCCTCCTACGTCTACACGCAGGATCTGTCCCGCGCCTTCCGCCTGAACGAGGCGCTGAATTACGGCATGATCGGCATCAATTCGGGCCTCATCACCACGGTCGAGGCCCCCTTTGGCGGCGTCAAGGAGTCCGGCCTCGGAAAAGAGGGCGGCAGCCAGGGGCTCGAGGATTACCTCGACACCAAATACGTCTGCATCGACGGGATCTGATCGCGCGGGGTGGGGCCGTGACGGACCCGCCCCCATCTTTATCCTTCAAATATGCAGCTGCGACAGCAGCCGCTTTGGCGGGGGCTCGATGCCCCCGCCAAAGCGCCCCACGGCGACGGCAAAGCCGGCGCAAACCCTCCGGATTCACCCCCCCGGTCGATACTCAAGGTCCGGATCGGCCACGCGCAACACCTGCCGTCCGATCACGGCCCCGTCGCCACCCCGCGCCACACGTCTCAAGACCATCAGCGGCGTGTGCCGGTCACATGACAGGGTCACCGACTCGCCCATCGTGGTCATCGACACGCCGAGCGCATCCTCGATCCGAGCGACCGACAAGGCGTGCGCGGACAGGAAATCGTGCAAATCCACCGGGGCGTCCTCGTCGAGGGCCGGGGCCAGCGCCTCGGGGACTGCGATTTCGTCCAGCGCGGCGCGGTCGCCGCCCAGTCGCAATACACGTTCGCACACCGCAAGGCGGGCTGTCCCGAACAGGGCCACCTCGTCGCTGTCGGCGGCGCGGGTCAGGGCCTTGGCGCGGTAGATCTCGAATTGCGGGGGCGTTCCGTCCGGCGTCACCAGACCGCCGGATGGGCTGCCATCCGCCCGTGCGCCGGAGGCCTCGGCCACGATCGTCCCGCGTCCGGGCTTGCGGCTCAGCAATCCCATAGCTTCCAGCGTCATCAACGCGCGCCGCATGGTGCCCTGGCTTACGCCGAACTCCTCGGCCAGTTGGAACTCGTTCCCCAGACGGGTGCCGACAGGCCAGACGCCGTGTTCGATGCGTCGGATCATTTCGGTTTCGGCGGCCTTGTAAAGCGGCGTGCGGGCCATGGCGGATATCCCTTTTGCTCAAGCGCTCCGCGTCTCGGGCGCTGCGGTCAATTCAGATGTTCGATCAATCTGGTGTGCCGGTCGAAAGCCTGGATCAATGCCCCCAGATTGGGCAGCTCTGCCGCTTCCAGCATCGGGATCATCTTGCGAAAGGCCTCGCCGGTGCCGATGGCATCGCCGATGGCCGTGTGCCGTGCCTCGTCGGGGATGGACACGCCCAGCCGTGTGGACAGCGCATCCAGCGTGTGTTCCGCCGATTGGCCGTACAGGATCGCCGAACACAGAACCGTATCGAGGATCGGCTGGTCGAAGCGCTTGCCGATTTCCCGTTCCCGTCGCCGCAGGAAGCTCATGTCGAACGGCGCGTTATGCGCCACGAGGACCGAGCCGTCGGCAAAGGCGTGAAACCTCTCGATCGCCTCGGAGACATCCACAGCGTCCGCAACCATCGCATCCGTGATGTGGTGCACCGCGGTCGAGGCGGCGGGGATCTTGCGCCCCGGATTCACCAGCATGTCGAAGCGTTCGCCATCCACGAGACGCCCGTTGACGACCCGCACGGCGGCGATCTGGCAGATCTCGTCGACCTGCGGGTTCAACCCCGTCGTCTCGGTGTCGAAGATGACATAGGACAGATCCCGCAAGGCCGCCGCCGCCAGATCGTCGGGAATGGCCGCATTCAGCAGCTCGAAATCGTACAGAACCACCCGCGAGGGGACTGGCGGTTTGGGATCCGCCAAGGGCAGCCTGAGGCGCAGCGCGGCGTGGCCGGGCCCGGCCGGTTCCGGCAACAGGCGCGTGCCATGCGAGGTCAGCACATCGCGCCCGGAGAACCGCGTCAGACCGGGGGACAGGGGGGTCTCCAGCCAGTCGGCGACCTCGGCCTTCGCGGGCGCGTCGCCCGCGGCCTCGAGGCTGAGGACGACATGATCGGGCGCTTCGGCGACGATGCGCAGGCTCAGGTCCTTGCCACCGATGCCGGACCATTCCAGCGCCAGCCGCTCCAACAGGCGCGTGATCGCGAACCCGTCACAGCGCACGCCGGTGTCGCCCAGGGCATTGTCCAGGGACAGGCCCTTGCGTGTAAGACGGGTCGACAAGGCGGTGCCCAGATCGCGCGCGCTCAGCGCCTCCATCGGCCACCATTGCGTATCCGTCGGTGCTTTGCGGCGGTCGGTCTCCTCGGTCAGGGTGGCCAACCGATCCCGCGCCATCCCCTCGGGCAGGTCGGGCAGGGTGTCTTTGACACCGTCGAGGAACGTGTCGAACAGATGCGCCCGCTCGGCATGGGTGGCCAGATCCGTCGTCAGGTCGCGCAGGGTCAGGACATAGCCCGGTGTCTCGGTTTCCTGCCCCTCGAGGCGGAGCAGGCGCATGCGTGCCTCGAGCAACCGTGCCCCCGCCCGCGTTGTCACCAAAAGGTCGGTGCCGTCCTCGGCCTCACCATCCACAAGGCGGGCATAGGCCTGCTCGATCGGGCCGGGCTTCAGCAACCCCATGACCGAACGGCCCAGGCCCACGGCCTCGGTTTCGCCAAGAATGTCGCGGCAATGGCCGTTATAAAGGGCGATCCGGTGATCCGGCGTGCAGAACAGCACCCCGTCCGGCATCTCGGCCAACAGGGTTTCCAGCCGTGTCTTCTCGGTCGTCAGCCGCGCGGTTTCGCGCCCGACCGCCAGGGCCATGGCATTGCGCGTTTCAGTCAGGTTCGAGGCGACGGCCGCCGCGGCCGAGCCCAGATCGCCCAGGAACTTCGCCTCGCCATGGTCGATCTCGCCCTCGACATCGGCATGGGCGCGGGCGCGCATTTCGGCGGCCAGCCGTTCCACGGGTTTGGCCACGTTCTCGTCGAACAGCACCCAGACCCATGTCGTCAGGGCAAAGATCGCAAGAACGGCGATCACGCCCGCGATCACGAAGGCCGAAAGCGCGTGCGCCTCGCCCAGCCGTGAATAGCCAAGCGCCAGTCCCGCGATCGCCAGGATCGAACTGGCCATTGCGAGAAAGGCGAAGAACAGGAATATGCGCAAACGCAGGGACAATCTGGTCAACATGTCTCGGGGCCTCCTCCTTGCCCCTGGTCTTGCCAGGCCGTCTTGGGGTGGTCGCGCCTCACCCCGTCGGGCGGTTTCAGGTCTCGTCCGCGGCCTCCCCGCCGCAGACGCTGCTCAGGATCGGGTCGTCTCCCGCGACCGTCAGCCATTCGGCACCGGCAATGGTGCCGTCCTCGGAAAAACTCACCTCGTCCGTGATCTCGGCCCGTGCGCCCGCGCCGCAATCAATGAGGACGGGCAGCACGATGGCGGGTTGCCAGCGTTCCATTACCTGCATCTGGACCACGTAAATGCCCGAGTCCGCGCCGATCTCGACCGTTTCCGCAGGGTCATAGGCCACGAAGCCGCGGGTAAAGGGGCGCAGGTAGGTCCAAGGTTGCCACCAGGCCTGTTGTTCGCGGGTCTGGATGACGGTGACATCCCCCATCGTGGCGCGGGCGCTGCCGAACCAGCCGTATTCCTGCCCGATGGTTGCGGCCAGCATGAAGCCGCCCGCGAAAACAGGCGTGATCCATTTCGGCAGGCGACGGCCTGTCGCGCGATTAAGCAGCATCGCGATGCCGGCCCCGGCAAGGCCGGCGAGTAGGGTTGCGATCAGCGACCAGAACATTGGCGGTCGGTTCCTTTCAGTTCAGTATGCCACGGCCCGAGCCGGCCGCGCTCTGCATGGTTTTGATGACGACGAAGGCGTCGCGCAGGTGGCTGCGCTCGAAATCGCTCAGGTCGCTTGGGGCCATGTAATTGTCGGGCGCCGCGCCCTTGCGGATCTGGGCGGCCTGATGGGCCAGCCGGGTTTCGGCGATCATGTCATAGGCATCGAGCAGGTCGCGCCCCCCGGTGCTTGAAACGGCCCCGGCCTCGATGGCGGCCTGCAGCCGGGCGCGGGTGTTCACCTCGGTCAAGCCGCCTTGCAGCGCATAGATCCGGCCAAGGTCAACCACCGGCACGACGCCGTTCATCTTCAGGTCGATCTGGTTCTTGTGCTCGCCCGAGCGCACGGTGGCAAAGCCCCGGAACAGGCCCAGGGGCGGATGATGCTTGAGCGAGTTGGCGATCATATGCGCCACGAAGATCGAATTCTTGCCCGCCGCCTCCAGCGTCTCGGCCTGGAGGTTGGAGAACAGGCTGAAATCGCCGCCGATCGGGCGCAGGTCGAACATGACGCTGGCCAGCATCTGCGCCTCGGGATTGGGGGTGTTGATCCAGCCGCGGAAATAGTCGCGCCAGACCCGCAGGGGTTGGCGCCACTTGATGTTGGTCGCCATCATGTCGCCGGGGCAGTAGAAATACCCGGCCTCGTCCAGCCCGTCCGACACGAATTTCGCCAGCTCCGCGAAATAGGCGTCGTCGGGGGGTGTGGCCGCATCGTCGAGGATCAGGCAATTGTCCTGGTCGCTGACGCCGGTCTGTTCCTGCCGCCCCTGGCTGCCGCAGGCCAGCCACAGGTAGGGCACCGGCGGTGGGCCCAGTTTCTCCTCGGCCAGCGCCAGCAGGCGGCGCGTCGCGGCATCGGCGATGTCGGTGATCAGGCGTGTGACCACCTGGTGCGCGTTCTGCTGCGCGACGAGTTGCACGAGCAATTCTGGAATACGCCCCACGAAACCGGCCAAGGCCGTGCTGTCGGGGGCGCGCGCGATGTCCTGGATCAGCGCCGCGGAGGAGGTCGCCTGGAACCGGATCAGGTCGGTCTGAGTCAGAATGCCGGTCAGTTTGCCGGCATCGACCACCGGCATGTGGGTGATGCCGCGCTCCATCATCGTGTGCAGGACATCCGCCACCAGCGAACTGGAGGGCAGGGTCACCGGACCGCGCGTCATGACCTCGCGCACCGGGGTTTCATAGGGCACGCCCTCGGCGAGGACGCGGTTGGTCAGGTCGCGCGCGGTCAGGATGCCGGCGACCTTGCCGCTGTCGGTCACGATGATGCACGACACCCTGAGATCGCGCATCTTGCGCGCGGCCTCGATCAGGGGCGTCTCGGGCGGGCAGGTCAGGGGGTTGGGTGTCATCAACTCGGCCAGCGCCATCGTGGTCACGTCCTTGCGGCGCGGCCGGGCGGGGCGGGTGCGGTCGAAGAAGCGGTTGATCTCGGGGTGTTCCTTGACCAGTTGGTGGAAGATCTCGGCCGGGATGGTCAGCAGGCGGCAATCCTCGGCGGCCTTGGCGGTCACCGCGGCGATCCCGTCGCGCATCAGACCCCGTTCGCCGAAGGAATTGCGCGGCCCGAGGATCGACAGCACCTCGCCGTTCGCATCGGTGATATCGACGCGTCCCGACAGGATCAGGAACAACTCGGCCTGGGGGGCGCCCTGTTCATAGATCGTCTGACCTGCGGCGATCTCTTCCAGACCGACCTTGGCGGCCAGCGTGGTGCGTTCGGCCTCGGTCAGCACGTCATAAGGGTGTGTATGGGACAGGAGGGCTTCGATATCGAGTGCCATGGCGGGACCCCAGGAAAGTGAAACGGCGCACCCCGAAGGTGTCGGGATGCGCCGGTGTCGTGAACAGGGCCCGCGGTGTCGCAGGCCCCGTCTTTGTCAGGTCTCAGTGACCCGTGGCGGCACCGGCACCGCGCGGCACGCGGATCGATTCCACCAGGTCCTGGATTTCCTGCGGCGGCTCGGCGGTGGCCTTGGACACCAGGTAGGCGACGACGAAGTTCGCCAGCGCGCCGATCGGGCCGAAGGATGCCGGCGGGATGCCGAACAGGTAGTTCGAGGCGGTGTTCTCCAGCATGTTGGTGCCGGGGATGAAGAACCAGCCAAGGTAGGTGAAGAGATACAGGCAGGTCGTCAACAGACCGGCCAACATCCCCCAGGTTGCCCCGGCCGAGTTCATCCGCTTGGAGAAGATGCCCATCATCAGCGTCGGGAAGAGCGATGCCGCCGCAAGGCCGAAGGCCAGCGCCACGGTCTGCGCCGCAAAGCCCGGCGGGTTCAGACCCAGCCATGTGGCCACCGCGATGGCCCCGATCATCGAGATCCGTGCGGCCAGAAGTTCGCTCTTTTCCGAGATGTTGGGGTTCAGCGTGGACTTGATGAGGTCGTGGCTGATGGCCGACGAGATCGCCAGCAACAGACCCGCCGCCGTTGACAGCGCCGCTGCGATACCGCCCGCCGCGATCAGCGCGATCACCCAGCTGGGCAGTTGCGCAATCTCGGGGTTGGCCAGCACGAGAATGTCACGGTTGAAGGTGACAAGTTCGTTGCCTTCCCAGCCACGCTCGGCAGCCATTGCAGCCATCTCTTCCGAGCTTTCGTTGTAGTACTGGATGCGGCCGTCGCCGTTCTTGTCCTCGACCGCCAGAAGGCCGGTCACGGACCAGGTTTCGAACCAGTCGGGCAGGTCTTCCTGTGCAACGGCTTCGCCTTCGACGCCTTGGGGCCACATGGTGGTCATGATGTTCAGGCGGGCCATCGCACCAACAGCCGGGGCCGTCAGATAGAGAAGCGCGATGAAGACCAGCGCCCAACCGGCGGACCAGCGTGCGTCGGCCACTTTCGGCACGGTGAAGAAGCGGATGATCACGTGCGGCAGACCGGCGGTGCCGATCATCAGCGACAGCGTGAACAGCGCCATGTTCACCGGGCTGGTGCCCTCGGTGTACTGGTTGAAGCCCAGATCGGTCAGCAGACCGTTCAGGGTGACCAACAGGGGCTCGCCCGCGCCGGTGGTGCCTTCGGACATGTTCGAGAACAGGCCCAGACCCGGGATCGGGTTGCCGGTCAGTTGCAGCGAGATGAAGATCGCCGGGATGGTGTAGGCGATGATCAGAACGCAATACTGCGCCACCTGCGTGTAGGTGATGCCCTTCATGCCGCCCAGCACCGCGTAGACCAGCACGACGCCGGCCGCGATGAAGAGGCCCAGGTCCCGGTCCACTTCGAGGAAGCGGGCAAAGGCCACGCCAGCGCCCGACATCTGGCCGATCACGTAGGTGATCGAGATGACGATCAGGCAGACCACCGCCACGATGCGCGCGGTGGTCGAATAGTAGCGGTCACCGATGAATTCGGGCACCGTGAACTTGCCGAACTTCCGCAGGTAGGGGGCAAGCAACAGCGCCATCAGCACGTAGCCGCCAGTCCAGCCCATCAGGAAGGACGAGTTGTTGTAGCCGACAAAGGCAATCAGGCCCGCCATCGAGATGAACGAGGCCGCCGACATCCAGTCGGCCGCCGTGGCCATGCCGTTGACGACGGGGTTCACGCCGCGGCCTGCGGCGTAGAATTCACTGGTCGAGCCCGCGCGCGCCCAGATCGCGATACCGAAGTAGAGCGCGAATGACAGCCCCACGACGATGATATTGAGTGTTGTCTGATCCATTGTTCCGATCGTCCCTTCTTACTCGTCCACGCCGTGTTCGCGGTCGATCTTGTTCATGCGCCAGGCGTAGAAAAAGATCAGGACCAGGAAGACGAGGATCGATCCCTGCTGGGCAAACCAGAAGCCCAGATCGGTGCCGCCCACCGCGATGCCCGAAAGCAGCGGACGCAGCAGGATCGCAAAGCCGTACGAGACAAGCGCCCAGATCACCAGACAGTAGGTGACAAGACGAATGTTCGCAGACCAGTACGCATTGTTGTTCGGCTGTTCTGCCATTGAGGTTCTCCCTTCGAGTAGGCCCGGACGTAAATCTGTGTCCCCGCCGGGTATGGACCCGCCGCCGCCCGACCCCTCTGTCGGACGGCGGCGAATTTTGTGTTACGCGTCCGTCGTCTGACCCGTATGCGTGCCGACGATGGCGGCAAGCCGGGCAGCGATCTGATCGATGTCGCCCATGGCGGGCACCTCGGTCAGGGCGCCACGGGCGCGGTAGTAATCGATCAGCGGCGCGGTTTGCGCGTGATAGGCCTCAAGGCGCGTGCGCACCGTTTCGGCATTGTCGTCGGGGCGACGTTTCATTTCCGTCCCGCCGCATTTGTCGCAGACGCCGGCGACCTTGGGTTGCTTGAACTGGTCGTGATAGCCCTCGCCGCAGGCCGCGCAGGTATAGCGGCCCGACACGCGGGCGATCATCGCCTCATCCTCGACCTCGAGGCTGATGGCCGCGTCGATCGTCTGCCCCCGCTCGGCCAGAAGCGCATCCAGCGCCTCGGCCTGTGCGGCGGTGCGCGGAAAGCCATCGAGGATGGTTCCCGCCGCCACGTCCGGTGCATCCAGCCGGTCTTTCAATACGGCCAGCACGATCTCGTCCGAGACCAGTTCGCCTGCTTCCATCACGGCCTTGGCGGCCTTGCCGGCCTCGGTGCCCGCGGCAACGGCGCCGCGCAGCAGATCGCCCGTGGACAGCTGGACGAGGCCAAAGCGCTCCTCCAGCATGCGGGCCTGCGTGCCCTTGCCGGCCCCCGGAGGGCCCAGCAGGATCAGGTTGACGGCGCGTGTTTCGGTCATGTCCCCCATGGCCCCGCTCACTTGTTCGCGCGGTTTTCGATGAGGTCATCGACGACCGAAGGGTCGGCGAGGGTCGACGTGTCGCCGAGGCTGCCGAAATCGTTCTCGGCGATCTTGCGCAGGATGCGGCGCATGATCTTGCCCGAGCGCGTCTTGGGCAGGCCAGGGGCGAACTGGATGACATCGGGTTTCGCAATCGGGCCGATTTCCTTGCGGACCCAGGTCTGAAGCTCTTTCACCAGCTCATCCGAGGGCGTCTCGTCCGACATCAGGGTCACGTAGCAGTAGATGCCCTGGCCCTTCAGTTCGTGCGGATAGCCGACCACGGCGGCCTCGGAGACGGCGTCATGGGCGACCAGCGCCGATTCAACCTCGGCCGTGCCCATGCGATGGCCGGACACGTTGATGACGTCATCGACGCGGCCCGTGATCCAGTAATACCCATCGGCATCCCGGCGACAGCCGTCACCGGTGAAGTAATAGCCTTTGTAGTCGCTGAAATAGGCCTGAACAAAGCGTTCGGGGTCGCCCCACAACGTGCGCATCTGCCCCGGCCAGCTGTCTTTCATGCACAGGACGCCCTCGGCCTCGGTCTCGTGGATTTCCTCACCGCTCGTCGCATCCAGCAGCACGGGCTGCACGCCGAAGAACGGCTTGGTGGCCGAGCCGGGTTTCAGATCCGTCGCGCCGGGCAGCGGGGTGATCAGGTGGCCGCCGGTTTCCGTCTGCCACCAGGTGTCGACGATGGGGCATTTCCCCTTGCCGACCACCTCGTTGTACCAGTTCCAGGCTTCGGGGTTGATCGGCTCGCCGACCGAGCCCAGCAGTTTCAGGCTGGACAGGTCGTACTTGGTCACGAACTCGTCCGACTGGCCCATCAGCAGGCGAATGGCCGTGGGCGCGGTGTAGAACTGGTTGACCTTGTGTTTTTCGCACACGGCCCAGAAGCGGCCCGCATCGGGGTAGGTCGGAACACCCTCGAACATCAGCGTGGTCGCGCCATTGGCCAGCGGACCATAGACGATATAGCTGTGGCCCGTGACCCAACCCACGTCGGCCGTGCACCAGAACACGTCGCCGTCATGGTAATCGAACGTGTATTGATGGGTCATTGCCGCATAGGCGAGGTACCCGCCCGAGGTATGGACCACGCCCTTGGGTTTGCCGGTCGAGCCCGAGGTATAAAGGATGAACAGCGGGTCCTCTGCGCCGACCTCGGCCGCGTGGCAGAAGGTCGAGACATTGGCCGCGATGTCGTCATACCACACGTCGCGCCCCGCGACCCAGGCGACCTGCTGGCCGGTGCGCTTGACGACAAGGCATTTGACGTGGTCGTCGCAATGCAGCAGCGCCTTGTTCACGTTGTCCTTCAGCTCGGTGACGCGGCCGCCGCGCGGCGCGCCGTCCGAGGTCACGACGACCTTGGCCTGCGAGTCGTTCACCCGGCTCGACAGGGCGTCGGGCGAGAAGCCGGCGAACACGACCGAGTGGATTGCGCCGAGGCGCGCGCAGGCCAGCATGGCATAGGCCGCTTCGGGGATCATCGGCAGGTAGAGGACGACACGATCGCCCTTTTCCACGCCCAGTTCCTTGAGCACGTTGGCAAAGCGGCCGACTTCTTCGTGCAGCTGCTTGTAGGTGATGTGCTGGGCCTCTTCGTCGGGGCTGTCCGGCTCGAAGATGATGGCGGGCTGGTCGGCCTTGGTGGCCAGGTGACGGTCGATGCAGTTCTCGGCCACGTTCAGCGTGCCGTCCTCGAACCAGCGCACATGCACGTCGTCATGGGCAAAGGACGTGTCCTTCACCTTGGTAAAGGGCTTGATCCAGTCCAGGCGCTTGCCGTGTTCGGCCCAGAAAGCTTCGGGGTTTTCGATCGAGTCCGCATACATGCGGTCATAGGCGGCTGCGTCCACATGCGCGCCAGCCAGAAGATCGGGGTGGGTGGTCGTATCCTTGGGCAAGGTCATTCCTCCGCTGAGACGGCCCTCTTGCCATCGGCGTGGACGCACCGAGCCGCCCGTGGGGTCCCGAAGGGATCCCGCGCGTCCTGCCGATCTGCCTCGGCATTCCGGGCGCGAATGGGCCGGAACGCGTCTGGCGACGGATCACCCCAAAAGGTGGGGCGTATGATGTCGGGTCAGCCTCCCCCAACCAAGTGCCGCTCGCCTGTGACGGGAATACCCTTGCGCGCTCCTGTTCCCTTCGCGTCCGGTCCGTCACCAGCTTTGGCCTACTGGTATGCGCTGGGCAAGGCACGAGTCGCACGCCCCGGCCGCAGCGCAATTGCAAGATGACAGGGAAATGCCCGACTCTGAACAGTTTCCTGTGAGGAGGGTCTCATTCTGTCACGGGTTTTCACGAGGTCGGGATATCGGTGAAAAGAAATTTTCTGACGGCGCATATGGCAATGATAACAATATGAATTTTTGGACCGTTCGCATTGTCAACGAGTCGTTTGGCATAGCGGGCGTGGCGCATGCCTGCGACAATTTCACCTGACGCGATCGGCAAACCGCGCGTCAGTCACCCCCCAAAACGGCAAAGCGGTGCCCAAGCCACGGCATCCGGGCATGGGCGTCGGCCACGAAATGCGCCTCGATCAACTCACGGGCGAGTGACGCGATCTGGGCCGGGATCGCGCCGGACCAGTCCGCGCCGGCCAGAAGCACGATGTCGCGCGCGATGTCCGCATCCGGCAGCGGGTGCGCATCGATGCCGCCGGCAAAGCGGCCGGCGCGCAGCAGGCTGAGCGGAGTCGTGATCGTCCAGCCGGTGCCGCTGGCCACCAGTGCACTGATCGACTGGTTCGAATCCATCTCGAAGCGCTGTGGCAGGTCCAGCTGCACACGGGTCAGGTAGGTCTCGATCTGGCGGCCCATGACCTGGGTCAGGTCGCGCCGCAGAAACACCAGGTGCGACAACCCGGTCAATCCGCCGGTCATGTCGGTGCCTTGGGGCACCGCGACGATATAGGGATCGGTGAGGATCGGATACGCTGTCGTGCCGCCGGGATGTGCGCCCGGACTGGCGCACATCGCCATGTCGAGGTCGCGCGCGACGACGCCGGCCACCAGGTTGTGGCTGGCGCCGGTGCGCAGGCGAAAGGCGCATTGGCTTAGCGCTTCGGCCAGGCGGGCGGCAAGGCGCGGCGTCACCTCGTTCTCGAAATCCTCGATCACCCCGAGGGAAAGCGCGCTCAGCCCGCTCAGGTCCAGCGCGGTCAGGTCGCGTTGGCCACTGCGCAGGGCGCTCAGCGCCGCTTCGGCCCGCGGCAGAAAAAGGCGCCCCGCGGGGGTGGGGATCATCGGTCGCCGGGAATGGTCGATCAGATCGACGCCAAGGACCTGCGCAAGGTTCTTCATCTGTTGCGAGACGGCGGGCGCCGACATGCCCAGTTCCGCCGCCGTGGCGGCGACCGAGCCGGTGCGCGCCAGGGCTTCGAACACCTCCAGTCCGCGCAAGGTCAGGCCTTTGTGCAAGGGCGCCGGCATGGCGGGTGTCCTCAACTGGTAACGATCTGTGCCAGAAGGTCGGTGGGCAATGCGACGCGCGGTGCCGGGGGTTCCATGCTGCCGGTTGGCAACTCGCCGATCAGGTGAACCAGTCCGGTCGTGTTGGGATCGGCGGCCAGAAACCAGCCGCGATGCGCGACCGGGTCGCCCAGGGGGCTGTCGGGCGGGCTGTCCTGATCCTCCAGCACGCCCAGCAAAACCGCAAGGGCCGGACGCGCCGGTGTCAGGACGGGCCGTGGCGCGGGGTGGTCCGGGCTGGCCATGCGGGCGCTGCCGTCCTCGGTCATCGAAACGGCCAGCATGCCGTCGGCGGCGGTATCCTTGAGCGCCCCGAACAGGCCGGCGGGGTCGCTGGCGTTTTCCAGCCGCAACAGCGCCAGACCGCTTTGCCGGGCCATGCCTGTCAGATCCGACCGCACGTGATCGAGCGCTGCGGCCGCGAACCCGTGCCGCGCATCGACCTTGAGCACCGTGGGGGCCGTCGGGGTGATGTCGGGCACGGCCGTGGGCCGCAACCGCCCGTATCGGATCAGCCGCAAGTCGCGCAGCAGCGCCTCGAGGCCATGGGCGCGGTCGCCCCGCGCCTCGGCGGCGACGACATCGCGAGAGACGCATCGCGCGACGGTGTGCGGAACCCCGGCGCGCGTAAGGCAGTCTGTGGCGAGCGCCTCGAGGTCCTCAAGGCTGAGGGCTTCGGTCATGTCGGCCAGTTTTGACACAGGGTCTGCGGGCGTCAATGCGCAAAGCTGCGCTCGGCGTGTCTATGCCTCAATGACAAGTTCGGGAAACCGGCGCGCCGTGGCGCGGATGGCGTCGGCCAGCTTGTCATATGACGGACCCGCGCCGGACGAGGCGCGCCACACCAGCCCGATCGACCGCGAAAAACGGCGGCGCCGAAAGGGGCGCACGATGACATCCTGTGCCCGCCCTTCGATTTCCGAGCGCACGTAGAGCGCCGGCAGAAAGGTCAGGCCCATATCCATGGCGACCATCTGCCTGAGCGCATCGAGCGACGTGCCCTCATAGTCGCGCGAGACATCGGCGCCGATGTCGTTGCACAAGGCCGCGATCTGGTCGTGCAGGGCATAGGCCGGCGACAGCGACAGCACGGTCTGGCCGGCCAGGTCGGGGGCGTCCAGCTCGGGCCGGTCGGCCAGGGCATGATCCGTTGGCAGGGCAACGGCCAGCGGCTCGCGGAACAAGCGGGCGCTCGACAGGCGCGCGCCGGGAACGGGCAGTTGCGTCAGGATCAGGTCATGCGTGCCGTCCTGCAATTCGCGCAACAGGTCGCGCGGCGCGGCCTCGCGGATATAGAGGCGCAGATCGGGGTGGGTACGGTGCAGGTCGCCGACGACATGCGGCATCAGGTAGGGCCCCAGCGTCGCAGACGTGCCCAGCCGGATCGTTCCGCCCAAGCCCGATTTCAGCGTGACCGACAGATCGAGAATGCCTTGTCCGGCATCCAGCATCTCGCGGCCGCGCCGCGCCACCTCGCGTCCCGCAAGGGTCAGGCGTACCGGGCCGCGCCCGCGCTCGACAAGCACAAGGTCAAGCGCCTCTTCCAGGGTCTTGATCTGAACCGAGAGCGAAGGTTGCGAGATGCCGCAGCTTTCCGCCGCCTCGCGGAAATGGCCGGTCTCTTCCAGCGCGGTCAGATACCGCAACTGACGGAGCGTGAAGGGAAGGATGGCATTCTGCATGCGTAGCCCCTGTGATGATCCCATGACAATAGCTTTTTCCAATCGAAAAATAAAGTAGCGCCGCCTTTTCCCTATTCAACAGCCGCACTAATTGTGTGGCACCGAAGAACAAGGATCGGCGGTTCATGGGCACGCATGGACGCCGCTGGCCGCTCTGCCAAGCTGGATGCAGTCCCGTTCAGCGATCACGGACAGGCAGAGAGGGCTTCCCGGTCGGTCGCGCCACGGGTCTTGCCGTCAACCGTGGTGCGATCGACCGGGTCTTCGGGTTTGTCGCAACGGGTGGTCGCGGATCGCTCGGCCGCAACAGGTGGTCGCGCCGAGCGGTGCGGCTGGTAAAAATGAAGGGCTTGTCTTGGGTGGGCAGGTCTGGACGGGCTTGCCCCGTGATACAGTTAATGGTGACAAGGTGCGACCGCAGCCGTCCGGCCGCGCGTGCCGAAGTCAGGGAAGAAGGGTAAGCGAGGGTGGCCAGCAACACGAACGAGGTGCCCCGCACGGCCGGGGGGCCGTGCGGGGTGGATATCGGTAGCGATTCCGATCGCCCTGTTTCTTTGGTTTGCGCAGTTCGCGCCCTCTGTGGCGGCGGGACAGCCGGTGCTCTTGGGCATCGACTGGGTGCCGTCGATGGATATTCGGCTGTCGGTTCTGATCGACGGCCTGTCGCTGACCTTTGCCTTGCTGATCACGGGGATCGGGGCGTTGGTGACGCTCTATTCGACGGCATATCTGGGCAAGCATCCTGACTATCCGCGATTCGTCCTGTTCCTGATGATGTTCATGGTGGGGATGTTGGGCCTGGTTCTGTCCGATAACCTGATCGCGCTGTTCGTCTTCTGGGAAGTCACGACCATCTCGTCCTACCTTCTGATCGGGTTCGACAACGGCAGCGCGAAATCGCGTCGTTCGGCGCTTCAGGCGCTGTTGCTGACGGGAACGGGGGGGCTGGCCCTGTTGGCGGGGATGATCCTGCTGGGCAATGTGGCAGGCACGTTCGAGTTGTCCGAGATCCTCCAGCGTGGCGAGGTGATCCACAACGATCCCCTGTATGTGCCCATCATGATCCTGTTCCTGGCCGGGGCCTTCACGAAATCGGCTCAGTTTCCGTTTCATTTCTGGCTGCCCAACGCCATGGCCGCACCGACGCCTGTGTCGGCCTATCTGCACTCGGCCACCATGGTGAAGGCCGGCGTCTATCTGATGGCGCGCGTGAATCCCGTGCTGGGCGATAGCGAGCTGTGGTTCTGGACACTGGTGCTGGCGGGCGGGTTCACCACCGTCTTCGCCTCGGTGCTGGCGGTGCGCCAGACCGATATCAAGCAGGTCCTGGCCTACACCACGCTGATGGCGCTGGGCGCACTGACCCTGTTCATCGGCACCGGGTCGCCCGACGCGATCAAGGGCATGATGGCCTTTCTCGTGGTCCATTCGCTCTACAAGGCGGCGCTGTTTCTGATGATCGGCATCGTCGATCACGAAACCGGCACGCGTGACGTGGACCGGCTGCGCGGACTGGGCCGAAAGATGCCGCTGACCTTCCTCGGGGGTGCCTTGGCCGCGATTTCGATGGCGGGTATTCCGCCCTTCGTCGGCTTTATCGGCAAGGAGTTCCTCTACAAGGCGGGCCTGGGGCACGAGCAGGCGACGTTCTGGATCACCGGCACGATCTTTGCGGCCTCGGCGCTGATGTTCGTGGCGGCGGGCATCTCGGTCCTGCGTCCCTTTCTGGGAAAGCCGGGCGATACGCCCAAGCCCGCGCATGAGGGGCCGTGGGTCATGTGGATTGGGCCGATCATCCTGGGGGCCTTTTCGCTGGGCTTCGGCCTGTTTCCCAACACGGTCGAGGCGTGGCTGGTCGCACCGGGCACCTGGGCCGTGTACGGCGATTACGATTATACCGTCGATCTGTACCTCTTCCGCGAGGTGAACGCCGCCTTCCTGCTGTCGCTGGCCACCTTTGCCACGGGCACGGTCCTGTACCTCGTGCATCGTCCGATGCGAAACTGGCTGGGCCGCGTGTTCGAGGCCAACCCGATCAAGTTCGATCCGGGGTGGGACCGGGTGCTGGACGGGGTCAAGGCGCTGGCGGCGTGGCAGACCCGGCACCTGCAATCGGGGGTGCTGCAACGCTATCTGCTGATCGTCTTCGTCACCCTGACCGTGGCCGTAGGGGGCACGATCTGGGCCCAGGATGCGCTGGATTTTCGCATCGATTTCGCCGCCCAGATGGACGGGCTGCTGTTCAAGCACTGGGCCGTGCTGATCTTTGTCACCGCCGGGGCCCTGCTGACCGCCTATACCGGCAGCCGCATGACGGCGATCGCAGCTTTGGGCGTCGTGGGCATCGGGGTTGCGCTGATCTTCATCATGTTCAGCGCGCCGGACGTGGCCATCACGCAGTTGCTTGTGGAAACGCTGGTCGTGGTGCTGGTCGCGGTGGCGATGCTGAAACTGCCGAACCTCAATCTCGGGGACGAGCCGCGCCGACCGGGTCATGCCGTTCTGTCCATCGCGACGGGGGCCGTGGTCACCGCAGTTCTGATCGGTGTGCTGCAAAGCGATCTCGACCGGCGCATCACCGACTATTTCGAGGTCGCCAGTTGGCCCGATGCCTATGGGCGCAACATCGTCAACGTGATTCTGGTCGATTTCCGCGCCCTCGACACCTTCGGCGAGATCGCCGTGGTCGTGATCGCGGCGCTGGCGGCCTATGCGCTGCTGCGGGGCACGCGCTATGGCGGGGATGCCGCCGACAAGGACGGGGGGCGCTGAGATGGTGAACTCGATCATTCTGAATGCAGCCACGCGGCTCTTGGTGGCGCTGTTGCTGCTCTTTTCGGTCTTCATGCTGCTGCGCGGTCACAACCTGCCCGGGGGCGGCTTTATCGGCGGGCTGATCGGCTCGACCGGGTTCATCCTCTACGCGATTGCGCAAGGGGCCGAGGCGACGCGCGCCGCCCTCCGGGTCGAGCCGCAGAATATCGCGATGATAGGGCTGGGCATCGCGCTGTGTGCCGGTGGCTATGCGGTGTTCTTCGGCGATGCCTTCTTTACCGGCCAATGGTGGTTCATCGGCGAGACCGAGGATGACAAGGGCCTGCCGATCAGCAGCGTCCTTGTCTTTGACATCGGCGTGTATCTGGTGGTGTTCGGGTCGATCCTGACCCTTGTTCTGGCCCTTGAGGAGGAAGTCTGAATGGAGCTGATGGTGGCCATCATGGTTGGCGTCCTCACGGCCGCAGCGGTGCATCTGATGCTGGCGCGCAACGTGTTGCGATTCCTGTTCGGGCTTATCCTGATCTCGAACGCGGCGAACCTGACCATCTTCGTGGCGGGGCGGCTGACGCCACAGGCCCCGCCCCTGATCCCCGAGGGGGCGGATGCGCCCATTGGCGACGTGGCCAATGCCCTGCCGCAGGCGCTGGTGCTGACCGCCATCGTGATCGGTTTTGGCCTTTTTGCCTTTGCGCTGACGCTGGTCTATCGCACCTACCAGAACCTCGGCACGCTCGATTCCGACGAGATGCGTCTGGCCGAGCCGCGTGAGGCGGAGGACAAGGCATGAGCTGGGTTCTCGCCTCGCCCATCATCATCCCGTTTGCCACGGCGGTGTTATCCTTCCTGTTCCGCAAGGGGCCCGAGGGGCGCTGGCTGTCGGTTCTGGGGTCGGCCGCGCTGCTGATTGCGTCGGGCATCCTCATGGCCGAAGTACTGGCCGAGGGCGTGATCGCCGCGCAGATGGGCCAATGGGCCGCGCCCTTCGGCATCACGCTGGTGGCCGATCTGCTGAGCGCGGTGATGGTCGTCATCACCGGCATCACCGGTCTGGCGGTGTCGATCTATGCGCTGGCCGATATAGACGAACGCAAAGAGGCGCTGGGCTATCATGCCCTGTTCCAGGTGCTGCTGGCCGGTGTCGTGGGGGCCTTCCTGACGGGGGACCTGTTCAACCTCTATGTCTGGTTCGAGGTCATGCTGATTTCCAGCTTCGGCCTGCTGATCCTGGGCGGCCAGCGGGTGCAACTGGACGGCGGCATCAAGTACGTCACGCTGAATCTGGTCTCGACAATCCTGTTCCTCGCCGGTGTTGGCCTGCTCTATGGCATGACCGGCACGCTGAACATGGCGGACCTGCACGGCGCCGTGCAGGACATCGAAAACCAGGGCCTGCTGGTCGTGGTGGCCGTGATGTTCATGGTCGCTTTCGGGGTGAAGGCGGCGGTGTTCCCGCTGTTTTTCTGGCTGCCGGCCAGCTACCACACGCCGGCGTTCAGCGTGTCCGCCATCTTTGCCGGCCTGCTGACCAAGGTGGGGGTCTATGCCCTGATCCGGACCTTCACGCTGATCTTCACCAGCGACATCGCGTTCACGCACACGATCCTTTTGTGGGTGGCCGGGTTCACGATGGTGACGGGCGTTCTGGGCGCCGCGGCGATGAACGATTTTCGCCGCATCCTGTCGTTCCACATCGTCAGCCAGATCGGCTACATGATCCTTGGCCTCGCGCTGTTCACGCCCTTGGCGATAGTGGGGGCGGTATTCTACCTCGTCCACCACATCATCGTGAAGGCGAACCTGTTCCTTGTCGCCGGTGTGGCCAAGCGGATCGCAGGCTCGACGGAACTGTCGGCGATCGGCGGCCTTTACAAAACGGCGCCGTTCCTGGCGGTCCTGTTCCTGATCCCGGCCTTTTCGCTGGCGGGGTTTCCGCCGCTGTCGGGGTTCTGGGCGAAATACGTTCTGGTCAAGGCGTCCCTTGATATCGAGGCCTACTGGATTGCCGGTATCGCCCTGGCGGTGGGCCTGATGACGATCTATTCGATGACCAAGATCTGGGGCGCGGCCTTTTGGACACCCCACCCAACCGGGGTCGAGCCGAGCCTGAGCAGCCTGCCCGCCCGCGATCGTGCCGCCCTCCTGGTGCCGATCGCATCGCTGGCGGTCCTGACCTGCATCATCGGCTTCTACCCCGAGCCTTTCGTGGCCTTTGCCGAGCGTTCGGCCGCGCAGTTGCTGGACCCCAGCCAATACGTGGCCACGGTTCTGGGTGAGGCGCCGATGGTGGCAAGCGGTCTGGCGCAGTTGGAGGGCGGCCAATGAATATCTTCACCCTCAACATCGCCCTTGCCGTGGCCTGGGCCGCGCTGACGGGCAATATCACGCTGTCGGGGCTGGCGGTGGGCTTTGCGCTCGGCTCGGCCGCGCTGTTCGTGACCAAGCCCCTGTTTCCGGGGTGTGATCGCTATTTCAAACGCGTCTGGCGGTGGTTCAAGCTTTGCGTGCTGTTCCTCTACGAACTGGTGGTCAGCTCGATCCAGGTCGTTTGGGATGTTCTGACGCCGACGCACAAGGCGCGCCCGGGCATCATCTCGATGCAGTTGGAAGCCAAGGGCGAGATGGAGATCCTGCTCGTCACCAACCTGATCTCGCTTACGCCGGGCACGCTCAGCCTCGATGTGACCGAGGACTGCAACACGCTGTATATTCACGCCATGTTCGCGGACAATCCCGAAGAGATCCGGCAACAGATCCGGGACGGCATGGAGCGTTGGGTCATGGAGGCCATGGAATGACCGAGTTCAACATTCTCGAAATCGCGGTCGACGTGTCGTTCGTGCTGGTCATGCTGGGCGTCGCCTTTGGCTTTGTCCGGCTGATCAAGGGCCCCAGCCTGCCCGACCGGATCGTGGCGCTGGACATGATGACGGTCCTGATCGTCAGCTTCTGCGGCCTTTATGCGCTCCTGTCGGGCGACACGGCGTTCGTTGATGTGGCGATCGTGCTGGCGTTGGTGGGCTTCCTGGCGACGGTGGCCCTGGCCCGGTTCGTCGACCGCCGCCGGTCCGGGATCGGGGATGCCGGGCCGACGACCATGCGTGACCACAGCGAAAGGCAGAAACCATGATCCTCGACTATGTGATGGCGGCGCTGGTCCTGCTGGGCGGCTTTTTCTGTTTCGTGGCCGGTCTGGGGGTGTTGCGCCTGCCCGACGTGCTGATCCGGATGCATGCCTCGACCAAGGCCGGAACGCTGGGCGCCGGCCTGATCCTGGGGGCGGTGGCGCTCTATTTCGGAGATACGGGCGTTGTCACGCGGGCCTTGGCCACGATCCTGTTCCTGCTGATCACCGCGCCGGTCGCGGCCCATATGATGGGGCGGGCGGCCTTCCGCGCGGGGGTCGATCTTTGGAACACCACCGTCGAGGACGGGGCCGAGACGCGGCTGAAGCGGTAGGGTCAGGTCTGCAGGAAATCGTGGCGTCCGTCGGGCCGGATCGCACAGGCTGTCAGGCGGCCTGACGACCAGGCTGCCGTGTCCACCGCGATGCGCCCATCGCGGGCGTGGGGCAGTTCCGCCTCGACATGGCCATGTACGATCCAGACGCCATCGCCGCGCGGGTCGCTTTCGAATTCGGGATGGCCCCACAGCAGCACGCGCGCCGATTGATCCTGCATAGGGTGGGCCGGATCGGCACCGGCATGGACCACCCACAGGTTCCCGGAATGCCAGGACAGGGGCAGATCGCTCAGCCACGCCTCGTGCCCCTCGGGCAAGGCATCGCGTAATTGCCGGCCCACCGCGCGGTAGGTGTCGGGGGATGTCCCAGACCCGAGCGGGGTCGGGTCGATGCCGAAACTGGCCAGCGTTCGCGTGCCGCCCGCGCGCAGCCAGCGCGGGCCGCGCGTGGCCGGATCCTTCAGGAAATCCAGCATCATGCGGTCGTGATTTCCCATGAGGCAGGTCACATTCCGGGGTAGATCCCGCGTCAGTTCGCGCAGGCGCAACAGAACCTCGGCACTGTCGGGGCCGCGATCGACATAATCGCCCACGAAAACCAGCCGTGGGTCGCGCGCCCCCGTGCCACCGATATGGGCGTCGATCAGTTCCAGCATCAGTTCCAGCAGGTCCGCACGGCCGTGAATATCGCCCACGACATAGGTCGGGCTATCGGGGCGGGGGGCGTCCGCATCCCTGCGCGCGGTCGCTTCGGGCGCCTCGGTCGCGGGAACGGGGCGGTCCTTGCGGCCCAGAAGTGAACGAACGGAACGGAGCATACCTGTCAGGTGCGACTTGGCGGCCCGCTTGGCAAGGGGGAAAGGCGCATGCGTCGCCCCGCGGCTGCTATTCGCGTGCGCGCAGCACACGCGCCGGGCGCGCGGACAGGGGACGCCACGCGAAACTGAGGCCAGCCAACAAGGTGGCGAGGGCGCCGCCGATCACGATGGCCCCGGCCGAGACCGGTTCGAACGTATAGCTTGCGTCCATCACGAAGGTCAGCACCGCCCACCCCCCCAGCGCGCCGGCGGCTATCGCGACGATGCCGGCCGCGGCCCCCAACAGGGCGGTTCTCAGGGCAAAACTGCCCAGGATGGTGCGCCGCGATGCGCCGATGGTCTTGAGCACGGCGGCCTCGTAGACGCGTCCACGCTCGCCCGCGGCCGCCGCCCCGATCAAGACGACGAACCCGGTCACCAGGGTGGCGGCCGCGCCATAGGACGTGGCCGCCGCCAGACTGCGAAGCGCCTCGGCCACCCGATCGATCGCATCGCGCACCCGGATCGCGGTGATATTGGGCGCGGCGCCGGCCACGTCACGCAGGATCGCGGCCTCGGCCTCGGGCGCGGCGTAGACGGTGGCGATATGGGTGTGCGGTGCCCCGCGCAGGGCGTTGGGCGACATCGTCAGGATAAAGCCGATGCCGGCATTCTCGAATTCCACCTGTCGAAAGGCCGTGACCTCGGCGGTGATATCGCGGCCAAGGATGCTGACCGTGATCGTATCGCCCAGTTGCAGGCCGATCTCCATGGCTTCCTCGGCGGCGAAGGCCACTTGCGGCGGGCCGTCATAGCCCTCGGGCCACCACGCCCCTGCCGTGATCTCGCCGTCCGGGGGGGCGGTGTCGAGATAGGTCACGCCCCTGTCCCCCTGTATGACCCAGTGATCGCCCGCCACCTCGGCGGCCGGGCGGTCGTTGATGCGCGTGATGACGCCGCGCAACATGGGCGCGGTGTCGACGCGGCTGACGGCGGGATCGGTCTCGACCCGGTCGAGAAAGGGTTGCAGCTGATCGGGCTGAATATCGACGAAGAAATAGGTCGGCGCGACCTGCGGAAGATCGCGTTGAATGGCTGCGCGCAGGTTGGCGTCAATCTGGCCCACGGCGGCAAGCACGGTGAGGCCCAACCCGAGGGAAAGGACGACGCTCGTCGCCTCGGAGCCCGGTCCGCCCACCGCCCCGAGGGCCATGCGCAGCGCACTGCGCCCCCGGATGGCACGGGCGCGGGCAAGCCGCCGGGCCCCGGACTTGATCCCCAAGGCCGCAAGGGTCAACAGCAAGAGGGCGACCAGAATGCCCCCGGCGGTGCCAAGGGCGGTTTGGGGAATGCCCGACAAGAGGACAGCGGTGCCCACCAGCGCGACAACGAGCAGGGCCATGACGATCAGGTAGGGCGCACGCGGCCAGGCGCGTGGTCCCGCAGCGTCGCGGAACAGGGTCGCCGCGCGTACCTGTTCACTGCGCGCCAAAGGCCAGAGCGTGAAGATCAGCGCCGTCAGCAGGCCATATCCCGCCGCTTCGGCCAACGGCCCGGGGTAGACCGAGATGGCCACCGGTACGGGCAACTGGGCCTCAATCAATGGCGAGAACCCGATGGGCAGCAGCGCGCCTAGGATCACGCCCAAGCCGATGCCGATCAGCGTCAACAACCCCACTTGGGCGAAATAGATGGCAAAGATCGTCCGGCTTTCGGCCCCCAGCGTCTTGAGCGTGGCGATGGTGGCGATCTTGCCTTCGAGATAGGCGCGCACGGCGGCGGATACGCCCACACCGCCCACGGCCAACCCGGCAAGACCCACCAGCACAAGAAACGCCCCGATCCTTTCGACAAAGGTCTGCACCCCCGGCGCGCCGTTGCGCGCATCGCGCCAGCGCATGCCCTGTTCTGCAAACAGCCCCTCGGCCTCGTCCTTGACGTTGGCAAGGTCCGTGCCCTCGGGCAGGGCAAGACGATAGTCGCTGTCATACAGCGTGCCGGGCTGGATCAGGCCCGAGCCGGACAGCCCCTCAAGCGACACGATCGTGCGCGGCCCGAGATTGAAACCGCCACCTGCGCCATCTGGTTCAACGGTCAACTCGGCGCGCAGCTCGAAGCTTTGCGTGCCAAGGCGGAAGGTGTCGCCGATCTCCAGCGCCAATCGGTCGATCAACAGGCGCTGCATCACCGCACCGGGCAGGTCGCGTGTCTCCAGCGCTTGTGAGATGGGCATTTGAGGGGACAGGCCAACCGTCCCGTAAAGCGGATAGGCGTCGTCGACCCCGCGCACTTGTGTCAGGGCGCGCTCGGGTCCGTCGGGTCCGTCAATCACCACCATGGACCGGAAATCGACGGTTTCCGAGATGCGGGTGGCGTTGTCCTGCATCCAATTCAGTTCGGCCTCGGAGGCGCGGCGAAAGGGAAAGGCCATTTGCGCATCGCCGCCAAGGATCACCGCACCCTCGCGGGTCAGCCCCTCTTGGATCGAGCTGCGGACCGAGCCGACGGCAGCGATCGCCGCCACGCCAAGCGCCAGGCATGCAAGGAAGATGCGAAACCCCTTAAGCCCGCCACGCAGTTCACGCCGGGCGATCCGCAGCGCGACGCTCACTCGGCGGCCTCTTGTGCGGGGGCGGTCATGTCCAGCCGTCCGTCACGCAGCCGGATCTCGCGGTCGCAGCGCTGCGCAAGGTCTGGGGCATGGGTGACCAGCACCAGGGTCGCGCCGTGCTGCGCCGACAGGTTCATCAGCATGTCCATGATGGCCGCGCCATTCACCCCGTCGAGGTTGCCGGTCGGCTCGTCCGCCAGCAGGATTTCGGGGTTCGGGGCCAGCGCACGGGCAAGGGCGACGCGCTGTTGCTCGCCGCCCGACATCTGGGTCGGGTAGTGACCCGCGCGATGGGCCAGGCCCACGGCGCCCAGTTCCGCCTCGGCCCGGTCGAACGCGTCGGGGTGGCCGGCCAGTTCCAGCGGCGTTGCGACATTTTCCAGCGCGGTCATCGTCGGGATCAGGTGGAAGGATTGGAACACCACCCCCATATGTTGCCGGCGAAAACGGGCAAGCTGGTCTTCGTTCATCGCGGTCAGGTCGTGGCCAAGGGCCTTGACCGACCCGCCGGTGGCACGCTCCAGACCGCCCATCAGCATCAGGAGAGACGATTTGCCCGATCCAGACGGCCCCGTCAGCGCCACCGCCTCGCCCCGGTTCACGGACAGCGTGATGCCGTGCAGGATATCGACACGCCCCGCATTGCCGGACAGCGACAGGCGGGCATCGGTCAGCGACAGGACGGGATCGGACATGGCTAAACGCCTCGGTTCACTTTGCTACAGGGCATATGGGGCCATGCGCATCTGGGGCAAGGCCGCCATCCTGGCCCTTGCCGTCGCAGGGCCGGTGGCCGCGCAGGATCGGCCGGTCAGCATCGTGGCACTGGGCGACAGCCTGACGCAAGGGTATGGGCTGATGGATGGGGACGGGTTCGTGCCGCAGTTGCAGGCCTGGCTGACGGATCGCGGGCATGCCGTGCGCATCGAGAACCATGGCGTGTCGGGCGATACCACGGCGGGCGGCCTGGCGCGGATCGGATGGGCTTTGGGCACAGGGGTCGACGCCATGATCGTGGCGCTGGGGGGCAACGACCTGTTGCGCGGCATCCCGCCCGAGGCGAGCCGCGCGAACCTTGCCGGGATTCTCGACGAGGCGGCGGCGCAAGGCATCGAGGTGCTGCTGGTGGGGTTGCGCGCGCCGGGCAACTACGGGCCTGAGTATCAACAGGCGTTCAACGCCATGTATCCCGAGTTGGCGCAGGAGTATGGCACGCTGTACGTCGAAAGCTTTCTCGCGCCCCTCAGCGCGGCGGCCGAAACCGATCCGAACGGCGCGCGCGCGGCCTATATGCAAAGCGATGGCATCCACCCGAATGCGCAGGGCGTTGCGGTGATCGTCGAGGCCCTTGGCCCGGAGGTTCAGGCATTGATCGAGCGGGTCAGCCCGCAATCGTGATTTCGGTCTCGTTCTCGAGGCAGCGCTCGAGCAGTGCGTCGGGCGGCTCCGCATTGGTCACCCAACGGTCGAGATTGGCAAGATTGGCGATGCGAACGGGGGCGTTCCGGGCCAGTTTGCTGTCGTCGGCGACCAGGATCGTGCTGCGTGCCTTGGACAGAAAAGCCCGGCTGACGCGCACCTCCTCCGGGTCGAAGTCCAGAAGCTCGCCATCCAGATCGACGCCCGAACAGCCGAGCACGGCAAGATCCGCCTTGAACTGGTTGATGGTCGCCGTCGCCCTTTCGCCAACAAGGCCGTTGTCGGCCCGGCGCAACCGCCCGCCGGACACGATCACCTCGGCCGAGGGGTGACCCGAGAGAATATGCGCGACGTTGAGGTTGTTGGTCACGACCAGAAGGTTGGACACATCGCGCAAGGCCCGTGCGACAGCTTCGGTCGTGGTGCCGATGTTGAGGAAAACGCAGGCGCCCGGCGGGATCAGGGCCGCGGCGGTGCGTCCGATCGCGTCCTTCGCACCGGCAGCGGTCCGACGGCGCTCTTCGTAACCGATATTCGTGATGCCGGAGGGCAGAACGGCGCCGCCATGCACGCGGTCGAGCAGACCCGCCTCGCACAGATCGGTCAAATCGCGGCGGATCGTCTGCACCGTAACCTCGAAGCGGGTCGCCAGGTCCTCGACATTGACTCGGCCGGATTCGCGGGCAGCGCGCAGGATATCATCTTGTCGGATCGAAATGGGCATGATCCTGCATCATATCGAAAGAAAGCGAGTATGAAAATTGACAAATCGAACATGAGATGAAAATAACTCGAACCACTGCGGACTCGACGCGCGAGGCCACCCATGAACGACCAGACCTACGACGTCTTTGTGATCGGCGGCGGCATCAATGGCTGTGGCATCGCTCGTGATGCGGCCGGGCGCGGCCTGTCGGTGTGCCTGGCCGAGATGGGCGACCTTGCCGGCGCGACCAGTTCGGCCTCGACCAAGCTGTTTCATGGCGGGCTGCGGTACCTCGAGTTTTTCGAGTTCGGCCTCGTGCGCCATGCCCTGGCCGAACGCGAGACGCTGCTGCGCGCGATGCCGCATATTTCCTGGCCCATGCGGTTTGTCCTGCCGTTGTCGCGCGACATGCGGTTCGATTCCGAGACGCCGACCTCGCGCATTCTGACCGCCATCATGCCGTGGATGAAGGGGCGGCGGCCCGACTGGCTGATCCGGATGGGGCTGTTTCTTTATGACCATCTGGGCGGGCGCAAGATTTTGCCCGGCACATCGACCTTGCGCCTGCAGGGGACGCCCGAGGGCAAGGGGCTCAAGCCGAAATTCGCAAAGGCCTTTGAATACTCGGATTGCTGGGTCGAGGATGCGCGCCTTGTCGTGCTGAACGCCCGCGATGCCCAGGCGCGTGGTGCAACGATCCTCACGCGGACACGGGTGATATCGGCCACGCGCGAGGGTGATCTGTGGCGCGTGACGGTCGAGCGGGAGGGCGTGCGGTCCGATCATCTGGCCCGCGCGCTGGTCAATGCCGGGGGGCCATGGGTGGCCGATATCGTGCGGAATGTGGCGCGGCAAAACTCCAGCGAAAACGTCCGCCTCGTGCGTGGCAGCCATATCTTGACGCGCCGCCTGTTCGACCACGACAAATGCTATTTCTTTCAGGGTTCGGACGGGCGCATCATCTTTGCCATCCCCTATGAGACGGATTTCACCCTGATCGGCACCACCGACCAGGAACATCACGGCGACGCGACCGAGGCCGTCTGCACACCCGAAGAGCGTGATTACCTGATCCGGTTCATCAACGACTACCTCGCCGATCCGATCAGCGCCGAGGATGTCGTCTGGACCTACTCTGGCGTGCGGCCCCTCTATGACGACGGGGCGAAAAGCGCCACGGCGGCGACGCGCGACTACGTGCTGTCGCTGGACGATGCGGGCGCGCCGATGCTGAACGTCTTTGGCGGCAAGATCACCACCTATCGCAAGTTGGCCGAGGATGCGCTGGCCAAGATCGCGCCCTTCTTTCCCAAGGCGGGCGGTGTCTGGACGGCGGGGGTGCCGCTGCCGGGTGGGGAATTCCCGGTCGACGGGGTGGCGCGGCTGGTGGCCGACCTGCGCGCGACGTATCCGTTCCTGACCGAGCGGTGGGCGCTGCGCCTGGTGCGCGCCTATGGGACCGAGGCGGCGCAGATCATGGGCGACGCGCAGAGTGCCGAGGATCTCGGGCGTGATTTCGGCGCGACCCTGACCAAGGCGGAGTTGCGCTGGCTGATGACGCGGGAATATGCCCAAGTGGCCGAGGACGTGGTCTGGCGGCGCTCGAAGCTGGGCCTGCGGTTGAGCGCCGCGCAGATCGCCGCCATCGACGCCTGGATGCGGACCGAGCGGCAGGCGAACGCCGCCGAATGACTTGCAGACCGGCCCATGGCCAGTAGGCTGATTATTCGTGACGACGAGGGGAGGCACGGCATGACGCAGGTTCTGGCGATCGACCAGGGAACGACTTCGACGCGGGCCATCGTCTTTGGTCCCGATCACCGGCCCGTGGACTCGTCCCAGCAGGAATTCACCCAGCATTTCCCGGCCTCGGGCTGGGTGGAACATGACGCGATGGAGATCTGGGACACGGTTTTGTCCACCGTGCGCGGCGCGTTGGACAAGGCCGGGACCAGCGCCGAAAAGATCGCCGCCATCGGCATCACCAACCAACGCGAAACGGTTGTCCTGTGGGACCGCGAGACCGGCCAGCCGGTGCATCGCGCCATCGTCTGGCAGGATCGGCGCACGGCGGCCATGACCGCCAAGCTGCGCGACGCCGGGCACGAGCCGATGGTGCAGGACAAGACCGGCCTGCTGCTCGACCCGTATTTCTCGGGCTCGAAACTGGCGTGGCTCTTGGAGAACGTCGACGGTGCGCGCGCAAAGGCCGAGGCAGGAAAGCTTGCCTTCGGCACGATCGACAGCTGGCTGATCTGGCATTTGACGGGCGGTCAGCGGCACGTAACCGATGCCACCAACGCGGCCCGCACACTCTTGTACAATATCCGCGAGGGGCAGTGGGACGAGGACATCCTGCGCCTTTTCGACATCCCGCGCGCCCTTCTGCCCGAGGTTTTGGATTGCGGGGCCGAGTTCGGCACGACCGACCCCGCGCTGTTCGGGGCCGGGATCGCGATTCGCGGGGTGGCGGGCGACCAGCAGGCCGCGACGCTGGGCCAGGCCTGTTTCCAACCGGGGATGCTGAAGTCGACCTATGGCACGGGCTGCTTTGCGCTGCTCAATACCGGCGACACGCTGGTCAGTTCGCAAAACCGGATGCTGGGCACCATCGCCTACCAGTTCGATGGCAGGCCGACCTACGCGCTGGAAGGGTCGATTTTCGTGGCCGGGGCGGTGGTGCAATGGCTGCGCGACGGGTTGCGGTGCATCGACGCCGCCGCCGACAGCCAGGCCCTGGCCGAGGCCGCCGATCCGTCGCAAACGATCTACCTCGTCCCCGCCTTCACCGGGCTGGGCGCGCCCTATTGGGACCCCGATTGCCGCGGCGCGATCTATGGTCTGACCCGCAACACCGGGCCGAACGAGATCGCGCGCGCCGCGCTGGAATCAGTCGGCTACCAGACCCGCGACCTGTGGCAGGCGATGGAGGCCGACTGGCAAGGCGCAGGCGGGGCCGAAAACGTGCTGCGCGTCGATGGCGGCATGACCGCCTCGGACTGGACGATGCAGTTTCTCGCCGACATCCTGGGGGCCGATGTGGACCGGCCCGAGGTTCTGGAGACAACGGCGCTTGGCGTGGCCTGGGTTGCGGGGATGCAGGCGGGCGTCTACCCCGGCTTCGACGCTTTCGCCGCGGATTGGGCGCTGGAGCGCACCTTCAAACCGCAGATGGACGCCGCTACGCGCGAGGCGCGTTATGCGGGCTGGAAAGACGCCGTGTCGCGCACGCTCAGCACCCGTGGCTGAGCGCGATACCCTCCGTGTCGCTCTGGCGCAGATGTGTTCGGCCGATACCCATGCCGAGAACATCGCCACCGTGACCGACCTGGCCGCGCGCGCGGCGGCCGAGGGGGCAGACCTGCTGTGCCTGCCCGAGGTGGCGGGGCTGATGAACCGCAACGCGGCTGTGGCCCGTGCCCAGGTCGTGCCGGCAGCCGATGATCCCTTTCTGCTGGCCTGCCGCGATCTGGCCGCCGCACATGGTGTGTGGATCCACGCGGGCTCGACCCCCGTTCTGGCGCCGGACGGGCGGTTTCTGAACCACTCGGCCGTCATCGACGACACCGGGGCGATCCGGGCGGCCTATGACAAGGTGCACCTGTTTGACGTGGCCATCGAGGGGCAGGCCCCCATCGGCGAGTCGAAGCGCTTTGCCCCCGGCGAGGCGGCGGTGATGCTGGACACGCCTTGGGGGGCTTGGGGTCTGTCGATCTGCTATGATCTGCGCTTTCCCCATTTCTATCGCCGCTACGCGCAGGCGGGCGCGTGCGTCCTTTTCATTCCCTCCGCCTTCACCGTTCCGACCGGCCGCGCGCATTGGGAGGTTCTGCTGCGTGCCCGCGCCATCGAGACCGGCGCCTTCGTTCTTGCCGCCGCACAGGCCGGCGCGCATGCGGACGGTCGCCAAACCTGGGGTCACGCCATGGCGGTCGACCCGTGGGGCGGGGTCCTGGCCGATCTCGGGCAAGAGGCGCCGCGCATGCAGATTGTCGATCTGGACCTGTCCCGCGTCACCGCCGCACGTGATCAGATCCCGTCGTTGAGAACCGGCCGCGATGTGCCCTTGCGGCGTGTCTGAGCCGGCAGCGCGATGGTTGCGGGCCGCGGCGTCGCGCGCCGCTCGGCACAGGATGCAAGGGGTGGTATACGCACCTGTCGCCACTGCTCCGACCCTGTTTCTTCGAGAGGAATTCCATGTCCAACCATGTCATCCCCGCACCGGCGCCTTGCGTGATCCCGACATCGGGCGGCGGCACATTTCCGGTGCGGCGTGTCTATTGCATCGGGCGCAACTTTGCCGCGCATGCTGTCGAGATGGGGCACGACCCGGATCGTGAGCCGCCTTTCTTCTTTCAGAAAAACCCGGAAAACCTGGATGCATCGGGCGAATTTCCCTATCCGCCACACAGCACCGATGTGCATCACGAGGTCGAGCTTTTGATCGCCTTGAAAACAGGTGGCCGCCAGATTCCCGTCAGCACCGCGCTGGACCATGTCTGGGGGTATGGCGTGGCGCTGGACATGACGCGGCGCGATCTTCAGGGCGCAGCCAAGAAAGCGGGCCGCCCGTGGGAAATCGGCAAGGCGTTCGAGCGGTCGGCGCCGGTCGGCGCTTTGCGCCCGGTGGCCGAGGTGGGGCACCCGGACCACGGGCGTATCGCCCTGACGGTGAATGGCGCGCTGCGGCAAGAGGGTGATCTGAACCAGATGATCTGGAAAGTGCCTGACATGATTGCCTACCTGTCGGACTATTTCGACCTTGCCCCCGGCGATGTGATCATGGGCGGCACGCCGTCGGGCGTTGGCGCGGTTCAGGCCGGCGACGAGATGGTGGCGCGCATCGACGGTCTGGGGGATTTGACGGTTCGGGTGATCTGATCCGGCGGCCGATCAGCCAAGGGCCATCGAACCGGGTGCCCCGAGTCATGTGCACCCTATGTTTCGGCGCAGCGCCGTGCGGGCAGGCCGGTTTCAAACAGCGAGACATCTTCTGACACATCTGTCGATCACCAGTTGGAATATCCACCGGGGGCGTGGCGAAGACGGCCGGATCGACGCCGCGCGCACGGCCGATGTGCTCTGCCATGAGGTTTTTGCGCGCCCTGCCGATATCCTTGTCCTGCAGGAGGCCGACGCGGAACACCCGCCGCATGGCGGCATCCTGGATCTGGCCGATGTCGAGATCCGCACCGGGTTGCGCCATGTTCATCGCGACCGGACCCGGCGCTGGGGCAATGACAGCCACGGTTTTCTTGGCGTCCTGTTCCTGGCCGGGGCGGGGGTCGAGGTCGAAGACCTGACGTTGCTGGATCTGCCGGGGCATTGCCATCGCGGTGCCGTCATTGCCGATATCCGAAAGGATGGATGCCCAATGCGCATCGTGGGAACGCATCTGTCGCTGTCGCAAGTCTTGCGGATCGTGCAGATGCGGACGCTGGGGCAGCATCTCTTGCGCCGAAGCGCCCGCCCGACCGTGCTGTGCGGTGACCTGAACGAATGGCGGCCATGGGGTGGCTTCGCCTTTTCGCGGGCCGTGCTGGGCGGGGCCTACACCGGGCCGGCGCCGCGCACCTTTCCGGTGCGGCGCCCGATACTGCCGCTGGACCGTGTTCTTGCTGGCGGCGGGGCGCGTGTGGTTGCGGCACAGGTTCTTGACGGGGCGGGCATCCGCATGGCGTCGGACCATCGGCCGCTGCATGCCAGGATCGAGGTCGCGGCATCGCGCTAGGTCAAACCCGGGGCGCCTAGACCCCCCCGTCGCGCGCCCGGGTCCAGCGATGGACCCAGACCGGGGGCGGGGTGCGGCCGCCGTCGTCTCGCAGGACGATCCGGATATCGGCGACCTCGGCCATGCCCGGTGTCAAAAGGAAAGTCAGGCGCGTGTCCTGCCCGCCCGGCAGGGCGAACAGGCTGATCCCGTCGATCTGCACCGGGCCTTGGCTGGTGATCTCGGGCGCAAGGCTGCCCGGCTGTCCGCTGATGTCGATCACATAGCGCCGTGCGCCTGGACGGTCGTGCTCGCGTCCACTGCGGCTTTGGAGGATCGCGCGACCCGGATGCGCGCTGGGCGCTGTGCGTGTCCATGCGATCGAATAGGAAAACCGGTGGACGCTGCCCGCCGCGAGCGGTGTTTCGGGCCGCCAGAAGGCGACGACATTGTCCATGAATTCGTCGCCGGTGGGGATTTCCACCAGGATCACCGCGCCGCGCCCCCAGGCCCCGGACGGGCGCACGACCGCCGATGGCCTGTCGTGATAGCGCGCCTCGGTATCCTCGAAATCGGCAAAGTCGCGGCGGGTCTGATAGAGGCCGAAGCTGACCGGCCCATCGTCGAGAAACGCCGATGCCTCGACCCGTGCAGGGTTCGAGATGGGGCGCCAAATGCGTTCGCCCGCGCCATTCTCGATCAAGAGCAGGTCGCTGTCATGGACACGCGGGCGAAAATCATCGCTGACCGAGGCGCGCAGCGGCCCCTTGAGATACATCGATGTCAGCGGCGCAACGCCGATATCGGCGATCTCGCGCCGCGGGAAAAGGGTGACGGCCATGTCGGTGACCGTGTCCTGACCCGGGCGCAGCGTCATATCGAGATGTCCCGCCAGCGAGGGGCTGTCGATCACCCCTTCGATCCGCAAGGTTGCGCCCCGGGCGGGATGCAGACGCAGGTGGGTAAAGCGCGGGAACTCTTCGGGGCCGGGGCGGCCGGTCCCCAGCGCCACGGTACGGGCCGACAGGCCATAGACCATCGCCTGCCCGATGGCGCGAAAATAACTCGCGCCCTGCATCACCAGCAATTCGTCCATCCGGTCCGCAGCGTTCAGCGGGTGACGCACCCGCAGGCCCGAAAACCCCGCGCCGGGGGCGGTCTGCGGGATGGTGCCGAAATACCGGTCGTCGAACGCGAACAGATCCGGCGCAAAGGCGATCTCCTGCGGGCCATTTCCGGTGTCGCGGTCGATGCGCACGGGATCGGGAAAGAACAGGCCGGGCGGCAGCAGATCGACCCTGAACTCGGCCCCATGATCCAGCATCGCCGCGCGGCCCGGAATCGGGCGGATGCCGCGATAGGCATCATAGCTCAGACCGGCGAACGGGGGCGGCAGGGGGGGCGATGCATCATCAAACGGGCGCGCGGCCAGCCGGCGTGCCGCATCCAGCAGGGTCGGCGCGGCGTCGGCCCTGACCGGGCGCGGCCGCAGAAGGCCCGCCGCTGCGACCCCGGCCATGAAACTGCGCCGTCGCATCAGGCCGGCGCATCCAGAACGCGCACGATCACGGGCGCGAGACACAAGGGAAGGGCCAGCGGCGCCAGCCAGAGGGCCGATGGGCCCGAGATGACCACGGCCGCGCCCACAAGGGCCCATCCGCCCATCGCTTCGGCAAAGCCGGGCAGGAGCGAAAACCGCGGCCCGTGCCCCGTTTTCCATCCGCAGTCGCGCCCCAGGCATACGGCAAAAACGGCCATGGCTTGCCGCAGCATCACAAGGGGGGCGATGACGCTGGAGGTGGCGAGTTCCCCGATCGTGGCCCGCAAGACGATTCTGCGGCGGCGCGATGTCCGGGCCGAACGCCACCAGCCCGCCAGCGCGCAGAGCTTCGGCAAGAGCAGCACCGCCGCCACCATCGCCAGTGGCAGCAGTCCAACCAAGGGCACGCCGCCAAAGGCCATCAATGCCACGAGGACCAGCCAGACGGGGGCCACCAGATAGCTGACCACGCCCATCACAAGGTGAAGGCGGCTGATAGGTGAAAGGCCCGGTTCGGCGATCAGGCGCAAGTGCTGCAGGTTGCCTTGGCACCAACGCCGGTCGCGTGCGTGAAAGGCGTGCAATTTCTGCGGGGCTTCTTCCGCGCTGCCGCCGGTGGCGGGATCGAGGGCCACCGCCCAGCCCGCGCGCCGGATCCACGCGGCCTCGATGAAATCGTGGCTGAGGATCGAGCCACCCCAAGGGGCCTTGCCCGGCAGAAGCGGCAAGGCGGTCGCGGCACGGAAGGCGGCGATCCGAATGATCGCATTATGCCCCCAGTAATTCCCGCTATCCCCTGTCCAGGCGGCAAAGCCGGGCCCGAATCCGCGCGACAGCAGTCGTGCGGCCACCCGCTGATGGCGGCCGAACCGGGTCTCTCCCGGTCTGAGGGCGATGCCTGCCTGCAAAAGCCCCAGATCGCCGCGCCGTTCCATCTGCGCGATCATGTGGCGGATACGCCGGGGTGTCATGCGGCTGTCTGCGTCGAGCACCAGCATATGATCGAAGGCCGAGCCGTGCCGTCCGACCCATTCAGCGATATTTCCAGGCTTTCGGCCCGTGTTCCGGGGCCGGCGCCGATAGGTCAGACGCCCTGCCGCGTGCAGGGGACGAAACGCGGCCTCTTCCACTTCGACAAGGTCGGGGCCTTGGGTATCGGACAGCACGAAAACCTCGGTCGCCGCGCCAAGTCCCGCGCGGATCAACCCCGCGCGCAGCGCATCGAGATGGGTGGCCAGAGGCTGCGGTTCCTCCTTGCAGATCGTCACCAGGATCGCCGTGCGGCTGGCAGGGCGCCATGTCTCGGGCGGCGTGGGTGACGGTTCAGCGGGTCGGATCAGCCCCAAAAGGGCCGTCGCCGCGCCGCCCGAAATCCACATCGCGGTCAGGGCCACCAGTGGCAGCGCGCCAAGGGCGGCCGGTGTCCATGCGGCGATACTGAACGCAAAGGCCAGAACGATGCCGAGCGTCAGCGCGACCGCCAAAGTGGCGGCCAGGGCACGCGGGCCATGCCAGCGGGGCCGCGCAATCGGCACCGTCAGGTGGGGTTCTGCAAGCGACATGGTGGGGCCTGCGCCTTTCCAATAGGGTCAACCGATCCCCGGTCACCCTTTCAGCTATCGCATGCATCCGACAGGACAAGGCACCTTAGCCACCGTGTTTGGCAAAGGGCGGCCACATGCGCGAAAATACGCCATCGCGGCGGATGATGCCGTGATAGGCAGCAGCCGCGATATGCGTTGCGATCAGCAGGGCGAGCGCGATCCCGCCGAAATAGTGAACCGTCTTCGCCACCTCGGCCAGCGCATCCGACCGTGGCACCAACGAGGGTACGCCCAGCCAGTCCAGCGTTTCGATGGGAAAGCCACCGGCCATCACGCGGATATAGCCGGCGATCGGCACCAGAAAGAGCAATGCGTAGAGCGCGACATGTGACACCCCGGCGGCGCGGTGCTGCCATGCCGGAAGATCGCCGGGCAGCGGCGCGGGCGGGTGACGCCAGCGATAGAGGGCGCGCAGCACGATCAGCAGGAGCAACACCACCCCGACGTTCTTGTGAAACAGGAATAGCGCATTCTGGACGGATCGCTCGATACCGGGCTGAACCATCGCCACGCCGGCCGGGATCATGCCGAGAACCAGGATGGCCATGGCCCAGTGAATCAGGCGCGCGGTGCGGCGATATCGCGTGTCGGGGTTGGGCACAGGACTACCTCGTCGTTGGGCATGAGCTAGGCTCCGCTTGTCGGCCTTCAAGTCCATGTATGGTGGGTTGACTGTTTCTGATGCGCGTTAGTTGATTATCCGATGGCATTTACACGCACTCATACTCACAGGCGCTGGCCCCACGGCTTACAGCACTTCATCAGCGTGCCGCTGGGGGAATGGGCCCTGTCGACATTCATGTTCGCAGGCGTGGTTGCCGCCCTGACGTTGGTCCCACTCGGGACCGATGTCGGCCCGAGCCTTGCGGCCCTGCTTGTGTTCGGCACGGGCGCGGTCATCGCAGGGCGGGCGCTGCAGCTGGGCTACCCGCACGCGCATTTGGGCCTGTGCAACGTCATCACCCTTTTTCGACTGGCTTTGACCGCTGCCCTTGTCGCGCCGCTTTTGATGGCGAGCGGGCCATCCTGGGCGGTCTTTGCCATCGCCTTGGTCGCCTTGAGCCTGGACGGGGTCGACGGATGGTTTGCGCGGCGGCAGGGGTATGTGTCGCGTTTTGGCGCGCGTTTCGACATGGAGGTCGACAGCCTGCTCGCGCTGGTCCTGGCCCTTGGTGCGGCGATATCGGGGGGGGTGGGTCCGCTTGCCATTCTCCTCGGCCTGCCACGCTATGCTTTTGCGTTGGGGGCGTGGCGCCTGTCCTGGATGCGCCGCGACCTGCCCGAACGACAAAGTCGCAAGACTGTCTGCGTCATCCAACTTGGCGTGTTGATCGCGCTTCAGGCTCCGATCGTGCCTTGGGGCCTTGCCGTGGTCCTGGTGGCTGTGGCTTCGGGCGCGCTTGTCTGGTCCTTCGCCCGCGACCTGATCTGGCTGTGGCGACGGCGCGGATGACGACGCTGGGTGCCCCCGTTCAGGCCGCCTCAGCCCCCCGGCAAACAGTGCGTTTGGTACTGGCGGGGCTCGTGCTGCATATGGTTCTGATCCAGCCCAACCACCCCGCTGCGATGACATGGGCCGCCTTGTTGGTCTTTCCGCTTGAATTGCCGGCCATCCTGCTGGGGCTGATCGCCATGCCGCGTCGGGGATGGGGGCGGCTGTTGCGCGCCGCGCTCGTGGTGGTTCTCACGCTGATCGCGGTGCTGAAGGCGGCGGATTTCGCGATGTTCGTCGCGCTTGGGCGCGGTTTCAACCCGGTGGCGGACCTCGCCTTGATTGAGGCGGCGTTCCGGCTGAGCACCGGGGCGATCGGGCTGTTGCCCAGCATCGCCGCTGCATGCGCCGCCCTGATCGCGGTGGTCGGTGTGGGGCGTGCCCTGTGGTGGGCGACCGGGGTCTGGGCAGGTATCGCGCCGCCGTCGCATATGGCCAAGGGGCTGGCTGTGGCCGGGATCCTGTGCGCCGGTGTGGCTGTGGCCGAGATTGGACATGCCATGGGGCGCTGGACCCTGACGCTCCCGCCGCCGGGGGCGGCCTTTACCGCCCGCGTGGGCGTCGAGCGGGTTCAGATGGCCCGTGCGACGCTGGCGGATCTGCGCGCCTTCGAGGCCGCGGCTGCAAACGACCCCTATGCCGGGCGCGATACCCTGCTGCGCGGTATCGACCGGGACGTTCTGGTCGTGTTCGTCGAAAGCTATGGCCGCACAAGCCTCGACACGCCCTTTTATACCGACACCCATCTGGCCACGTTGCGCCGCGCGCAGGACCGTCTTGCTGCACAAGGCCTTTCCATGCGGTCGGGGTTTCTTGCGGCCCCCACACGCGGCGGGCAAAGCTGGCTCAGCCATGCTACCTTTGCCAACGGCCTCTGGATTGCGGATCAGACAAGTTACGGTGCCGTGCTGGCCAGTGGCCGGCAGTCGCTGTTTCATCTCGCCTCGGAGGCGGGGTTTCGAACCGCCGCGGTGATGCCACAGATCACGTTGGATTGGCCCGAGGCCGCGTTGATGGGCTTCGAAACCGTTCTGGCCGCCGAGGATCTGGGATATGCGGGACTGCCGTTCAACTGGGTGACGATGCCCGATCAGTTCACCTTCGCCGCGCTGGATCGCCTGCTGCGCGATGGCCGCGATGACCGGCCGCTTTTCGCGCAACTTGCGCTTGGCTCGTCGCACGCGCCCTGGGTGCCGGTGCCAGACCTCGTCGCCTGGGACGAGATTGGAGACGGGACGGTCTTCAACGCCATGGCCCTGTCCGGCGACCCGCCCGAAGTTGTCTGGCGCGACCGCGACCGGGTGCGGGATCAATATCGCCAGGCCGTCGACTATGCGCTGCGCGTCGTCTTCGACTATGTGGCCCGCCATGCCGACACCCCTCCGCTGATCTTCGTGATCGGCGATCATCAGGCGGCCGGTTTCGTCGCCCTGGATGACCGCCCCGATGTGCCGGTCCATGTGATCGGGCCCGACCATCTGGTGGCCGAGACCGCGCTGTGGGGCTGGTCCGAGGGTCTGATCCCCGATGCCGAGACCGAGGTTCGGTCGATGGCCGACATGCGCAATCTGATCCTGGACTCCTATTCCCATCCGCCGCGACCGGGGGGCGGCAGTTGAGCGGTGTGCGCCTGCATATCCCCCGTTGGGTCGTCAGGCTGTTGCAGGGTCTGGTGGCGGTCGGCCTGCTTGCGCTGTTGTGGAGGGCGGCCGACGGGCCGGATGCCGCCCGCCGCCTCGCTACCGCGGATTGGCGGTGGCTCGCCCTCGGGTTTCTTGCCCTCAGCGCGCAGACGCTTTTGTCGGCGTTGCGTTGGCGGCTGACCGCCCGCCAACTGGGTATCGCACTGGGCAAGGCGCAGGCCATATCCGAGTATTATCTGTCGCAGATCGTGAACCAGTCGCTGCCGGGCGGCGTGATCGGCGATGCCGGTCGCGCGCTGCGCTCGCGCGGGCAGGCGGGGTTGATGGCTGCAGGGCAGGCGGTGGTGTTCGAGCGTCTTGCCGGTCAAATCGCGATGTTCCTCATGCTGGCCACCGCGTTTGTTGCCACGCTGGTGGTTCCGGGCGGGTTGGATTGGCCGCGCTGGCTGGCCTGGCCGGTGGCGATCTTTCTGGCGTGCGGGGCGTGCCTGCCGCTGCTGGCCATGGCGGCGACGCATCTGCCCGGGGCTGCGGGTCGCAGCGGGCGCAGCCTTTGGCAGGCCCTTCACAGGGCGCTGGCCGCCCGTGGGGCGCTGTTGGGTCAGGTCCTGCTGAGCGTTGGGACGACCGTTTGCAATCTGGCTGCCTTTGCCTTCTGCGCGCGCGCGGTCGGGATCGACCTTGGGCTTGCGGCGATTGCGGCGCTGGTGCCTCTGATCCTGTTCACGATGCTCGTGCCGATCTCGATCTCGGGCTGGGGTCTGCGCGAAGGCGCGGCGGCCGCGCTTTTTCCGCTGGCCGGCGCCACGGCAAGCGGTGGTCTGGCCACCAGCGTCGCTTTCGGCCTGACCTTTGCCGCCGCCGTGCTGCCGGGGTTTCTGATGCTGCTGCTCGGACCGCGGGCAAAGCGGTGGAAAACCGGGCAAGAGCGTACGGAGGACCCCAACGGGACGATGCGACGCGCTTAACCGGGTTGTTTCTGATCAGCCCGCCTTTAGCCTTGGGTCATCACGCGAAAAGGACATGACCATGCGACCGACCTTGACCCGAAGAACCCTGCTCGGCACGGGGGCCGCGGCCCTTGGTGCCGGAACGCTTGGCCTGAGCACGCGCCCCGCGCTGGCGCAAACAGCCGTCAGCCTGCAGCTTTCATGGCTCCACTCGGCGCAGTTCGCGGGCAGCTACATCGCGCTGGATCGCGGATTGTGGTCGGAAAACGGGCTTGCGGTTTCGCTATTGCCCGGCGGGCCGAACGCGCCGGTCGAGCCGCCCGTCGTCTCGGGGTCGGCGCTGGTCGGGATTTCCGCCGCCGACTACACGGCCGCCGCCGTCGAACAGGGGGCCCCGTTCAAGATTCTGGGCGTGGCGATGCAGAAGAACCCGTTTGTCGTCGCATCGCTACCGGCCAACCCGGTGAACGAGCCCGCCGATCTGGTGGGCAAACGCATCGGCATGGCGTTGGCGAATACACCGGTTCTGCAGGCGCTGTGCACGCTGAACGGCGTCGATATCGACGGGATCGAGATCGTGCCGACGCAGTATTCGGCGCAGCCGCTCTTGGCCGGAGAGGTCGATTGCCTGCTGTGCTGGGAAACCGACCTGCCCGTGGCGATGGCGATGCAGGGCGTCGAAAGCCTGACGATGCTGATGGCCGACCACGGCTATGCCGTGCATTCGCAGACATACATCGCGACCGAAGACAGCCTTGCCAACCGCCGGTCGGACCTGGTCGCGCTGATGTCGGGCGAGGTGCGGGGATGGGAAGCCTATCGCGAAGACACCGACGCGGCGGCGGAACTGACCCTCGAGATGTATCCCGATGCCGGTCTCGATCTCGAGACACAAAAGCTTCAGGCCGCCCGACAGGTGCCGCTGATGTTCTCCGATCTGACCGATGCCAATGGCTTTGGCTGGTGGACCGATAACACCGTGGCCGCGAATATCGAGACCCTTGCGCTTCTGGGCCGGACGGTCACCCCAGACCTGTGGGATCGCTCGATCCTCGAAGAGGTCCATGGCACCTGACGTCACGCCCCCCGCCCGAGGTCATCTGCACCTCGCTGGCCAAGACCTTCGCCGGGGGAACCGAAGCGGTGCGCCCGGTCGATCTGACCTTTTCGGCGGGCCGGACGACGGCGCTGGTCGGCCCGTCGGGCTGTGGCAAGTCGACCCTTCTGCGCATGATCGCCGGCCTGGAAACGCCAAGCGCGGGGGCGATCGAAATCGGGGGCGAGCCGCCCTCGCAAACGCTTCGAAAGGCGGGGCTTTCGGTCGCGTTTCAGGATCCGTCGCTGCTGCCGTGGCGCAGCGTGCGCGGAAACATCGAGCTTGCGCTGGGGCTTGCGCGGCGCAGGCCGGGGCCCGACGAGGTCGATCAACTCATCACGCTGGTGGGGCTGGACGGGTTCGGCGATGCCCGTCCCGCGGAACTGTCGGGCGGCATGCGTCAACGCGCGGCCATTGCGCGTGCGCTGGCCACGCGACCCGGCCTGTTGCTGTTGGATGAACCCTTTGGCGCGGTCGATGAACTGACCCGGACCCAGTTGGCGCAGGATCTGCCCCGCATCTGGGAGGCGCGAGGCACCACCACGATCCTCGTGACCCATTCCGTCAGCGAGGCGGTGCATCTGTCCGACCGGGTGATCGTCCTGTCGCCGCGCCCGGCCGAGATCGTCGATGACATTGCCATCGACCTGCCCCGTCCCCGCCCCGAGACTGCAACGCGCAGTGACGAGGCCGCGGCCCTGGTTGATCGTGTCTTTGCGGGTCTGGCCAAGGGGATGGCCATGGATCGCCCGACGCTGGCTGCGCAATGACACAGGCGGCGCGCGTGCGGGTCCCACCGGCGGGGGTGCGACCGGGCGGGTCTGTCAGGTATGGCCCCATGATCGGGGTTGCCCTGATCCTCGCCGGGTGGGAACTGGCCGCGCGGCTCTTGACCGAAGCCTATGTGCTGGCCGCGCCGACGGAGGTCACCGCCTACCTGATAGACGACTGGGCCCTGATGTTGCGCGCGCTTGGCGTGACGCTGGGCAATGCGGCCGCCGGGTTCGTCCTTGGCAACCTTGCGGCCTTGCTTCTGGCGGGGATCGCCCTGGTCTGGCCGCGATCCGAGCGCGTGATTACCGGGCTGGCCCTGTTGGTGTTCTGTTTGCCGCTGGTGGCCACGGGCCCGATCCTGCGCGTCCTTTTCGGCCCGGGTCCGGGGCCGCAAATCGTGCTGGCGGCGCTGGCGGTGTATTACACGACGCTGATCCCCCTGTTGGTAGGCTTGCGCGCCGCCCCCGAGAGCTGGTTCGACCTTGTCCGCAGCTACGGGCGCGGGCGCATGGCGGCGCTTGTGCATGTGCGGGCCATGGCGGCGCTGCCCTATCTTTTCGCGGGGCTGCAGATCGCGGCGCCGGCGGCGTTTCTGGGGGCCATGGTCGGCGAGTTCACCGGCGCCGAGCGCGGCAGTGGGGGTCTTGACGATCCGGGCCATCCGGGCGCTGGATGTCGAGATGACCTGGGGGCTGGCGACAGTGGCGACGGCGGTGTCGATCCTGGCCTATGTCGCCATCGGCGCGCTGGCCCGCCGCGTTTTGCTGGATGCCCCCCCGGTGATCCTGGCGGCCCCGTCGTCCACCGGTCGGCGTTCGGCTGTGTGGCTGGATTCGCTTCTCGTGCCGGGCTTGGCCCTTGGGGCCTGGGCGGGGACGATCTGGCTATTCGATCTGAATCCGTTCTTTGCGAAGGGGCCGGGCGATGTCTTGGCCGCCCTCGTTTCGGCCCCGGACGCGGGGGAGACGCGCGCGACCATCGCCACCGCCTTGGGCGAGACGGCGCTCTTTCTCTTGCCCGGTTATTTTGCCGGCCTCGTGGCGGGTGCGGCCTTGGCGATGCTGCTGGTTCTCGTGCCGTCGCTGGCCGGAACGGCCATGCCGCTGGCCATCGCGTTGCGCTCGGTTCCCATTGTCACGACGGCGCCGCTCGTGGTGCTGTTGATCGGGCGTGGCGCACTGGGAACCATCGTTCTGGTGGCGGTCATGGTTTTCTTCCCGACCTTCGTTGCCTGCCTGCAAGGCCTGCGGCAAGCGCCGGGCCAGATCATGGCGGTGCTCGACAGTTACGCGGCGGGGCCTGTCACGCGTCTGATCCGCGTGCGTGTTCCGGCCATGCTGCCGGCCTTTTTCGCATCCGCGCGGATGGCCGTCCCGGCCTCGGTGCTTGCGGTCACGGTGGTTGAATGGCTGGCTACGGGATCGGGGATCGGCAGCCTGATGGCTCTGTCGGCCTCGCTATCCGACTATGACATGCTGTGGTCGTCGGTGGTGTTGGTCGCGGTGCTCTCGGCGCTCAGCTATCTTGCCGTCGGGTGGGTCGAGCGGCGCATTCTGGCGCGCTATGCCCCGGAGCAGCTGGCATGACCCTGCGGCGCGCGGCCTTTGCGATTCCGGGCGACCTTTCGACCCCGACCGGCGGGTATATCTATGAACGCCGCCTGCTGGAGGGGTTGCGCGCACAGGGGCGCGACATGCGCTATCTCAAGCTCGGCCCCTCGTTCCCCGACGCGACGCCAAAGGACATGGCCGACGCGATCGCGCAACTGGCCAGCCTCGAACCCGACCGGGCGGTGATCCTGGACGGGTTCATTTCGGCCACGCTCGAGACGCGGGCCCTGGCCGCGCTGCATGTCCCTAGCTTGGCGATGGTGCATCATCCCCTCGCGCTGGAGTCGGGGCTGGATCAGGCGCGCCGCGACCATCTCTACCGGCTGGAACGGGCCAACCTGGCCCATGTCAGCCATGTCCTGGTTCCCAGCCCGGCCACGGCCGCCATGCTAGTCGCCTCCTACGGCGTGACAGCCGAGCGCATCACCATCGCCCGCCCGGGCACCGACCGACCGACCCACCCCCGCGCGCCGGTCTCGCCGCCGCTGATCCTGTCGGTCGGCATTCAGCATCCGCGCAAGGGGCATGACATCCTGCTCAAGGCGCTGGCGCGGCTAACGCATCTGGAATGGACCGCCGTGATCGCGGGAAAGGTCTATGATGCGGACCACGCGGAAGAGCTGGCGCGCCTGCATCGGGATCTCGGCCTTTCCGGGCGCGTCCGGCTGGCAGGCTACGTGTCGGATGCGGACCTTGCCGCGCTATATGCGTCGGCCTCGGTGTTCGCCCTTGCGACCCGCTACGAGGGGTATGGGCTGGTCTTTGACGAGGCGCTGGTGAACGGCCTGCCGATCGTCAGTTGCCAAACCGGCGCGGTGCCCGACACGGTCCCCGCAGATGCCGGCCGCCTTGTCCCCACCGATGACGCGCAAGCCTTCGCCGACGCATTGGCGGGCCTGCTGGAAAGTGAGACCACCTATGCCCGCTGCGCCCAGGCGGCCAGGGCCGCGGGGCAGACGCTGCCCGATTGGGCGGACACGGCAGAAACGGTTGGCCGCGTGATCGACCGGATCTGAGACGAAGGCCCCATGGGATGCACCGTTAAGCGGCATGCCGTCCACTTCATCGATGGTCAGCGAGGCAAGTTCGACGGCCTCGGTGACTTCGGGCAGATCGCCCATGGTGCCACCATTGGCCTCGGTCGATGATGCATCGGCCGTCCTTTCGCTGTCGGTCATGCGGGTGTCGTCGTCAGCGCCTGCATCGGCTTGTGCGAACTCATCGTTGACTTTGCCTTCGATGGCCTCACCCGCGGTATCGGCCGCCGTCGCGACGCCTTCGGCACTTTGCTCCAAGGTGTTTTCGGCTTCGGCCAGTTCGGAAACCATGCCGTCATCGCCGTTCATCGGCATCGCACCATCTGCGTTGGCCTCGTCGAAATCCTCGCCAGCTTCACCGGACCGGCGGATCGTCACCGTCGGGTCACCCACCGACGTGAACTCGATCGTCGGTTCGCCCGCTTGTGTGAAGTTCAGCTGCGGTTCGGCGCGTTCATAGTTGATGGTCGGCTCTGCGCGGCTGATGGTGACGTTCGCGTCGTCTTCGTCACCAGCTTCTTCCATGCGGATGATCGGCTCCGCGCGAGCCACGCCTACGTTGGCCTCTTCTTTCGGCATTTCGCGGGTTTCGCCCATGGCGAAACCTTCGCCGGTGGTACGGTCTTCGACCTTGCCCCCCCACGAGGTTTCGGGGGCTTCCGCGATCTGCAACTCAAGATCGATCGAGGGCGAGCCTTGGGTGACTTTAACCGTCACGTCTGCATGACGCATTTCGATCTGCGGCTCGGCATTGGCCACGTCGACGCCGGGTTCGGGCATGGTGATGACGATTTCCGGTGCCGGCTGCGCCATCTCGATGAACACTGTGGCAGGCTGTTCCCGCACGGTGATCTGCGCGGCCTATTCCGTTACATCAACCGAGGGCTGACCGCACGTGACCATCACTTCGGGCAAGGTGGTCTCTCTCTCTCTCTCTCTCTCTCGTTGCGGGAGCCTGCTAAACGGCAGGTCGGCAGATGTGGTTCCATCGCTCGGGTCGGGCCATGTCCTGACGTCCCCGCCCCGCGTCACGGACAACCACCGACAAAGGCCAGTTGGACATGGGTTGACGCGCGGTCCCAACGTCATTTCGTAGTCCGGATTGATGATGAACACATGTAAACGGAACGGGCATTGGCCGAGAGCGTTAACGTCAGGAAACCGGGACCGGGTGTGCGGTGGCAAAAGCGCTGCGCCGGTCGGACCCACGCCTGTCATCCTGCCCTCAGCGGCCAACTGATCCTGCCCATGCGACTGATCCACACCCTCATTTACAAGCTCGATTCCGCGTTCGGCAGACACCGGGCCAGAACACCCGGCGCCATCGACCCTCATATCGGCTATGCCACCGAGACCGGGATCGTTCTGCGCGGCCGGGTTCTTGCGCGGGAGCCGAAGCGCGTTCGAACAGGCAAGTCCGGACGTTTGGGCAACCTGCGCGCGATGGTGGGGCTTTTCCGCACGAAAGAGGTGTCCGCGGTTACCGTGGCTTGCGGCGGTCGAACGACGGTCACTGACGAGGAAGGGTATTTCAGTCTGACCGTGCCCCGCGACCATGCTGCCGGCTGGCATACGGCCAGCGTTGCGCTGCCCGACGGGACCGAGACGCCCTGTCCCTTTTTCGTCCCCGACCCGGACGCGCCTGCCATTCTGATCAGCGATATCGACGACACCGTCCTTGAAACCGGGGCATGGTCCCTGTTTCGGAACCTCTGGACGACGTTCACCGGCAACGTCGAGACGCGGCGCATTTACCGCGATGCGGTTGATGTCTACACCAAGCTGCGCAAGGCCGCGAACATCCCCGTTTTCTTTGTCAGTTCCTCGCCGTGGAACATTCACGGGTTTCTGCTTGCCATTTTCGAACGCACAGGCCTGCCCAGGGGGCCTCTCTTCCTGCGCGATTTCGGCGTCGACCGGGACAAATTCATCACCGCCGGTCACGGCGATCACAAAGGCAATGCGATTGACCTGATCCTGCAAGCCAATCCCGGATGCCCGGCGGTCCTTGCCGGCGATACGGGGCAGGAGGATGCCCGCATTTATCGCGCCGCAATCGCGCGGTACCCTGGGCGCATCAAAGCCGTGATTTTGCGCACGCCAAAGCCGGGGGTCGATCCCCGAACCGAAAGAGACCTTGACGCGCTGCGCGCCACGGGCGTTCCGGTCTTCGCCGGGCGCGACTTCACCGCATTTGGAACGGAGTTGCAGCGATCGCTGCGTGACCAACCCGTGCCTGCGGGCAATCGTCATCGCCGGCGCTAGAAAAAGTACGCGCTTGTCACGCCTACGGGGACGAGGGGGCGCAAGCCCCAGCGCGGCCATATCGGTGGTAGGCGCCAGCATGGCGGGGTGAATGATGCCCGAGGGCAGGGCCTTCGGAAGACCGATACAGCGACCGGGCGCGAGTTCGGGCGGGGCAAATCTCCGAGCCTTCGGTCGATCCGAGGCCCTTGGCCGCCGCGCCTTGCGCGTCCCCCGAGGGCGCAGGACGCGGTGTTCGATTGCAGCGGCTCAACACCCTGCGCAGGGGGCGAAGCCAGCCCAGGGAAGGCGAAATCAAGCCTTGTCGCGACGTGTTGTCCTGATACGCTTTTTCGATGGATGATACTTTCCCCATCGTCGGGATCGGCGCATCGGCCGGCGGGCTCGAGGCGTTGCAGTTACTTGTCCGGGCGATTCCGACGGACAGCGGCCTGGCTTATGTCATCGTCCAGCACCTCGCGCCCGAGCATCCGTCGATCATGGACAAGCTGCTGGGCGAACATACCGCCATTCCCGTCACCCGCATCGAAGACGGCGAGCCGGTTGAACCCGACCATATCTATGTCATTCCGCCGGGTCCGTTCCTGACGATCGAAGGCGGAAGGTTCCGGCTTGAGGATCATGGCCGCGAAACCGGGGTCCGCACGCCGATCAATCGGTTTTTCACGTCGCTCGCCCATGAATGCGGACGCGATGCCTTTGCGGTGGTTCTGTCGGGGACCGGGTCGGACGGCACGCTGGGGGTGCGGGCAATCAAGATGGCGGGCGGCGTCGCGATTGTTCAGGAGAGCCAAAGCGCGCGCTTTCCCGGCATGCCGGACAGCGCGGCGGCGACAGGACTGGTGGACCTGATCCTGCCGCCCGACGCGATGCCCGCCCGAATTCTCGATATCCTCGATCACAGGCGCGGCCTGATCGGCGCGTCGTCGGGCGAGTCGATGCAGGACAGGATCGACCAGCGTCTGTCCGATGTTCTGGCCGCGCTCGATCCCGAGGCTGCGCACGGGTTCGAGAACTACAAGACACCGACACTGGTCCGCCGCGTCCTGCGCCGGATGAGCCTTTTGCGCATGTCCGGCGTCGACGCCTATATCGACCTGCTGCGCAACGATGCCGGCGAAGCCGATACGCTGCGCAACGATTTCCTGATCGGCGTCACAGAGTTCTTCCGCGATCCCGAGGTCTACGCCGCCGTCGAAAGAGAGGTCGTCGCGCGCCTTGTGGCCGCCGACGAGAAGGGCGACACGATCCGCGTCTGGGTGCCGGGTTGCGCCACCGGCGAAGAGGCCTACTCGCTGGCCATGCTGCTGGTCGAAGAGATGGAGCGCACGGGTTTGCACCGCGCGTGCCAGGTCTTTGGCACCGATATCGACATGACCGCGCTGCGCCATGCGCGGTCGGGCATATACAGCGCCGCGGCGGTTTCTCACCTGTCCGACGAGCGGCGAAAACGCTTCTTCCACGAGGACAGCGGCAGCTTCACGATCCTGCCGGCGCTGCGCGAGATGTGCATCTTCGCCCCGCATGACATCCTGAGCGATCCGCCGTTTTCCCGGCTCGACATGATCTCGTGCCGCAACGTGATGATCTATCTGACGGGCGACGCGCAGCACGGGATCCTGCCGCGGTTTCACTATGGGCTTCGGCCCGGGGGCTACCTGCTGCTGGGGCCATCGGAATCGCTTGGCCGCAACGACGGGCTGTTCGATACGGTGGATCGAAACGCGCGGCTGTTCCAGCGCAACGATCGCGCGCGGCCAGGCTACTCGGTTCTGAGCAACGGGGCGGCGCGCCCGCCGAAACCGGCGCTCGAACGGGCCACGCCCGCAGAGGCGTGGGGCGTTGCCGCGCCCGGCTTGAACGATGCGTCGAACCTCGAAACCCAGGCCGAGCAGGCCTTTCTGACCCATGCCGCCGCGCCGTTCGCCGTGATCGATGCGCAAGGTACGATGCTTTACCTGTCGGAGGGGATGACGCGCTACGTTCGGCCTACGCGCGGCAGGCCCGATATGGGTGTCGACAGTTTCCTCGACCGGGCCCTACGGCTGCCCGTGCAGGCGGCCCTGGCGGAGGCGCGCGATACCGGGCAAGCGGCCGAAGTGCATAACGTCGTGATCGAGATCGATGGAGAACGCTTGTTGTTCGACGTGGTCGCCACGCCGATGCCCGACGCAGGCGGTGCGACGCTTGTCGTTCTGCAAGAGGTTCGCCTCCGCGACAGCGCGGATATCGTGCCGACCGAGGACCGGGCCGCCGATGCGGAATATGTCGAGCGCAAGCTGGACCTCGCGAACCGTCAACTTGCCATGATGGAACGGGAATACTCGGGCACCGAGCAGCAGCTGCGCAGTGCCAACGAGGAACTCCTTTCGATGAACGAGGAGCTGCAAAGCTCGAACGAGGAGCTCGAGACCAGCCGTGAGGAATTGCAGTCGATCAACGAGGAGCTCGAGACGATCAATGCCGAGTTGACCGAGAACAACCGGCAGCTGTCGCGCGCCAACAGCGACATGCGCAACCTTCTTGAAAGCACCGATATCGCGACCCTGTTCCTCGATCCGCAGCGAAGGGTGCGTTTGTTCACGCCCAAGCTTACCGAACTGTACGGTATCCGCGAACGTGATATCGGGCGCCCGATCGCGGATCTGGCAACGCGGATTTCGTACCCCGAACTGGCCGAGGATTCCGAGCAGGTGATGCAGACGCTGCAACCCGTCGAGCGTGAGGCGGAGGTGGCGGTCACCGGCCAGATCTTCGCGGTCAGCGTGCGTCCCTATCGCACCATCGACGACCGTATCGATGGAACGGTGATCACCTTCATCGACGTGACCGCCCGGCGCCGCGGCGAACGCCAGCTGGAAGAAAACGCACGGATCCTGCGCGAGCAGTTTGCCGAGTTGGAGACGCTCTATGACAGCATTCCGGTCGGCCTGTCGTTGGTTGATCGCGATCTGCGGTACTTGCGGATCAATCCGTCTCTGGCCGAGATCAACGGCTTTCCGCCCGCCGACCATATCGGCAAGCGGCAGGAAGACCTGATCCCCGATATCGATCAGCGCGTTCGCGACCTCCAGCATCAAGTCCTTGAAACCGGCACACCGGTGCGCGGCCTCGAGGTAACCGGGCAAACGCCCAGTCAGCCGGGGGTGGAGCGGACCTGGCTGGTCGATTTCTACCCGGTGTTCGACGACGGATATATCTTTGCCGTCGGGTCCTGCGTGATTGAAGTCACCGAGCAACGCGCACTGGAACTGAAGGCCGCGCGCGCTGCCGCCGCGGTCATCGAAAGCGAGGCGCGCCTCAAACGGCTATTCGACAACGTGCCGGTCCTGATTTCGATGCATGAGGGGCCCGATCACGTCTATGTCTATTCCAACCCGGCCAATGATGCGATGATCGGGCAATTGAAGCCCATCGGCAAACCGTTCGCAGAGGTGTTCGGTACCGAAACGTCCAAGTACATCCTGCGCGCCCTCGACGAGGTCTTCGAAACAGGCAAGCCGGTCACGCGCGACGAGGTACACAGCGAGCGCTTGGACGAAGACGGCAATCCGACGGGCGAAACGGTGCAATTTTTCCACTCGGCCGTACCCTATTTCGACGACGAGCAGCGCGTCCTTGGCGTGATGAGCTTTGCCTATGACATCACCGAACACGTCGAAGCGCGAAAGCAGGTCGAGGACATCGCCATACGTCTGACCGAAAGCGAGGCGCGCATGGCACGGCTGTTCGACCATGCGCCGGCGATCATCTCGATCTTCGAAGGGCCGGAGTTCCGATATTCCTACGTGAACCCCGAACACGACCGCGCAACCGGCAAGGCCGGCGATACCCTGATCGGCCGCCCCCTGCGCGAGGCGATGCCGAAACTGGCCGGGCAGGGCATCATGGAACGATACGAGCAGGTCTACGAAACCGCCAAGGCGCAGGTCACCGATGAACTGGCCGCACAGGTCGACGGCCCCGGGGGCAGGACGACCTACTACAAGCAGATCATCGAACCGTGGTATCAGGGCGACGGCTCGGTCGGCGGGGTCATGTCGTTCAACTACGACATCACCGAGCTGGTCGAGGCGCGCGAGAGCGTTCGGACGGGCGAGCGGCGGTTGCGGACGATCCAGGACAGCCTGCGGTCCTTTGTCGGGCTGCTCGATACCGAGGGCACCCTTTTGGAGGTCAACGAACTGGCCCTGACACGGGCCGGGTTGCACCGGGACGATGTCATCGGCAAGCCGTTCTGGGATTGCTACTGGTGGGGCCATGACGCCGACTTGCAGGCGCGGTTGCGCGGCTGGTTCGACGCTGCCCTGTCCGGCGAAACGATCCGCGAGGAATGCCAGGTGCGCATGGCCGAGGGTGTGCTGATCACCATCGACTTCAACTTGATGCCGTCGCGCGACGAGACCGGCCGCGTCGTCGAGGTGATCCCTTCGGGGATCGATGTGACCGACTGGCGCGCCGCGGAGGAACGCAAGGACACGCTTTTGGGCGAGTTGCAGCACCGAGTGAAGAACTCGCTGGCGACGGTGCAGTCCATCATGCGGTTCAGCGCCCGCACCGCGGCCACCAAGGAGGTGCTGATCGAAAGCCTGCAGGACCGGCTGGCCGCAATTTCGCGGACGCATGATGCGCTGACCCGCAGCGATTGGTCGGGCAAATCGCTGCACGAAATCATCTCGGAAGAAGTCGCGCCCTATGCCGACGCAGTATCCGAACGACTGCGGATTGACGGCCCCGATGTTCTTTTGCCGCCCGATATGGCGCTGTCTGTCGGCCTCGCGATCCACGAAATGACCACCAACGCCGCGAAATACGGGGCGCTTTCGGCGGCATCGGGAACTGTTTTCGTGACCACCGAGGCGGAAAACGGACGTCTGACATCGCTCGAGTGGCGTGAACGGGGCGGACCGCCGGTAAACAAGCCTGAAACCAAGGGGTTCGGGTCGTTCCTCCTTGAACGCGTTCTGACAAACGATTTGGAGTCGACGGTGGATATGCAGTATGCTCCCGATGGGTTGCGATGCAGGATAGCCTTCGATCACGAGCGGGAGCAGTAGTCTGATGTCTTTGCGGCGCAAGGTTTTGATCGTCGAAGACGAGATTCTCGTCGGCATGGACCTTGCGATGTCGATCGAGGATGCAGGGTTCGTGGTGTCGGGGCCTTACAAATCGTCCGCCAAGGCCTTGGCTGCGCTCGAGGCGGACGAACCGGATCTTGCGGTTCTGGACCTGAACCTTGGGCGTGACGAGACCAGCGAAAAGGTCGCCGAGCGGCTGGAGCAGTTGGGCCGCCCGTTCGTGTTTTTGACGGGCTACAGCGCCGCGTCCCATCCCGTCACGCGGCGCTTCCCGCGCGCGCAATGCCTGTCGAAGCCGGTGCGGATGGACGCGGTGACCGCCTTCTTGCGCCAGGCGTATTGACGCCCGTCACGCGGCGCGCATCAGGACCAATGCTTACTGCCATAAAACGGGCAGGGTCTGGTCGTATAGGTGCGAGTTCGGGCCCATTGTCCAGGTGCTGCTGTCGAGCCACGCGAGGCGATTTCCTGGCAATAGGCGGCGACTTCGCGCATGAGGCTGACGGCGGTTTCATCGGTCGAGAGGACGCCCCGGATTGATCCCTCCAACCTGAGAGACAAGGGCGATACCGAAGGTTCCGGGGAGTCCCCGCGTTTTCGGGGGAAACGCGGGCGTCGGGCGGTTACGACGTCGCGCGCTTGAGATGTGCGGCCAGCGTCTCGCCCGAGCCGTCATAGGCTTTCGGGACAATGCGATAGACCGCGTTGACGGCGCAAAAGATGGCGAAGGCGACGAGGCCGACGCAAAGAACGATCACCAGGATCCGACCGAATGCCTGGCTGCGCAACCATTCGAATGCGGCGTCCAAACCAACGGATTGGCTCGCATCGGCCTGAAGCGCCGCATACAGGATCAGGATGCCGATGATGCCGACAACCACGCCTTGCGCGATCACTCCTGCCTTGAGGATCGTGTTCCAACGGGTGGTGAACCTGTTGGCCACAAGGTGCGCGCGGTATTTGCCCTTGATGCCTTTGTCAAAATAGTAGGCTGACGCACAAAGCGTCAAAGCGCCTGCAGCCCCGATGATCCAGCGCCCACCTTCGAGTTGCATCACCGTCGCAACGATGCCGCCGGTCCCTCCGCCCGACGATGATCCGATAAGCGTCCCCAACGCAAGAAGCCCGATGCCGAGGTGAATGACGCCGGTCACCAGCATGCCCGCGCGCGCGATCAGCCCCTTGCCGTCCGTACCGTAGGCTTCGAGGTCGGCCAGACTGTCGATGAGACGCCAGATCGCATAGGCGGCCATGCCAACGGCGATCAGCACCAGAATTGGCCAGCCGCTTCCGGTAAGCGACTCCATGACGCTTTTTGTCCCCTCCGCCTGGCCGCCCTGGGCGATGGACCAAAGCGAAAAGCCCGCGACGACGACATAGACCAGTGCACGTCCGGCATAGCCGGCACGCATGAACGGGATGGCCCATTTGAAGTCATTCGGGTTGACGTCTTCGAGACGTTTTGCCCGGATGGAATTGCTGTCGAGGGCCAATGCATCCGAAATCGCCATTTTGTCTCTCCAAGCAACAGGTGTGTGGAAAGAACGGCCATCCTGCGCATGGGTTCCATGAGTTGCGGTGTCCGGCAGAGCGTTCACGGTATTGCAGATACGCGCGGCGGCCACCGGCCGCGCCCCGACGGGACAGGCGGCCGAGTCGCCCCCAGTCGCACGCGACGCAGCCGCTTTGGCTGGTCAATCCACTGTCCAGGCGCCCGTCATCACCGGCTTTTTCCTCGGCAAAGGTCCATGCGGCCTCGGCCTCGCTGGCGTCGCCTGCGGGGACGACGACTGGCATCACCTTGTCGGACCATTCAAGCATTGCTGCCCCGCGTCGGGCGCACCGATGACGGCACCGCACCGGGGAGGACATCGGCACGAAGCGAGACGGCAATGAATGGTGGGGGCCGATATTTCCGAAAGACGCTGGCCAACACCGCCGAAAGGACAAGATTCCATTTCTGCGGATAAGGCGAAGACCTCATTTCCAGCCCGCAGGCGCCCGTTTGCGGGGCGCGATGATAAGCAGTGTGTTGCAAACAGGAGGGGAGGCCACCTAATCAGCGGCTAATCCACCGGTAAATACGGTCTGGTCTTTCTGTGCGAATTTGGCTGGGGTGGTAGGAGGAAAAGTAGCGCGACCTCCAACCTGCTGAAAGCAAACAGACTTGTTGATCTTCAATGGGTTGCGTGCCATCTGGTTGTACCATCAACCTGTACCATCGAGGCGCTATGGCTGGCAGTCTGCACTACCTCAAGAAACGTGGTCACACTTGGTACTTCCAGCGAGCCGTGCCGCGTGACCTTCGTCAGAAGTTGGGCCGCGATCAGATCGTCGAGACGCTCCGGACCCGAGATGTAAGCGAGGCGATGTCCAGAAGGACAGAAAGGGCGGCGCATTGGGAGGCTGTCTTCTCGCAGCTACGCGGTTCTTTGCGCCCCGATGCGAGTGTGTCGCCTAGGGAAGTGTATCAGGACACCATTGGCTACCTCAGAAGCGCCGACGTCGATGTTGAAGCAGCCAACGCCAACCGCTCGCCGGACGACGAGCAGTTTACCGAATACGACCTTCTTCAGGATCGTCTTCTTACCGAAGCTGGTGATCAGCATGGTCTGGACGAGGAGGGACGGCCCTTGGCTATGTCTCCAGTCCAACAGGCAAGGTGGGATGCTCTTCAGGACTACCGGCGTGAGCGACGGGGCAAGCCGCTGCAAGCAGAGAGCCGCTATGGTCTGAAGATCACGGAGGCGCGTGATCGCTACCTTGCCCGTGCCTCGCTGGACGGAGACGAGCAGACGATCCGCCAACACAGGACCACGCTTTCGCGTCTCGCTGAGTTCCTATCTGATAAACCCTTGCAAGCTGTGACGAAGGCAGATGTTGGGCGTTTCATGGGTGCGCTGGAGACACTCGATCCGAAATGGGGGAAGTCTCCAAGCGACAGCGAGAGATCATTCGAAGAGATCCGTCAGCGTTACAGCGGTACTGGGCGGCAGCTTTCTGATGCCACTGACCTGAGACCCGTTTCCTCATCCATTTTGAGGTAGAGTCCGTCCCAACGAAGGAGACGGACGGAATGAAGAGATCACGGTTCAGCGAAGAGCAGATTATCGCGATCCTGAAGCAGCAGGAGAGCGGCCTGGCGACGGCGGATGTGTGCCGGGAACATGGGATCAGCTCGGCCACGTTCTACAAATGGAAAGCGAAGTTTGGTGGGCTCGAAGTGTCGGATGCCCGGAAGCTGAAGGCGCTTGAGGACGAGAACACAAAGCTGAAGAAGCTGTTGGCCGAGCAGATGCTGGACAACGCGATGCTGCGAGACGTTGCATCAAAAAAATGGTGACGCCCGCGGCCAGGCGGGAAGCCGTGGCGCATCTGTGCGAAGCGCACCAGGTGAGCCAGCGGCGGGCGTGTTCAGTTGTCGGGGCGGATCGGTCGAGCGTACGCTATCAAAGCGTGCGCCCGGACGATGCCGATCTACGCAAGGCGATGAAGGCTGTGGCGGCCGAGCGCCGTCGGTTCGGCTATCGGCGGGTGCATGTGATGCTGGAACGACAAGGCTGGCAAGTGAACCTGAAGAAGCTGAGGCGGCTTTACCGCGAGGAGAAGCTGCAGGTGAGGAAGCGCGGCGGTCGCAAACGGGCGCTCGGGACACGCAGGCCGATGCTGGTTCCGGAACGGCCCAATGAGCGCTGGAGCCTGGATTTCGTCTCGGACGCCTTTACAGATGGACGCAGGTTCCGGGTTTTGGCCATCGTGGACGACTTCAGTCGCGAATGTCTGGCATTGGTTGCGGACACTTCGCTTTCGGGGCTGCGGGTCACACGAGAGCTGTCAGCGATCATGGCCAGACGCGGACGACCCAGAACGATTGTCAGCGACAACGGCACGGAACTAACCAGTATGGCGGTGCTCAGATGGTGCCAGGAAACGCGGATCGGCTGGCACTACATCGCGCCGGGAAAGCCGATGCAGAACGGCTTCATCGAATCGTTCAACGGCAGCTTCCGGGACGAGCTCTTGAACGAGACCCTGTTCTCAACGCTGGCCGAAGCCCGTGAAAAGATCGGCGCATGGAAGGAGGACTACAACCGAAACAGACCCCACTCATCCCTGGGCAATCTCACGCCGCAGGAGTTTGCAATGAAATCGAGACTGGAAACGAAGGCCGCATGAGGCCAGAAATCAACCGACGGATTCTCCTGAAGGCTGGAGGGAAGTCGGGTCTCAGGTCAGGACGAAGACGCCTTCGTAATTCTATCGTTGGTTTTCGGATCGACCTAGCGAGCCGCTTCACGGAGCTTATCCCAGAGTTGCCCGGGTCCGAGCAAAATGTCCTTTATCCTCTCACGAACCTTCTCGCTGTCCAATGCTTGCTTGCTCATAGCGGTGTGGGCGGCGAAGGAGTCTATGATTGCGTTCAGTAACTCCTCTGACAGGTTCGGCGAGGCCGCAAACTGCTCCTTGCTGTTGTTGCGCGCCTGTTGGGCAAGGACCTCGGACTCCATCAGCTTCTTGCGCAGGACCTCGTTGACGTAGACGAGCTTGTCGGCGTCGGTGAGGTCGCCCTCGAACAGGTCATTCACCCGCTCAATGATCTCGGCGAGCCGCACCTTTTCGGGATCGCCGGCCTGACCTGACCCAAGTTCGGTCGCAGGTTTCAGCTTGGTGTCCTCGCCATCTGGTGACAGTGAACGCCCGCCCTTGGACGACAGCTTGTGGTGGGTAAGCACGACCTTGGACAGATCAACCTCTTCTCGTTCTCTCCCGAACTCCAAGAGCTTCACGAGGTACCTGAAGAAGATCGCCCGCTTCTCGACTGCCGTATTCCCGTAGTCGAAGATCTGCGAGAGGAACGCGTAGACTCTGAGGTAGGTCTGCATGTCGCCCTTGAGCAGCTCCAGACTGCTCATGGTGTCCCGTGCCTCTTTCTCGACTGCCTCGTCCTTCTTGGACCTGGCTTCAATCCAGCGACGCTTCGCTTCTGCGTAGGTCTTCACGATGCGCTGGGCGACTGGCTCAACCGCCTTCACAAGGTCGCTCTGCTTGGATGCCGGGTCGAGTTCCGCACGGACGACGCGGTCGACCTCGAACTCGTCGTAGTGACCAGAACCGTCCAGCTTCGCCTTGAGATCGTAGATCAGGTTGGGGTCGGTCACGTCTTCCAACTCGGCGCGACCGTAGTACTGGCTGAACGCCTTCAGCACTTCCTCTGAGCTGTCCGAGAAATCGAGGACATACGTTGTATCCTTGACCACGCCACCCTTTGAGTAGGCCCGGTTCAGACGCGACAGGGTCTGTACTGCCTGTACGCCCGCGAGCCGTCGATCCACGTACATGGCACAGAGTAGAGGTTGATCGAAGCCGGTCTGGAACTTGTTCGCCACGAGAAGGATGTGGAAGCCGTCGGTGTCGAACGCTTCCTTGATGTCACGCCCCCGCAGATCCGGGTTCATCGATGCGCCGGTCTCGCTGAACGGTTCCGGCCCGCTCTCCTTGTCGTTAACCTCGCCGGAGAACGCGACCAGTGTCCCGATCGGGTATCCTTGGTCCTTGATGTACTTGTCGATCGCGAGCTTCCAGCGAACGGCTTCCTTCCGCGACTGAAGCACGACCATGGCCTTAGCGCGACCGTCGAGGAGGTGGGTGACGTTCGCCCGGTAGTGTTCAACGACGATCTTCACCTTCTGGCTGATGTTGTGGGGATGCAGCCGTACCCAGCTCATCAGGCCCCGCATGGCCGCGTCACGTTCAACTTGGTCGCTTTCCAGTTCCTTCCCTTCTGACGCGAGTCGGAAGGCGAGGCTGTAGGGCGTGTAGTTCTGCAAGACGTCGAGGATGAAACCCTCCTCGATGGCTTGACGCATCGAGTAGACGTGGAATGGCTCCGGGAGGTTGTCTTTGCCCGTAGGTGCGTTCGGATCGGGACGACGCCCGAACAGCTCCATGGTCTTCGCCTTCGGCGTGGCCGTGAAGGCAACGTAGGTCACGCCCTTATCGCTGGCCCGTGCCTTCATTTGTGCAGCGAGGATGTCCTCGCTGCTGTACTCCCCGCCGTCCTTGAGGTCTTCCAGCTCTTCTGGCGACAACGCCGCCTTGAGCTTCGACGCAGCCTCGCCGGTCTGGGAGCTATGGGCTTCGTCTGCGATCACAGCGAAGGTCTTGCCCTGAGACGCTGAAAGCCGCCTCACCTCGTCAAGCGCGAAGGGAAAGGTCTGGATCGTACAGACGACGATCTTCTTTCCGTCTGCCAGGGCTTGGGCAAGTTGCCCACTCTTGCTACCTCCATCGCCCTTGATCGTCTCGACAACGCCGAGCGTTCTCTCGAAACTGAAGATCGCCTCCTGAAGCTGTCCGTCAATGACCCGTCGGTCGGACACGACGATCACCGTATCGAACATCTTTCGCTTGGACGCATCGTGGAGATCCGCCAGGAAGTGTGCCGACCATGCGATCGAGTTCGTCTTCCCAGATCCAGCCGAGTGCTGGATCAGGTACTTCTGCCCCGGCCCTTCCTGCAGAACTGTGCGAACCAGTTGCCGGGTGGCGTCAAGCTGGTGGTACCGGGGGAAGATCAGCGCGCTCGGCTGACCTTTCTTGTCCTTCTGGGCGATGATGTAGCGACCGATCAGCTCCAGCCAGCTTTCGCGCTCCCAGACTTCTTCCCAGAGATAGGAGGTCCGATGCCCGTTCGGGTTCAGCGGGTTCCCAGCGCCGCCTTCATCGCCCTTGTTGAACGGCAGGAAACGGGTGGACTTGCTGTCCAATCGGGTGGTCATGAACACTTCCGCGTTGCTCACCGCGAAGTGGACCAAGGCCCCGCTTGGGAAGCTCAGGAGCGGCTCGGTCCGGCCACCGTGTCTTGGAGGGCGATCGTATCGGTACTGATCGACAGCATCACCGACGCTCTGTGTGAAGTCGGTCTTCAGCTCTGCTGTGGCCACAGGGATGCCGTTGACGAACAGGACGAGGTCGATCGAGTTCTCGTTTGCCGTCGAGTACTTCACCTGCCGAACGACCCGCAGCCGATTCGCCTGATATCGCGCAACGATCTCGGGGTTCTCTGCCAGTGCGGGCTTGAACTCGGCGAGCTTCAGAGTGCCGCGAAAGCCGATCATGTCGATGCCGTGCCGTAGGACATCGAGAGTTCCCCGCGCGTCGATCTGCTTGCGTACCCGGTCGAGAAGAGCGGCTTCTCCAGATCCGGCGATGGCCTCCCATGCCTTGGGCTGAGACGTCTTCACCCATTCGATGAGGTCAGGGGCATAGAGCGCCCGCACCCTGTCGTACCGCTTCGCATCCTCGCGATCGTGGAGCCAGCCATGAGCGGCGAGGTACTCGCAGATCTCGTCCTCGAAGCTGATCTCCTTATGGATGTTCATCCGAGGGTCTCGGAGTTCACACCGCCCATCTCCCCACCGCCATCAAGGATTTTCACGGCTTTCAGGTGCGGACGGACGGCGTTGACCAACCTGTTCATCGCGTCCGTCATCCGATCATGGGTCGCGGCCCAAGTGGTCTCGGGGTCACGGAAGCCGCCGCCGACTTTCGCGCTGATCCGACAGGCCCTCCGGCCTTCAAGACGCTCCCACGTGAGGGAACCGCCGAAGGCTTCTTCAATGGCATCCTTCTTCGCATAGAGCTGGTCGAAGATCTGGAGGTTCTCGTCGTTCATGTCCTTCCCGCGATCGATGTAGACCTCCGCCTGTGCACCACCCTTCGACACGGCGTAATTGAAACTGACGCCACGGATGATGCCCGAACTTACGCCCTGCCAAGTGTGTCGTCCCGGTGTCGTATGTGCGTGGAGCTTGGCATTCGGATGTTCAATAAGCTGCGTCCAGAAGCGAAGCCGCTCGTGATCTCGCTCGCTCATCTCCGCTTTGCTGCGCCCGATTGACTTGCCTTCTTCCGATGGCCCCACGATCAGTGTCAGCAAAGGGGCCGGAGGGGAGTTCTCAATCCGGATCGCTTCGAGCTTCAGCAAGAAGAAATCCGCGTTGGTGGACTCGTTCAGCCATGCCAGCGCTGCCACATGCTCAGGGCGCGGCTCGGCAACGATCCAGACAGCCGTGTTGGCTTGCATGGCTGTCAGGTAGGTGATGAGCTTGCCGAGGTGGTCGTGGTTGCTCTTCTCGAGCTGGTTCTCGATGATGATGGCGGACCCGGCCTCGTCCTCGCCGACGAGATCCACGCTGAAGGTACTCTCGGTCTTCTTCTCACGCTCCACGTTCACGATGTTGCGGTCGATCGCATCACTCAGGACATCGATGTTCTCTTCGAGCCATTGGGTGAAGTCATAGGCCTCGTGCGGCCAGACCTCGCGCAGCGGAACACGTTCGATCTTCGCGATCATGGCTTCTCCTTGGTGGCTATGCCCAGCTCCGCGAAGGCAGCGACAACATCAGGCTTCAGGGTGAACAGTGAACCGTTTGGATCGAATTCCGCGAGGATGCCTGAGTAGAAGCTGGCTTCGCGTTTTTCCGATCGCTCGGCTGGCCAGAGGTAGACTTCCCGATCGAAGCACATCTTGCCGAAATGCATGTGCCACGCTTGGCCCTTCCAGCCTATTGCCGCACTGAGGGTCGCAGAGGTGGAACTTGGGTTGTCCAATAGGGCGCGGACCACCTTGACGTCAGTCTCGCTGGGCGGGAGCGCCCGAAACGCCTCGACCACCCTTGCGGCGGCGGGCAGATCCTTCAGCCGATCGTAGAGGGCCTTGAGTTCCGCTTCAGCCGCTCTATCGAGTGCCGCAAGGAGCTTCTCGGCGTCCGTCTTCTGCTGGGCCGTGCCGGTCTCGCTCAGACGCTTGGCGTTTTCACGCATCTTGTCCCGGTCGGCCTCGGACTTTTCGGGGATCGAGGCGATGATCCTATCGATGCTCATGCCGCCTCCGTCGTCTCGGGGACTTCGCCATGCACGTCGATCTTGCCGGTGACGGCGGCGGAGATCAGGGCGCTACGGCGTTCTTGTAGGAGGGCGATGGCCTTTTCGGCTTCGGACACCAAAGCATCGAGCTTGGTGGTCTCTATCCCGACAAACTCAAGAACCTTGACTTGTTCAGCTTCGGGAGGGACTGGCACGTGCAGTGAGGTCCACGCGTCCATCCTCAAGGCTTTCGTTCCATGCCCAGCTTCGTCCACTCGCGCCAAAGACACGTCAGACAGACCACGCAACGCGAGTGCGAGGTAGTCATTCGAGATCGAACTGTTGCTGTTAAGGGCTTTTAAGTCTTGATTGATCGCCATTGGCCGTCCAGCAAGACAGACGGGGAATGTGTGAGCAAGGGTCATGCCTCGCACAAGCACAACAACGGAACCCTGTGGAACAAGATTTGCGGCCCCCGAAGACACAGCGTGCTCGGTGATCTGCAACGTGCTGTCATTAATCGTCTCGCTTTTGAGATCCCGCGCCGAAACCCATGGGACATCGCCGTCCCAGTAGTCCGGGTTGCTCTTGTCAGGAGTTCCGCCGCTTCTGAAGGTAACGAGGTACTTCAGCGGCGTTGCTTCCCAATGCACTGGGATCTCGCCTAGCCACTCCACCGCCGATTCTTTCATCCGGACATCCGGATCGAGACCCTTGGTAACGGCGTGGGAGATGACGGCCTGGCGCTTTTCCTTCAGAAGCGCGATCAACCGCCGCTGCGCCTCCACCAGCGCATCGATCTTCCCCGTCTCCCGGTCAAGAAACGCCGCGATGGCGCGTTGTTCGGGGAGGGGTGGGACAGGGGCGATGAAGTCGCGTACGAAACTGTCCGGTACGCGCTTCTGCCCTCCAGCGCCGTACATACTGGCCTCGCCAAGAAGCCTGAACTCCGGGGCAGAGATCAGCCAGAAGACAAAATCGCTCTCTGTGATCCCGGCGCGAGGGCGCAGCACGGTCAGCTCGGTCGTCCCGAAACCGCAGCCGCTGACCAAGCCACGCATGATGGCCCGCTTGCCATTCTCGAAGCATGGCGTGATCTTCGCGAACGTTACGTCCCCGTCTCTGAAGTAGGTGTAGCCGTTCTCGACCTCAGCAATCGGTCGCACACGATTAAGGGCGAGTTCCCCCTGTTCTCCAACCGCCTCCATTGGGATGAAGGACACAACGTCATCGCGGTCGAACTCGGCGATCTCCGACTTCGAGGGGTTCAGCGTCACCAAGAAGCGTAGACGAGCAGTAGCCCAAGTGCTCGGGATGTCTCCAAGCCACGCAACACCACTGTCGGTGTAGCTTGGGTGGCTCTGGCTCATGCCGCCAGCTCCGCCAGCATTCGTTGGATGTTGCGCGTAACCTGCTCCAGTTCCGCATCGATCTCCTCCAGATCACGCGGCCGCTGGAAAACGTAGAAATGCCGGTTGAACGGGATCTCATAGCCGATCTTGGTCTTGTCGTTATCGACCCAGGCATCGGGGACGTGGGGTACCACTTCGCGCTTGAAATAGGCCTCCACTTCCTCTGCCAGAGGCACGATCTCGGTGTCTCTCAGCTTGGGGTTAGGCTTGGGCTGTCCGCGTGTGTCTCTTGCGACCTCGCCTTCATCATCCGGCACCTCGGAAAGTCGCAGAATGGTCCGCTTTAGGGACTGAGAGAGAAGTGGACCCTGCATCACCGACCCGCTTGAGAGGTCCTTCAGGAATGAACGCTTGTCCAGATACCGTGCGCCGTACATCCGGTCCGAGAGTAGCTGGGCAAGCATGTCTTGCTCGGCATAGTCCAGTTCCTCGAACTGGCGAAGCGCCTGCAGTCGGGGAAAACTGCTGTCATTCCACTCGTAGGCAACCCTGAGTGGGCGCTCGACGGTGATCTGACGGTAACCGAATGCGTTGTTGGGCAGCAGGAGTGACAGTGGCATCACCCTTACTTTCCCTCCGTCGGGGCAGTCGGGCGCAGGTTCATCGCCCGTCAAGATCTCCGACGCCTGAACATCGCCGTTCGAGTCGAGGACGGTGGCGTGTCGCGCCTCGGCGCAATCACCGAAAAGGCGGGTGACGATTGAAATGCCCTCGTCACTGATCTCGCGCCGTTTGGACCCGAGGGACTTGCGCATCTTCTGCCAGAGTGAACTAGCGTCGATCAGCTGCACGAGGCCTTTGCGATGCTCGGGCTTACGGTTTGACAGGACCCAGACATACGTCGCGATCCCGGTGTTGTAGAAGAGGTCGGTCGGCAGTCCGATGATCGCTTCGACAAGGTCGTTCTCCAGCACGTACCTGCGGATCTCGCTCTCGCCCGACCCGGCGCCCCCGGTGAAGAGTGGGGAGCCGTTCAGGACGATCGCGAAGCGCGAGCCACCGTCCTTCGTGGCGCGCATCTTGGACAGGAGATGCATGAGGAACAGGAGTGACCCGTCCGAGACGCGGGGAAGGCCGGGGCCGAAGCGACCATTGAAGCCTTCAATTTCGTGTTCCCGTTTCACCTCCTTTTGGACCTTCTTCCACTCCACGCCGAAGGGCGGGTTGGACAGCATGTAGTCGAACTTGGTGTCGGGGTGGCCATCGTCTGAAAGGGTGTTGCCCGCGACGATGTTGCGAACGTCCTGTCCCTTGATCAGCATGTCAGCCTTGCAGATCGCGTAGGAGAGGTCGTTCAACTCCTGCCCGTACATGGTGAGGCGGGCATCGGGGTTGTGTTCGGACAGGTACTCGTCGGCCACCGAGAGCATCCCGCCAGTCCCCGCTGTGGGATCATAGATCGTGCGGACGACACCTGGATTGGACAGAACATCGTCATCCTCGACGAAGAGGAGATTGACCATGAGCCGGATGACCTCGCGCGGAGTGAAGTGTTCCCCTGCGGTGTCGTTCGAGGCCTCGGCGAACTTGCGGATCAACTCCTCGAAGATCAGGCCCATCTGCATGTTCGACACGCGGCCCGGATGCAGGTCCAAGCCCGCGAACTTCTCGGTGACGAGGTAGAGGAGCTTGTTCTTGGTGAGCCGATCGATCTGCTCGGCGAAGGCGAAACGGTCGAAGATGTCCTTCACCTCGGGTGAGAAGCTCTCGACGTAGGACAGGAGGTTCGGCCCGATGTTGTCCTGGTCTCCGACAAGGCGGCGCATGTCGAGGGATGAGGCGTTGTAGAAGGCGGCCCCGGAGACACGGCGCATGAAGGGGTCGGGGTTGATACCTTCTTTTGCCTTCTCCTCCTTCTCGCGGAGGACGGCTTCCTTGGTCGGCTCAAGGACGCAGTCGAGGCGGCGCAGGACGGTGAAGGGGAGGATGACGCGCCCGTATTCTGACTGCCGGTAGTCACCTCGCAGAAGATCAGCGACAGACCAAATCAGCGAAGAGAGCTCCGATTGTGACATACTCGACACCGTCCAACGAATAGAGAAACAATGATTTTTCGTGAGGGTACGGTTCTGTGGCTTCAAGCTCAAGTCGTATGGCGCTGGGCTTAGGGGCCCCAGCGCAGACTCGTTTGTTCTTAAGGCGTGCTGAATGGGAAATCAGTGCCAAGCAGCTGTACCAGATCCCTGTACCATCACGCGCCGCTCTCGGCACGTAAGATATTGATTTTAAATGTAAATGGAGAACTGGCTGGGGTGGTAGGATTCGAACCTACGGTACACGGTACCAAAAACCGCTGCCTTACCGCTTGGCTACACCCCAACCGTGCCGCGCTAGGTATCCAATAGGCGCGGGGGGATCAAGTGCCATCCCGCACTTTTTGTGTCGATACTACGCGCGATGATCGGGCTATTCTTGCGGGGCTTCGCGTTGCAGCAGGTCTTCGCCCGGCAAGGCCTCGCGTTCGGCTTCAATGATGTCTTGCAAGGCGCGTGTTTCGCCGACCCCGACCTGTTGGGCCTCGACGGGTTCGGCGCCGGCAGGGGGTGGTGTCGGTATCGGTCGGGTCGGCTGATCGGTGATGATCGTCTCGATCGAGCCGGTGCCGGTCAGACGATAGGTCGGTTCGGGCAGGGTGATCCCTTCGGCCTCGAGGCGGGCCTTGACGACGCGAATCGTCTCTCCCTTGGCCATGCCGATCGATGTCTTGTGCTGCAGGATCCAGGCCGCGGCGGTGATGTCGATGGTCGAGGCGCCCAGCCCTTCGACCCAGACGGCGGGGGGCGGCGTCTCGAGCGTGAAGGGCAACTCGTTCAAGGCATCCAGGACGATCTGCTGGGCGCGCGCGATATCGGCATCGGGATGCACCCCAAGAAGAAAGGTGAAACGGCGTTCGTCATTGCGCGTGTAGTTGATGATCTTGGCCTTGAAGACCATCGAGTTCGGCAGACGAATATGGTTACCATCAAGGCTGAGCAGGATCGTCGCACGACTGGTCAGGCGGATGACGTGGCCCATCTCGCCCTCGATCTCGACCAGGTCCTTGGGGCGAAAGGGTTGGCGGATCGACAGCATGATCGACGAGATGAAGTTCTCGACCGTGTCGCGCACGGCAAACCCGATGGCGAGGCCGACGATACCGGCCGCCCCGAGGATCGTCCCCAGCAACGCCGTCAGGTTCAGCAGATCCAGCGTCAGGACGATCCCGCCGATCACAAAGACCAGGCGGATGATCTGGCGGTAGATATCGGCGATGAAGGCATTGGGCGCGATCCTGTCCCAGGGCCAGCGCCGCCGCGCCAGAAAGAACCCCAGATACATGACGAACAGACCGGCGGTCGCCGCGACGATTATCAGGGGCAGGAAGGCGACGAATTGCGCGATCCGCCCCTCGATGCGCTCGATGGCGGGGCTCAGGCGTTCGACGACATCGGTGGATTCGACCACCTCGTTCTCGATCGCCACGACGCCCTCGACACGCCCGACAAGCCCGTTGAGCGCATCGACCTGCGCGGCCTCGAGCACGGTGCCCCGCAGCGTCACGATTCCATCGGCGACCGAGACCGACACATCCCGATAGCCATCCAACTGGCGCAGGATATCGCGGATGCGTTCGGCCATGGCGGTGTCCTGGCCGATATCGCTGTCCACGGATATGGCGCCACCGGGCTGGTCGGCGCTTTCCTGGGCGGTGACAATTGCCGGCAGGCTTGCCGCCAGGCCGATCACCAGAAGAAAGGCAAGAACACGTATCATGACCAGAACCGAAAAAACTCGCGCCATCGGTGCAGGTTAGGCGCGTTTGCCCGGGGTCGAAAGCCCCTGGTGCGGCCTAAAGGCGGATCGGGTCGGCCTTGGCCAGGCGGTCGAACGCCATCAGGCCCTGCACCAGCGCTGCCATCTGATCCAGCGGGATCATGTTCGGCCCGTCCGAGGGGGCGGTGTCGGGCGCTTCGTGGGTCTCGATAAAGACCGCCGCGATGCCCAGGCTGACGGCGGCGCGGGCCATGACGGGGGCAAACTCGCGCTGCCCGCCCGACGATCCGCCCTGGCCGCCGGGTTGCTGAACCGAATGGGTCGCATCCATCACGACCGGATAGCCGGTTTTCATCATTTCCAGCAGGCCACGCATGTCGGCAACCAGCGTGTTGTAGCCGAAACTGGTGCCGCGTTCGGTCAACAGGATGCGGTCATTCCCGGTTGCGGCGACCTTGTCGGCGACATTCGCCATGTCCCAAGGCGCAAGGAACTGGCCCTTTTTGACATTGATCGCCGCGCCGGTTTCCCCGGCGGCCAGCAAAAGGTCGGTCTGACGGCACAAGAAGGCGGGGATCTGAAGAATGTCGCAGACCTGCGCGGCGGGTGCGCATTGTTCGGCGGTATGCACATCGGTCAGGACCGGGCAGCCGATCTCGGCCTTCACGGCGGCCAGGATCTCGAGGCCCGCCGCCATGCCGACGCCCCGCTTGCCGGTCAGGCTGGTGCGGTTCGCCTTGTCATAGCTGGCCTTGAAGACGTAGCCCGCCCCGGCCTTGGCGCAGACCCCGGCCATGTGCCGCGCGATCATCAGCGCGTGGTCGAGGCTTTCCAACTGACATGGCCCGGCAATCACGGTCAGCGGGCGGTCATTGCCCACGGTCAGCGGGCCGATATCGAACTCGTGCATGGGGGGCCTTTCGATGCAGGCGGTCGGTGGGTCTGCGCGATCAGGAGGAGACCTGTTCGCGCAGCACCGATACCGTCATCGAGACCATGAGGTAAATGCCCGAGAAGATCAGCAGCGCCAGAAGCGTGTTTTCGAAGGCGCGCGGATAGGCCGGTGCATCGGGCGGAATCGGATAGACCCCCATCGACAGGTAGAGCGACTGGCGGTTTGCCTCGAGACGCGAGGTTTCCATCTGTTGCAGCGCCTGCGCCAGCATCATCTGCCGGGTTTCCAGATCCGCCTGCGCGATCAGCAATTCGGACTGGATGCGCGCCAACGAGGCCGATCCATCCGACGCCTCGGTCAGGCCCGCGCGCAGATCCTCGATCAAGGCTTCGAGCCGCGCGATGTTGCGTTCGGCCACCTCGACGCGCGTCTGGTTCGGGCGGGTGACCGACAGCATCTCGTCCAAACGCAGCCGCTCTTCCTGCAATTGCATCTCAAAGCTCGAGATCTGACCAAAAACGGTCGAGACCTCGGCCTCGGTGTTCAGCACGCCCCGGCGTTCCTGCAACTCGAGCACGCGGGCCTGGGCGTCGATGACACGCGCTTCGGCGTCTTCATAGCTTTCCCGCGCGCCGGCCATCTGGTCCTCGCGCAGGCGCTGGCTCATCTGGTCCACCCGTTCTTCGGCGTAGCGGATCAGCGCCTCGGAAAAGGCCTGGCTCACTTGCGGGTCGGCGGCGGCCACTTCCATCCGCACCAGTCCTTCGGTCGGGTCGTAGCCGATCTGCAGGTGGCGGCGATAGACGGAATAGACATCCTCGACGCTGGCATCCTCGGGGATGCGGGTCAGCGGGTCGATGTCGGGCGCCGAAAAATGCGCCCGAAAGCCCAGTTCTTCCTCCAGCCGCAGCATGGCCTCGCGGCTTTCCAGATAGGCCTGAACGGTGATGCTTTCCTGCACGGTGGCGAAACTGGACCCGCCCAGCAGACTGCCCAGGCCGCCGCCCGTGCCGCCGCTCTCGGCCTTCTGGATCACGAACTCGGTGTTGGTGGCATAAAGCGGCGTCGCCACGCGGTAGTAGTAATACGCCACCAGCAGCGTCGGCAGCAGCACGAAAAACGCGAGGCGGGTGGCCAGCAGAACGAGGCGTTTGCGCCTGCGGCGCGCGATGTCGCGCTGCACGCGCATGATCTCGTTCGCGCGTTCATCCTCGCTCATCGGGGGCAGGCGGCCCGGCGGGGTGGCGGCGGGCTGTCGGGCGGGCTGTGTCTGGCGCGCCTGTGCGGGCAGGTTGCGCGCACCGCCACCGTCCATCGTCACGAGGGCGCCGGAATCTGCGCCGCGCCCGCCGCCGCCCTGCTGCGCCTGTTTCGCGCTTTCATCGACCACCAGTTCCAGCATGGTCGAGCGGGTGAACGGATCGATGCCGCGCGCCCGCAACAGGCGGACGGCGTCGAAATCCGAGCTTGGCGACAGGCCATGCTTCTGGGCGGTCCGGCGCGCCATGCGCAGTTGGCGGCCCGTCAGCCCTTCGGCACGGATTGCAGCCAGTTCCTGCTCGACACTTGGGGTGCCGGCCGGTTGTGGCGGCGCCTGCCGTTGGGTGGCCTGTTGCTGACGGTCATGGGCCGCAGACCCGGGAAAGGGCGCATCCCCGAACCCGTCTTCGACGCGGCGTCGCGTCGGTTCCAGAATGGCAGGCGCAGCGGCAGGGGCAGCGCCGGCGGCCTCCGGCCGAACGTCCGCAGCCACCGCACCATCGTCGATGGTGCCGCGGCCGAGGTCGGACGACCCCAAGCCGTCGCTGCGGCGGATGCGGAATTTCCTAGCCTTGGGTTTCGTAGTCATAAAGCTGCTTTGCCTCTTCGAGCGTGTCGAATTGCACCAATTGGCCGTTCACCAGCACCGCGGCACGGCGGGCGAATTTCTCCAAGGTTTCGGCCTGGTGCGAAACGATGATCACGGTCGAGTTCTTAAGTCGTTCTGCCAGAATGCTGCCTGCTCTGCGGTTGAATTCCGCATCGGTCGATGCGGGCATTCCCTCGTCGATCAAGTATACGTCGAATTCCAGGGCCAGCAGGAGCGAAAAATTGAAGCGTGACCGCATCCCGGAGGAATAGGTCCCAAGCGGCATGTCGAAATATTCGTCGATCCCGCAGACCCACCGGCTGAAAGCTTCGACATAATCGGGGTCCAGCCCGTAAAGCTGGGCGATGTAGCGGGCGTTTTCCGTGCCGGTCAGCTTGGAAATGACGCCACCCATGAACCCCAGCGGAAAGGACACGCGGCAATTGCGATAGATCTTGCCCTCGTCGGGTTTCTCGAGGCCTGCCATCATCTTGATGAGCGTCGTCTTGCCCGTCCCGTTGGGGGCCATCACGCCCAGCGAATAGCCCAGATCGACGCGGAAAGAGGCCCGGTCGAGGATCACCTTGCGGCGTTCCCCGGTCCAGAACGACTTGGAGACATCGACAAATTCGAGCATGTTCGCCCTTCTGCTCAGATCCTTGGTTCGCTGGTGCTGCGATCGCGGTCTTGGTGCCGCGCGTGATGTCAGCACGCTAGTGGATCAATGGGGCGGCATTGTGTCGAGATGACCGGCGAAATCCAGACATTTTTCTGAAACTGGCCTAGATCGACGGCACCGCGATTCCGGTCCTGTCGTCGCGGTGGCCGTGCGCCCGCGTCGGACGCCCGCAGCGCCATCAGGCAATGGCGGACCAAGCCAGCCCTGCCAGAACCGCGCCCACGAACGCAAACCCGAGATAGGCGGCGAAGACGCGCGGCTTGACCAGGGCCCAGACCGCGACGGCGGCCGGAATGCTGCTCACGCCACCCGCAATGACAAAGGCCATACCGGCCCCGGGGTTCATCCCCTGCTCCAGAAGCCCTGCAATCAGCGGTACGGCGGCATAGCCGTTGAGATAGGCAGGCGCCCCGACAAGCGCGGCCAGCAGCACCGGGCCAATCCCCTCGCCGCCGATGACGCGGGCGATCAGATCGGCGGGGACGTAGCGGATCAAAAGCGCCTGCAGCAGATAGGCGAACAGCAACCATTTCCCGAGGAAAAGCATGTTTTCCAGGGCCGCGTCCCCAAAGATGCGGCGGCGCTCGCCCTCCTGCCAGAAACGCCAGTTGAGCGTCAGTTTCTTGGCAGAACAGCATCCTCCGATCTTGGGCTGTGTCCTGAGCGGGTCGGCAAACAGCGCCGACTGGCTCAGCAGTTTGACGCTCAGACCCCCGCCGATCCCGAGAGCGACGGCGGCCACGGTCTTGGCGATGGCGAATTCGGGGCTGATCCCGCCGGCCGTGATCGCGAACATCGCCGGATCCATCAGCGGCGAGGCCAGCCAGAAGGCCATGACGGCCGAAAGCGGCGCCCCCGCGGCCAGAAGGGCCGCGATGAAGGGGATCACCTGGCACGAGCAAAAGGGCGAGAGCCCGCCCACCACCGCCCCGAGCAGGATCATCCGCCCCTCGCGCCCCTGAAAGGCCCCGTCCAGCAGCCGTTCCGAGCCGCTGGCCCTCATGATTGCAATGGCGGCGACGGCGAACAGGATGAAGGGCAATGTGCCCATGAAGTGCTCGCCCATCTCGACCAGGGTCGGCGGCACGGCCGGCGCGTCGAACGCAAACTGGATCAGGACGATCGCGATCCCCGTCAGCAGGACCTTGTCGATGCGGGCCCAGACGGTGCCGAGGGGACGAAGCGTTGTGGACAGGTCAGTCATGGGGGTCATCCGGTATCACATGCCCGCCAAGGTCGGCGCAGCATTCATCAAGGAGAAAGCGAGACAGGTCTTCGACCCGCGCATGATCGATCGAGCACAGGATCCGGCGTCCATCGCGCCGCTGCACCACCAGACCGGCGGAGACCAGTTGCTTCAGATGATGGGTCAGAACCGAGCCGGTCACCCCCACATCCTCGCCGAGTTGTCCGATGGGCAGACCCTTTGGGCCCGCGCGCACAAGACGGCGCAGGATCGCCAGCCGGGCCTCGGACCCCAAGGCCGCAAAGGCCGTCGCGGCCAGTGTGAGTCGGGAAAGGGATGGGTCGCTCTGTTTCATCATTCTATATTTATAGAAATATCGAGTATGCGTCCAGTCCTTTTCCTTTCTCCCGCACGCGCCTAGCTGCGGGGGTATGGATGCATCGACCTTGCTAGACGACATCGCGGCCTGCAGGCTTTGCGCCGACCGCTTTGCGGCCACCGCGACGGGCCATCGGCCCAACCCTGTGGTGTGGTTTCGGCCCGGCGCGCGGGTGCTGATCGCCAGCCAGGCCCCCGGTCTGCGCGTGCATCAGGCCAATACCCCGTTCTGGGATCGCTCGGGTCAGCGGCTGCGCGACTGGATGGGGGGTGGACGAGGGGGACATTCTACGACCGCAGCCGGGTGGCGATCGTGCCCATGGCTTTTTGCTTTCCGGGCTATGACGCCGCGGGCAGCGACCTGCCGCCGCCCAGGATCTGTGCCCAGACCTGGCGTGCGCGGGCGATGGCGGCCCTGGAGGGGATCGAGTTGACGCTACTGATCGGGGCCTATGCGCAGAGCTGGCATTTGGGCGGCCGCAAGGGCGTGACCGAGCGCGTCGCCGCATGGCGCGACCATGCGCCCGAGGTCTTTGCCTTGCCGCACCCGTCCTGGCGCAATACCGCATGGCTGAAGAAGAACCCGTGGTTCGAGGCCGAGGTGCTGCCGGTCCTGCGCAGCCGGGTCAAGGAGGTGCTGACATGACGACCCCGCTGGATCAGGCCCATGCCGACATGCAGGCCGCGCCCGACGACGACGCGGCGCGGCTGACCTATTATGATCGGCTTGCGGCCTCGGAACTGTTCCTGCTGCTCGCGGAGGAGGCATCGGGCGACCGCATCCGTCCGCGCGTCTTTCCAACGGCCGAGGCGCAGCTTGTCCTGGCGTTCGATCGCGAGGAGCGGCTGTCGGCCTTTGCCGGGGCCGCGGCGCCCTATGCGGCGCTATCCGGGCGCGCCCTGGCGGGGCTGTTGGCCGGGCAGGGTCTGGGTCTTGCGGTGAACCTGGATGCTCCGTCGGAAACGGTTCTGGATGATGCGGCGCTGGGCTGGCTGGCGGAAACGCTGGAAAACCGTCCCGAAGAGGTCGAAGAACGCCCCGAAGAGATCACCGCGCCCGCCGGCCTGCCGGATCGGTTGCTGGCCGCGTTGGACCGGCGCTTGGCCGCGGCCGAGGGGTTGGCGCGCATGGCGTATCTGGTGGGCGTCACTTACGGCAATGGCCGCCGCGCGCATCTGTTGGGGTTTGTCGATCCGATCCCGGGGGCAGAGCCGTCGCTGGCCCGCGCGGTGGGCGAGGCGCTGACCTTTTCGGGGCTGGAGGCCGGGGTGCTGGATGTGGGGTTTTTCCGACCCTCCGACCCGGTTTGCGCCCGCTTCGCCCGTGTTGGCCTGCGCTTTGATCTGCCGGCGGCGCCGGTCAATGCCGGGGCGAACCCTGGCAGGGACCCCGACAGGCCACCGAAACTGCGCTAAGGTGTTGCGCCGCGCTGTCGCGCGTCGCCCGGGGGCAAGCGCGACAAGGGGCATCGAGCCCCTTGCCGCGCTGACGCCTCCGGCGGGCATATTTTCGGGATAAAGAGGGGGCGGGTCAGTAGCCCAGGTCACGGTCCACGAGGTGCAGCAAGGGTTCGCCCGCCTCGCCTCGGCGGATGTTTTCGGCAATCACGCGGCTGGCCGAGGCGGCGCGTGTTTCCGAGGCGATATGAGGGGTCACCGTCACCTTGGGGTGCGTCCAGAACGGATGCTCGGGCGGCAGCGGTTCGGTGCGGAACACATCCAGCGTGGCATGGCCGATCCGGCCGGTATCGAGGGCTGCCAGCAAAGCGTCGTCGTCGATCAGCGGCCCGCGTCCGGGATTCACGACGATGGCGCCAGTGGGCATCAGGGCGAGCGTGTCTGCGTTCAGCACGTTCTGCGTATCGGACGTATCGGGCAGCAACAGGACAATGATTTCGGCCTTGCCGAGGGCGTCAGCCAACCCCGCTTTGCCGCTGTGGGTGGTGATGCCGTCGATGGTCTTGGGGCTGCGCGACCAGCCATGCACGTCGAAATTCAGCGCCGCAAGCGCCCCCGCGCACGCCGCGCCGAGCGCGCCGAGCCCAAGGATCGTGACGCTGCGGTCGCGGGCCAGCGGCGGCACGATGCCGGCCCGCCAGACCCCATCCTGTCCATGGATATGCGCATCCATCCCGAGATGATGGCGCAGGACATGGCCGGTGACCCATTCCACCATACCCTCGGTCAGGCCGTGATCCACCATGCGCGCAAGGGGGACGCGCAAGGTGTCGTTGCCCACGACATCCTCGACCCCGGCCCAGAGGTTCAGAACCGCCTTGAGACGCGTGTAGGGCGTGAAATCCTGCATGCGGCTGTTGGGCGCATAGACGATGTAGTCGACCGTTTCGGGGGCGGCCTGCGTGGTCAGCACCGCATCGGACAGTCCGACCTCGGACAAAGCGGTGCGCAGGGGATGTTCGTACTGATCCCAGCGTTCCGATTTCGCGGCGAACAGGATGACGGGGCCGGGCATGGCGATCTCCTTGGGGCGAGGGTTGGCCCGAGGGCTAGCAGCGCCTCGTGATCGCGTCTAGCGGGGGCGATGGACATGGGCCGATTGCACCAGGCCGAAGGCCGCCATCAGCACCAGCATCGCCGACCCGCCGTAACTGACGAGGGGGAGTGGTACACCAACCACCGGCGCCAGCCCCATGACCATGGCCATGTTGATCGCGAAATAGAGAAAAAAGGACCACAGCGATGCCCATGACCAACAACGAGGCGTAGCGGTCGCGCGCCGTGATCGCGGTCACAATGCAGAAGGCCAGAATGAGGATGTAGAGCAACAGGAGAGAGGCCGCGCCGACAAAGCCGAACTCCTCGGCCAGTGTGGTGAAGATGAAATCGGTATGCTTCTCGGGCAGGAAATTCAGGCGTGATTGCGTACCTTCCATGAAGCCGCGCCCCGTCCAGCCGCCCGACCCGAGCGCGATCTGGCTTTGCGTGATGTGATAGCCCGCGCCGAGCGGGTCGGATGTCGGATCAAGAAAGGTGTCGATGCGCCGGTACTGGTAATCCTGCAACAGCTGCCACGAGGTCCCGCGCGAGGCAAAGACAGCCCCGACCGCCCCCGCCCCGGCCGCGATCACCACCGCGAAATAGGCCCAGTGGACGCCGGCGATGAACATGACCGCGCCCCCACCCATCAACAAAAGCAGCGCCGTGCCGAGATCGGGCTGTCGCAGCGTCAGATATGTGGGCACGGCGATCAGCACCAAGGGCAGGGCGACGTAGACGGGGCGCGAGACCTTGTCGAGATCGAGCCAGTCGTAATAGGCCGCAAGGATCATCACGAGGGTGATCTTGGTCAGTTCCGAGGGTTGCAGGCGCATGAACCCCAGGTCGATCCAGCGTTGTGCGCCCATGCCGACCGTCCCGAAGAACTCGACATAGAGCAGCAGCAGGATCGACAGGCCAAAGGCCACGCCCGACATGTTGCGCCAGAACCAGATCGGCACCATCGCCACCGCGATCATGGCGACCAGCCCAAGGCCGAAGCGCTGCATCTGGGGTTCGGCCCAAGGCGTCATCGAGCCGCCCGCAACCGAGTAGAGCATCAGAAACCCGACGCTGGCCACAGTGGTCAACAGCAGGATCAGCGCCCAGTTCAGGTGCAGGATCTTGCGCCAGCCCGTCGGCGTGGATTTGACGTTGTATTCCAGAAAGCTCATGCGCGATCCCCTTGGGGCGGCGTGCGGCGTGTCGCCTCGCGGCCCGAGGGGCGCGGCGGCTCGGGCAGGATCGGCAGGCGGCGGTGCATCTCCTCGATCTCGCGGCGCTGGCTGACGGGGTAAAGCGCGGGTGGCGGCACGTCACCGACCTGCGCGCGCAGCAGGATATCGCGGGCGATGGGCGCGGCGACGGCGGCCCCGCCGCCGCCATGTTCCACCACCACCGAGACGGCATAGCGCGGCGTTTCGGAGGGGGCATAGCCCACGTAAAGGGCGTGGTCGCGGCGTTCCCAGGGCAGGTCTTCGTTCGCGATCACGCCCGCGGCGCGTTCGGCGGCCGTAATGTTGCGGACCTGGCTGGTTCCGGTCTTGCCGGCGACCGCGTAGGCGTCTTCCATCACGCGGCTGCCAAAGGCGGTGCCGCGCCGGTCGTTGGTGGCCGCCCACATGCCGCGATGGATGAGCGCCAGGTTCTCAGCCGACAGGCCCAGATCGGCCGCCTCGGGGCGCGGTTCGGGAACACCGTCGATCGACCGGACCAACCAGGGCGTGATGGCCCGCCCCGTGGCCAGGCGCGCCGTCATCACCGCCAGTTGCAGGGGCGACGTCAAGACGAAACCCTGCCCGATCGAGGCATTCAACGTATCGCCCACCACCCAGTCGGCGCCGCGGTTGGCGCGTTTCCAGGCCATGGTGGGGGCCAGCCCCTCGGCGATGCCGGACAGGGGCAGATCGTGGCGGATGCCGCACCCGAGCCGCACCGCCATGGCCGAGATCGCCTCGATCCCGACGCGTTGCGCAAGGTCGTAGTAGAAGACATCGCAGCTTTGCGAGAGGCTTTCGATCAGATTGACACGGCCGTGGCCGCCGCGCTTCCAGCAATGGAAACGGCGGTTGCCAAGCTCGATGCTGCCGGTGCAGGTCACCGTTTCATCGGGGTCCAGCACACCGGCCTCGAGCCCGGCCAGGGCGACGATCATCTTGTAGGTCGATCCGGGCGGGTAAAGGCCCTGCGTCGCCTTGTTGGCCAGCGGGCGATAGGGGTCCTCGTTCAGGCCGCGCCATTGCGTGGTCGAGATGCCGCGCACGAACAGGTTGGGGTCGAAGGTCGGGGCCGAGGCCACGGCCAGAACCTCGCCCGTCTGGCAGTCCATGACCACGGCACCGGCGCTCTGGTCCGACAGCCGCGCCTCGACATAGTTCTGCAGCCCCGCATCGATGGTCAGTTGCACGTCCGAACCCGGCGTGGCCGGGTCGCGGTCCAACTCGCGCATGACGCGGCCGCCGGCATTCACCTCGACCCGCCGGCTGCCCGCGCTGCCGCGCAGGGGTTGCTCCAGCCGCGCCTCGACATTGTAGCGGCCGACCTGGAAATCTGGGATCTGCAGCACCGGGTCGGTGTCCCCGGTCTGATCGAGATAGTAATCGCTGACCGGGCCGACATAGCCGACCACATGGGCGAAATCAGCGCCCATCGGGTAGACGCGGCTCAGGCCGACCTCGGGGTTCACGCCGGGCAGGGCCGGGGCGTTCACCGCGACCGAGGACAGCTCTTCCCAACTCAGCCGGTCGGCGACCGTCACCGGCACGAATGGCGGGCGGCGGGAGATTTCCTCGCGGGCCCGTTCCAGCGCCACGAGATCGAGGTTCACGACGCGCCCCAGTTCCGCCAGCACGGCGTCCACGTCGCCAGCATCCTCGCGCACCAGCGTGATGCGGTAATTCTGTTCGTTGCCCGCCAGCAGCACGCCCGAGCGGTCGAAAATCAGGCCACGGGCCGGGGGAAGCAGGCGGATGTTGATCCGGTTCTCTTCGGCCAGCAGGCGGAAGTCATCGGCACGCTCGACCTGAAGATGTCGCATGCGCGCGGCCAGGATCCCGCCCGTCGCCACGAAAAGGCCGCCCAGAACGACACTGCGGCGCCCGATGGTGCGGGCGCTGAATTCCATCTCGCCTTGGGTGCGTTTCATGGGCGGTGCCCCCCGACAGTCAGAGCGGTTCAAGCTCGGCCGGGCCGAGTTTACGCAAACCGAACAGATATTTCGAGATCGCCACGACCAACGGGTAGATCGCAACGGTTACGATTGCGTGAGCCAGCGTCAGGCCAAGCGGGTCGAGATCCACCATCAGGACCCACAGGATAAGGCGTTCGACCACCACCATGGCAAAGACCGTGCCGCCAATGGCCGACCATTCCACGAGGAACGGAAACTCGGTCATTTGCAGGCGTCGTCGACGCAGGCTTTCCGAGCCGAGGATCACCATCAGGGTCCACAGGCCCGGCGGCCGCTGTAGCAGAAAATCCGCCAAAAGAAACACCATCAGAATCGACAGGATCGGCACCACCGCCGGCTGCCGGATAAGCCAGGCAAAGGTCAGTGCCACCAACAGGTCAGGGCCGGGCAGGCCCGTATCGGCCAGTCCCAGCGGCAAGAGCCGCCCGATCACGATCGCCCCGCACAACGCAAGAAAGATCACGCGATAGGCCCAGATATGACGCGCCGAGGTGGCCGCACTCATTGCGACACCCCTGCGCCGTCTTCGGCGGCGACGGATTCAGGATCGATCACCAGGCGCTCTGCGGCCTCGGTCGCCTGGCCGGGCAGGGGCCAGGGCGGGCCGATCAGGTCGCCGGGGTCATCCAGTGCCGTGCCGGGATGGCTGCGCATCACGCGCAGAAACCGCAGGCGCGCCAGGTCGGCGGCCAGTCGCGCGCGCAGGCGTCGGTCGGAGGTGACGATCACCTGTCCCACCAACAGGCCGGGGGGAAACAGCCCGCCATCGCCCGATGTGATGATGCGGTCGCCGGCATTGATGTCTTCGGGCGCTTCGAGGAAATCCAGCAGCGGGGTTTGCGAATTGTCGCCCATCAAGAGCGCCTGTTGCCCGGACGGCTGGATCGTCACCGGGATACGGCTGTTCGAATCGGTCAGCAGCAAGACCCGCGCCGTGCGCTCGCCCACGCCTGAGATTCGGCCGACGACGCCAAGGCCGTCCATCGTCGCCCAACCATCCAGAATGCCGTCGCGGGCGCCGACATTCAGCAGGACCGACCGGCGAAAGGGGCTGCCGGAATCGGCCAGGACGATGCCGGTGACAAAGGTCAGTTCCGGGTTCAATTGCACCCGGTTGAGATCGAGCAGGCGGGCGTTCTCCTGCTCCAGTTGCAAGGCCGCTTCGCGCCACGCGCGCATCTGCTGAAGGTCGCGGCGCAACTGCTGGTTCTGTTCGAACAGGCGCGAATAGCTCTGGAATTCGTCCAGCATGCGGCCCATGCCGGTGATCGGCGACATGGCCCATTCCATGTTGGGCACGACGCGGTCGGTGATCGCGGCGCGGATGCGTTCGACGCGCGGATTGTCGATGCGCCAGACCAGAACCAGCGCGATCAACAGCAGGATGAGCACCGCCAGAACCAGGCGACGCACCGGCCGGCCGTAACTGTCATAGCGTTCGCGTGCCATGGCGCTCCCTCAGATGCGCCTTGCGGCATCCGCCGCAGGAAAGGACGTCAGCTGTCGTAATCAATGGCGTGCCGCAGGAGCTTTTCATACTCCAGCGCCTTGCCAGTGCCCAGTGCGACACAGTTCAGGCTTTCATCGGCGACCGATATGGCAAGGCCGGTCTGTTCGCGCAGGGCCAAGTCCAGTTCGCCCAACAGCGCGCCGCCGCCGGTCAGCATGACACCGCGATCCACGATGTCGGCGGCCAGATCGGGCGGCGTCGCCTCGAGCGCGCCCATCACGGCCTCGCAGATCTGTTGTACAGGTTCGGCCAGCGCCTCGGCCACCTGGGCCTGGCTGATCTCGGTTTCCTTGGGCACGCCGTTCAGCAGGTCGCGGCCGCGGATGCGCATCGACGCGCCGCGCCCGTCATCGGGCATGCGTGCCGTGCCGATCGACGTCTTGATGCGTTCGGCCGTCGCCTCGCCGATCAGAAGGTTATGCTGGCGACGCAGGTAGCTGATGATCGCCTCGTCCATGCGGTCGCCGCCGACACGGACCGATCGGGCATAGACGATATCGGCCAGCGACAGGACCGCCACCTCGGTGGTGCCGCCGCCGATATCGACGACCATGGACCCGGTCGGGTCGGTGATCGGCATGCCCGCGCCGATGGCCGCGGCGATGGGTTCGGCGATCAGGCCCGCCTTGCGCGCGCCCGCGCCCAGAACCGACTGGCGAATGGCGCGCTTTTCCACGGGTGTCGCGCCATGCGGGACGCAGACGATGATCTGGGTTTGGTGAAGGTCGTGCGCTTGTGAACCTTGCGGATGAAGTGCTTGATCATCTCTTCGGCCACGTCGAAATCGGCGATGACCCCGTCGCGCATGGGCCGGATGGCCTGGATGGACCCGGGCGTGCGGCCCAGCATCAGCTTGGCATCCTCGCCAAAGGCGAGCGCCTTTTTGACGCCGTCCTTGACCTGGTAGGCCACCACCGACGGCTCGTTCAGGATGACGCCACGCCCCTTCACATAGACCAGCGTATTCGCCGTCCCGAGGTCGATCGCCATGTCCGACGAAAAGAGATTGCCCAACAAGCCGACCATTTGGAACCCGCCTACCTTCATTCAAAGCGGGCGCCCTGACTCAGCAGGCCGCCCGATAGAGAGTCGCATATAGACGCCGTGCCCCCCGCGCGGCAAGGGGGCGTGGCGCGCGCAATCAGCGCGTTTTCGCCACTTTGGGCCGAACGGGGTGTTAAAGGGGAACTGCAGGAAAACTCGAGTTTTCCTGTCCGAAAAACTCGAGTTTTTCGGTTTCCTGTCTCAGCCAACGTCCTTGTAGGAGACTTCCTTGACGTCCGAGCCCAGCTTTTCGCGGCGCACCTTCAGGCGGTTGAGCGCGTTCACATAGGCCTTGACGCTGGCCACCACGGTGTCGGTATCGGCGGACTGGCCCGTGGCGATGCGGCCCTCTTCCTCCATGCGGACCGAGACGGTGGCCTGGGCATCGGTGCCTTCGGTAACGGCATGCACCTGGTAGACCTGCAGCCTTGCGCTGTGGGGGTAGAGCGCCTTGACCGCGTTGAAGGCCGCATCCACCGGCCCGTCGCCCTTGGCGGTCACCTGCTTGTCCTCGCTGCCCACGCGCAGGGTCAGATCGGCCGATTGCGGGGCCTCGGTGCCGCAGATGACGCGCAGGAATTTCAGCTCGAGGTGATCGGCCTGATCGGCGGCGGCGGCATCGGTGACCAGCGCGATCAGATCGTCGTCAAAGACCTCTTTCTTGCGGTCGGCCAGCGCCTTGAACCGCACGAACAGGTCGTTGAGCTGGTTGTCCACCATGTCGAAGCCCAGATCCTTCAGCTTCGCACGCAGCGCAGCGCGGCCCGAATGCTTGCCCAGCGGCAGCGAGGTGCCGGCCAGGCCCACATCCTCGGGGCGCATGATCTCGAACGTGTCGGCCGATTTCAGCATCCCGTCCTGGTGGATGCCGGATTCGTGTGCAAAGGCGTTCTTGCCGACGATGGCCTTGTTGGGCTGCACGTTGAACCCCGACACCGTGCTGACGCGGCGCGAGATATGCATGATCTTGGTGGTGTCGATGCCGGTGGTGAACGGCATGATGTCACCCCGCACGCGTATCGCCATCACCACCTCTTCCAGCGCGGTGTTGCCCGCGCGTTCGCCCAGACCGTTGATCGTGCATTCGATCTGCCGCGCGCCGCCCTCGACCGCAGCCAGCGCGTTGGCCGTCGCCATGCCCAGGTCATTGTGGCAATGGGTGGCGAAAACCACCTCGTCCGCGCCGGGCACCTCGGCGATCAGGCGGCGGATCAGATCGGCGCTTTCACGCGGGGCGGTGTAGCCCACCGTGTCGGGGATGTTGATCGTGGTGGCGCCCGCCTTGATCGCGATCTCGACGACGCGACGCAGATAATCCCACTCGGTCCGTGTAGCATCCATCGGCGACCACTGCACGTTGTCGCAGAGGTTGCGGGCATGGGTGACCGTGTCGTGGATGCGATCGGCCATCTCGTCCATGCTGAGATTCGGGATGGCCCGGTGCTGCGGCGAGGTGCCGATGAAGGTATGGATGCGCGGGGATTTCGCGTGTTTCACCGCCTCCCAGCAGCGGTCGATATCCTTGAAATTGGCGCGTGCAAGGCCGCAGATCGTGGCGGATTTCGCCAGTCCGGCGATCTCGGACACGGCTGCGAAATCGCCCTCCGAGGCAATGGGAAAGCCGGCCTCGATGATGTCGACGCCCATCTCGTCGAGCAGGGCGGCGATCTCCAGTTTCTCGTCATGGCTCATCGTTGCGCCGGGCGACTGTTCGCCATCGCGCAGGGTGGTGTCGAAGATCAGGACACGGTTCTTGTCGGTCATTGTCTGGATTTCCTTAGCTGAGTGCATGTCTCCGGCGCTGTCCCTCCCCTGAGCGGTCGCGCCGAATGGCACGCTCAGAGGCGGCTAAGGAGAAGCAGGCCAAGCAGGGCGAGCCGCGCGCGGGGCGCGGCGAGGGTCGTCGTATGGGCCTGCATGATCATGGGGTGGAGAATACGCATCCCGCCGCCGTTGAAAACCCCAAATGAAGGTCAACGCATTTGACCTGCCGAGCGACTGGACGTGCCCGCCGGCCGCCTTACCTGACCGGCCATGATTGATGCTCTCGTGATAGGTGCCTCGGGCGGGATCGGCCGCGCGATGTCGGATGAAATGCGCGCCCGCGGTGGTCATGTCACGGCCCTGTCGCGCTCGGAGAACGGGTTGGACGTGACCGACCCGGCCGCGGTCGCGCGCGTGATGGGGGGGCTCGAGGGGTCGTTCCAGACCGTGTTCGTTTCGGTCGGCATCCTGGCGCCCGAGGGCGTATCGCCCGAAAAACAACTGTCGGCCATAGACCCCGCCGAGATGGCCCGCGTCTTTGCCGTCAACACCGTCGGCGTGGCGCATCTGCTGTCATACTTGCCGCGGCTTCTGCCGAAACAGGGCCGCTCGGTCACGGGGGTCCTGACCGCGCGCGTCGGCTCCATCGGCGACAACCGGATCGGCGGCTGGCATTCCTACCGCGCGTCCAAGGCCGCGTTGAACCAGATCGTGCATGGCGCCGCGATCGAACTGAAACGCTCGCACCGCGACGCGATCGTGGCCGCGCTGCACCCCGGCACCGTCGCCACGCCCTTCACCCAAGGCTACGATCCCAAGCACGGCAAGCTGGCGCCCGAAGAGGCCGCGCGAAATCTCTGCGATGTGATGGAGCGGCTGACCCGGGACCAGTCCGGCGGGTTCTACGACTATGCCGGCAAGGAGATCGTCTGGTGAGCGACACCCCCCGCCTGATCCTTGTGCTGGGCGACCAGCTTTCGCCCGAGCTGTCCGCCCTGGCCGAGGCGGATAAATCTCGCGACGTGGTCGTGATGGCCGAGGTCGCGGACGAGGCCTCTTACGTCCCGCACCACCCCAAAAAGATCGCCTTTCTCTTCGCCGCCATGCGCAAATTCGCGGCGCAACTGCGCGATGACGGCTGGCGGGTCGAATACACGCGCCTTGATGATGCGCAGAATACCGGCTCCATCCCCGGCGAGCTTCTGCGCCATGCCGAAGGGATCGGCGCCAAGGAGGTGTTGGCCACCGAGCCGGGCGAGTTTCGCCTGATCGCCGCGCTGGAAGAGTGCCCCATCCCCGTCCACCAGTTCCCCGACACGCGCTTCCTCGCCTCGCATGGCGAGTTCGAAGAGTGGGCCGAAGGCCGCAAGGACCTCAGGATGGAGTGGTTCTACCGCGAGATGCGGCGCAAGACCGGCCTCTTGATGGACGGCGACAAGCCCGAGGGCGGCAAGTGGAATTACGACCACGATAACCGCAAACCAGCGCCCGACAAGATCACCTTCGGCGGCCCGATGCAGTTCACCTCCGACGACACCGTCGAGGAGGTTCTGGACCTGGTCGAGCGCCGTTTCGATAACAATTTTGGAGAGCTGCGCCCCTTCTGGTTCGCCACCGACCGGGGGCAGGCACGGCAGGCGCTCTCGCATTTCATCCGCAACGCGCTGCCCGATTTCGGCGACTTCCAGGATGCGATGCTTGCCGAGAACCGGTTCCTCTACCACTCGGTCATCTCGATGTACCTGAACGCGGGCCTGCTGACATGGCAAGAAATCTGCGATGCGGCGGCCGACGCCTACGCCAAGGGCGACGCGCCGCTCAACGCGGTCGAGGGGTTCATCCGCCAGATCATCGGCTGGCGCGAATACATGCGCGGCATCTATTTCCGTGAAGGCCCCGACTACACGCGCAAGAACTGGCTGAACCACCAGCGCAAGCTGCCTGGGTTCTACTGGGATGCGCAGACCGACATGCTCTGTGTCGCCAAGGCGGTCGAGCAGACGCGGGACGAGGCCTATGCCCACCACATCCAGCGCCTGATGGTGACGGGCAATTTCGCGCTGCTTGCCGGGATCGACCCGCATCAGGTGCATGAATGGTATCTGGCCGTCTATGCCGATGCCTATGAATGGGTCGAGGCCCCGAACGTGATCGGGATGAGCCAGTTCGCCGATGGCGGCATCGTCGGGTCGAAACCCTACGTCTCGGGCGGGAACTACATCAACAAGATGTCGAACTACTGCAAATCCTGCCGCTACGATGTCGCCGTCAAGACGGGCGAGGGGGGCTGCCCCTTCAACTACCTCTACTGGGGCTTCCTGCACCGCCACCGCGACCGGTTCGGCAAGAACCCCCGCATGGCCCAGATGTATCGCACCTGGTCGCGCATGTCGGATGACAAGCGTCAGGCCACGCTCGACAGCGCCGAGCGATTTCTCCAGCGGATGTCGCAGGGCGACCGTGTCTGACGGGCCGAGCGCCCGCCCCTGGCATCTTTATCCTGAAAAAATGCATCGCGCGCCACGCGCCACGCCGCCTTGGCGCGCCTAGTCCCACCATGGATCGACGCGGGCGATATCCGCGTCGGACCATCCGAAATGGTGCGCCAGTTCATGGACCAGAACATGCGTCACCAGCTCGCCCAGCGTCACGTTCCCCCGCTCGACCCATTCATCCAGGATCGGACGGCGAAACAGCCAGATCGTGTCCGGTCCCATGGGTTGATCCATCACCGATTTTTCGGTCAGCGGGATGCCCTCGTAAAGACCCGTCAACTCGAACGGGCTGTCCATCTCCATCTCTCGCAGCATCTCCTCGGGCGCAAAGTCCTCGACCCGCAGGACAACCGCGCGCGCAGCCGCCGCGTAGACGCCGGGCAGCGCCGCGATGGCGGCCAGCGCCAGCGCCTCGATCTCGCCCAATCCGGGCGCCTGCCAATCGGCGATATCCGACCCCTCGCTCATGCCCGACTTATGGACTCTGGCGCGCGCATGTGAAAGAGGACGCAGCGTTCCAATACGAGGCCCCGAGATGACCGTCACCCGCTTTGCGCCCTCGCCCACCGGCTATATCCATGTCGGCAACCTGCGCACCGCGCTGTTCAACTTCCTGATCGCGAAAAAGGCGGGCGGAACATTCATCCTGCGCCTCGACGATACCGACCCGGACCGCTCCAAGCCCGAATATGCCGACGCCATCCAGGAAGACCTCGAATGGCTGGGCCTGACCTGGGATCGGTTGGAACGTCAGTCCGACCGCCTCGACCGCTACGCCGCCGCCGCGGACGAGCTGCGTGAAAAGGGCCGTTTCTACGAGGCGTGGGAGACACCGACCGAGCTGGACCTCAAGCGCAAGAAGCAGCTGAACATGGGCCAGCCGCCGGTCTATGACCGCGCCGCGCTGAAGCTGTCGGACGAGGACAAGGCCCGCCTGCGCGCCGAGCGGGGGGCCGGTGTCTGGCGCTTCAAGCTCGATCACGAGCGGATCGAGTGGGAGGATGGCATCCTCGGCCCGCTCTCCATCGACGCGGCCAGCGTGTCCGACCCGGTGCTGATCCGCGCCGACGGGCAGGTGCTTTATACCATCGCCTCGGTCGTCGATGACACCGATATGGGGATCACCCATGTCGTACGCGGCTCGGATCACGTGACCAACACCGCGACGCAGATCCAGATCATGGCAGCGCTTGGCCATGACGCCCCGAATTTTGCCCACCATTCGCTGCTGACCGGCCCGCAGGGCGAGGCGTTGTCGAAGCGCCTCGGCACGCTGTCCCTGCGCGATCTGCGCGCGGCGGGGATGGAGCCGATGGCGCTGCTATCGCACATGGCGCGGATCGGATCATCGCAGCCCGTGGACCTGGCCCGGTCCATTGACGAACTGGCCGAGGGTTTTGATCTCGGTCATTTCGGCTCGGCCCCCACCAAGTTCGATGTCGATGACATCTGGCCACTCTCGGCGCGCTACCTGCACGGGCTGGAGTTCGAGGCGGTGAAGGACGAGATCGCGGCGCTGGGCGTGCCCGCCCCCCTCGCGCCGACCTTCTGGGACGTGGCGCGCGCCAATATCGCCACCCGCGCCGATCTGCCCGGTTGGTGGGCGCTGTTCCGCGATGGGGCGGAGCCGCTCGTTGCCGAGGAGGATCGCGAGTTCGTGGCCCAGGCCTTCGCCATGCTGCCCGAGCCGCCCTATGACGAGACGACGTGGGCCACCTGGACCGCAGCGGTGAAAGAGGCGACAGGCCGCAAGGGCAAGGGCCTTTTCATGCCATTGCGCAAGGCCGTGACGGGCCTGGAGCGCGGCCCCGAAATGGCCGACGTGATGCCCCTGCTGCAGAAAAAGCCCAGCCTCTGAGACCCGCGCCTGGGCCGGATGCATCGTCTTGCCGTTGGCACCTGCGCATCTGCAAAAAAGCCCACTGTCCGCCACGTGCGAGGGGGTGTCCGGCAATGTCTGCCCTGCCAGGCAAGGCGGGATCTACAGCGCTTTTTTATGGCTTTTCCCGCCTCTGGGGGGCAAGCTGGCTGCCATCCAGAGGGTTGCCGTGTGACGACATTGGCTTTGGTGTTCGCTCGAGAACCCAATCATGCACGCCGAGCCGCACATTGGAGAAGCAGATGAAAATCAGTGTCGTGCAGCATAATCCACAAGACGATCTGAGCGCATCCCTGAACGTTCTGTTCGAAACTGTAAAACGCGCGGCCGATGACCGCCCCGACCTCATCGCCCTTCCCGAATATTTCGCCTATATGGGAGACGGATCGAAGAGCCTCGCGGCGAGTGGCGCCTGGTTCGATGACATCAACGTGCAGGTTTCGGAGCTTGCAAAGACCCTGGGGATAGCAATCCACGCAGGCTCGCTCGCGGAAAAACGCGAAACCGGCACGTTCAACACCACGGTCGTCCACGGAGCGGATGGTTCCGAGATTGCGCGGTACTCCAAAATTCACCTCTTCGATGTCGACTTGGCCGATGGGACCCAGTTCAGGGAGTCGGATCTGATTTCAGCCGGGTCCAGCGTCGAGGTTTATGAACTCAATGGTTGGAAGATTGGCTGTACCATCTGCTACGATCTCCGCTTTCCCGAGCTGTTTCGCCGCCTTCGCGATATGGGGGCAGAACTCATCCTCGTTCCTGCAGCCTTCATGCGCGAAACCGGTCGCGCGCATTGGGAGGTCTTGCTGCGTGCGCGCGCCATCGAGACGGGAACATATATCGCGGCGCCGGCCCAGGTGTTCTCGTTCAACGATGGCAAGGGGCATTGCTACGGTCACAGTCTGATCTGCGATCCTTGGGGCAACGTCCTTGCGAACGCGTCGGATGTCTTGGGGCATGTCGATGCCCGGCTCGACAAGGACTATCTCAACGATGTCAGGGCGCGCGTCCCCGTCCATCTGCACCATGTCTTGACATGATCCAAAGCCTTGCTCCGGGGGCCGAGCATGCCGAGGAACAGCTATTCCGCGACCGCCATCCGAAGAGGGCGCGGAGCGGACCACAGGGAGAAAGGGATCATGTACGAACCAAGCGATGTCGTGACGTCAGAGGCCGAAATTCGCGCCGTCATCCCCGGCACGATCGAGCGGCAGGTCCGCAAGGTCATCGATCACATTGACGACCATGTCCGTATCTGGATCGAGCACTCGCCGTTCATGACAATGGCGACGTATTCGTCGACAGGTGCCATTGACGTTTCCCCCAAAGGCGACCCGCCGGGCTTCGTGAAGGTTCTCGACACAAAGACGCTGGCCATTCCCGATCGGCCCGGAAATCATCGATTCGACAGTTTCCTCAATATCCTGGAAACCGGCCGGGTGGGCCTGATGTTCCTGGTGCCAAACCGGCTTGAAGTCGTGCGGGTCAGCGGTCGTGCGCAGGTGGTGCGTGATGCCGCGCTGCGCGAAACCATGGCCGTTGACGGAAAGATCCCGGATTTCGCCATCGTCGTGTATGTTGAAGAAGCCTTTTATCATTGCGGCAAAGCGGTCATCCGGTCGGCCTTGTGGGAGCCCGACAAGGCCATCTCCGTAGAGAACTTGCCGACCTACGGCCGCGCGTTGAAAGACCATGGGGCTTTGGAAACACCGCTCGAAGAGGTTGAGCGCCTGACGCAAGACAATCTGAAGTATCGGCTATACGACGAATAGTCTGGTCGTTGAGCCTGAACGCGCCTTCGCCACGGGCCGATCGCGGGCACCTCGCCAAGCCGTGAAGGTCGGTGTTGGGCGGCGCAGTGCCGCACATCTGGAAAGGGGCCCGTCCGGTATGCGCGGTGTTTGAAATCTGGGAAAACGGCCCGAACACCGCGCGTTTTCCGCCTGCCTAGAGGCGGGTCAGCCGCCGCACGCCCAACGCGCGCAGGGCGTCGTCCACGAACAGGGTCTCGTCGGGCGACAGCCGTTGGTGACGCGGATAGACCGGCGCGGCACGGTCGTCGAAGACCGGGGCCTCCCATCCATGCGTCGTCTCGAAGAACCGCTGCGCGCCCGCCTCTCCGAACTCGCGCAGATAGCCCTGTACCACCGTGTCGAGATAGCTCAGCAGGACGGGGTGCTCTTCGGAGGCATCGGTATGATGCTCGGGCTTGGTGGCGTAGATCTGGACCGTGACGGGATGGGGGTGATCGTGATCGACCCGCTCGACCCCGTGGCGGTCATAGGCATATTCGCGCGCGTCCAGCGTGGCCCAATCGGCGCCGGGAACCGCCGCGATCAGCCCCTCGATCATGGCGCCGTCGTCGCGCACGGCGGTCAGGAACGCCACCTTGCGCAGGCGCGTGCGTTTCCAGGTGCGGGCCCAGCCGGTGACGCGGGCGCGCGCGGCGCGCGGAAAGTCATGCGTGGCGCGGTTCACAAGGCTGCCGTAGCCGAAGAAGAACGGGTCAGGGGGGCTGTCGGACATGGTCGTATCTGTGGCCCAATGCGTCGAGTCTGTGCAAGCCCCCTTGCGGGGGCGCGCATTCCCGCTATTGTGCCCCCCATCCGCGCGAGGGAGACGCTGCCCCCCAGATCATCGGGGTCAGGGCCGAAGGAGCAACCGCCCCGGTAAACTCTCAGGCAAAGGGACCTTGGCGGACCAAGACTCTGGAGAGAGGCGTGCCGCGACACGTCCGCCGAAGGGATAACGATCTCAGGCGAAGGGACAGAGGGGGCATCGGGCGGGCGCATCAGCGCCCTGCGAAACGGTGCCGGGCATGTCCCGGAGAGATGGGGGCGACATGGCCGAAACCGGGACCGCGACCGGGGTCGATCCGAGGCAATTGCCACTCAGGGCGCTCCATGCCGAGCACGGGGCCAAATTCGTGCCCTTCGCCGGGTGGGAGATGCCGGTGCAATTCGCCGCCGGGGTCATGGCCGAACACCTGTGGTGCCGCGAAAAGGCGGGGCTGTTCGACGTCAGCCACATGGGACAGCTGCGCCTGCCGCTGTCGGCTGATGCGGCGCTGGAAACCCTTGTTCCGGTCGATGTGCTGGATCTGGCGCAAGGCCGCCAGCGCTATGCGTTCTTCACCAACGAAACGGGCGGGGTGCTGGACGACCTGATGATCGCGCGGCGCGCCGACGACCTGTTTCTTGTCGTGAACGCGGCCTGCCGCGAGGCCGACATCGCCCATCTGCGCGCCCATATCGACGGGGTCGAGGAAATCGCCGACCGTGCGCTGCTGGCCTTGCAAGGGCCGATGGCCGAGGCCGCCTTGGCCGCGCTGATGCCGGGTGTTGCGGGCATGCGTTTCATGGATGTGGCGGTGATCGAATGGCAGGGCGTGGCGCTCTGGATCTCGCGCTCGGGCTATACGGGCGAGGACGGGTTCGAAATCTCCGTGCCGGCCGAGATGGCCGAGGCTTTCGCCCGTGCGCTTCTGGCCGATGACCGGGTTGCGCCCATCGGTCTTGGCGCGCGCGATTCGCTGCGGCTCGAGGCCGGCCTGCCGCTGTATGGGCAGGAGATGACGCCCAACATTTCGCCGGTCGAGGCAGGGCAGGGCTGGGCCATCCAGAAGGTGCGCCGCACGGGCGGTGCGCGCGCCGGGGGCTTCCCAGGTGCCAAGGTGATCCTCGACCAGCTTGCCCATGGCGCGCCGCGCCGCCGCACGGGCCTGTTGCCCGAGGGGCGCGCGCCGATGCGGGCGGGCACCCCCGTTTTCGACAGCGCCGATGGTGGCGCGCAGGTGGGCACCGTCACCTCGGGCGGGTTCGGCCCCTCGCTGGGCGGGCCCATCGCGCTGGCCCTGATCGAGGCCGCCGTGCCCACGGACGCGCGCCTTTGGGGCGAAGTCCGGGGTAAACGCCTGCCTGCGACCCAAGCGCAGCTGCCCTTCGTGACACCCGGCTACAAACGCTGAGATCGATCATCCTTTTGCCCCAACCCCAATCCAGATGAGGGACAGATGAAGTTTACCGAAGATCATGAATGGCTCCGCCCCGATGGTGACGTGATCGTCGTCGGCATCACCGAACACGCCGCGACCCAGCTGGGCGACGTGGTGTTCGTCGAATTGCCCGAGATCGAGACGCAGGTCGCCAAGGGCGACGAGATCGTGGTGATCGAAAGCGTCAAGGCCGCCTCCGACATCGTGGCGCCACTGGACGGCGAGATCGTCGCGGTGAACGAGGCGCTGACCGATACGCCCGGACTGGTGAACGAGGATCCGCTGGGCGAGGCGTGGTTCTTCAAGATCAAGGTCGATGACATGTCCGCGCTGGACGCATTCATGACCGAGGATGAATACAAGGACCACGTCGGCGCGTGACACCGGCCGTCGCGCCGCCGGGGGCCAGCCCCCGGACCCCCGGCATATTTCAAGGATAAAGATGGGGGCGAATGCGCCCGCATCGCCCCCGCACCCCGCCAGACCCGAGGATGACCGGCCCATGCCCTGGACGCTTTCAGACTACGCCCCGACCGATTTCGCAAACCGCCGCCATATCGGCCCCTCGCCGCAGGAAATGGACGAGATGCTGTCGGTCGTTGGCGCCGACAGCCTCGACACGCTGATCGAGCAGACCCTGCCGGGTTCGATCCGGCAAAAGGCCCCACTGGAATGGGACCCGATGTCCGAGGCCGAGTTGCTGGATCACATGCGTTCCATCGCAGCCAAGAACAAGCCGATGGTGTCGATGATCGGACAGGGGTATTACGGCACCCACACGCCGCCCGCGATCCAGCGCAACATCCTGGAAAACCCCGCCTGGTACACGGCCTACACGCCCTACCAGCCCGAGATCGCGCAAGGACGGCTTGAGGCGCTGCTCAACTACCAGACGATGGTGGCCGACCTGACGGGGCTGGAGGTGGCCAACGGCTCGCTGCTGGACGAGGCGACGGCCTGCGCCGAGGCGATGGTCATGGCCGAGCGCGTGGCGAAATCCAAGGCACGCGGGTTCTTCATCGACCGCAACTGCCATCCGCAGAACATCGCGGTGATGCAGACGCGCGCGGCACCGCTTGGGATCGAGGTGATCGTCGGCGACCCGGCCGATCTGGAACCTGACGCCGTCTTTGGCGCGATTTTCCAGTATCCGGGCACCTATGGACATGTCGCCGACCCGACCGATCAGATCGCGGCCCTGCATGCGGCCAAGGCCATCGGCATCGTCGCCACCGATCTGTTGGCGCTGACGCTGCTGAAAGAGCCGGGCGCGATGGGGGCCGATATCGCCGTGGGCAGCGCGCAGCGCTTTGGCGTGCCGATGGGCTATGGCGGGCCGCACGCGGCTTTCATCGCGTGCCATGACAAGATCAAGCGCGCGCTGCCCGGGCGCATCATCGGCGTGTCGGTGGACAGCAACGGCAACCCGGCTTACCGGCTGTCGCTGCAAACGCGCGAGCAGCATATCCGCCGCGAGAAAGCCACGTCGAACGTCTGCACGGCGCAGGCTTTGCTGGCCGTCATGGCGGGTTTCTTTGCGGTGTTCCACGGGCCCAAGGGCCTGCATGCCATCGCGCAGCATGTGCATCTGAAGGCCGCACGGCTGGCCGCCAGCCTGCGGGCCGGGGGCTTTGCGCCCGAGAACGGCGCGTTTTTCGACACGATCACCGTGCCGGTCGGTGGCAAGCAACACCGTATCATGGCCGCCGCGGTGGCGCGCGGGATCAACCTGCGCGATGTGGGCGCGGACAAGATTGGGATCTCGGTCGATGAAACCACGACCGAGGATCAGCTCGAGGCGGTGTGCCGCGCCTTCGGCGTGCTGTTCGCCGGGCCGCAGACGCTGCCCGCCATTCCCGACGCACTGCTGCGCGACAGCAGATACCTGACACATCCGGTCTTTCACATGAACCGATCCGAGGCCGAGATGACGCGGTACATGCGCCGTCTGGCCGACCGCGACCTGGCGCTGGACCGCGCCATGATCCCGCTGGGGTCCTGCACGATGAAGCTGAACGCCGCGGTCGAGATGATGCCGATCACCTGGCCCGAGTTCGCCTCGCTCCATCCGTTCTGCCCCGCTGACCAGGCCGAGGGCTATGCCGAGATGCTCGAGGACCTGTCCGCGAAACTCTGCGAGATCACCGGCTATGACGCCATGTCGATGCAGCCCAATTCGGGCGCGCAGGGCGAATATGCCGGGCTGCTGACGATCTCGGCCTATCACCGGGCGCGCGGCGACATGGATCGCGATGTCTGCCTGATCCCGGTCTCGGCGCATGGCACCAACCCGGCCTCGGCCCATATGGCGGGGATGGAGGTGGTTGTCGTGCAGGCCGCCGATAACGGCGATATCGACCTCGAAGATTTCCGCGCCAAGGCCGCTGCCGCGGGCGAGCGCCTGGCGGCCTGCATGATCACCTACCCCTCGACCCATGGCGTGTTCGAGCGCACCGCGCGCGAGGTCTGCGAGATCACGCATGCCCATGGCGGGCAGGTCTATCTGGATGGGGCTAACCTGAACGCGATGGTGGGCCTGTCGAAACCCGGCGAGATCGGGGCCGATGTCAGCCACCTGAACCTGCACAAGACGTTCTGCATCCCCCATGGCGGGGGCGGCCCCGGCATGGGGCCGATCGGGGTCAAGGCGCATCTGGCGCCCTTCCTGCCCGGCCATCCCGAAACCGGCGGGACCGAGGGGCCGGTCTCGGGCGCGCCCTTTGGGTCGGCATCGATCCTGCCGATCTCCTACGCCTATATCCGGCTGATGGGGGGCGAGGGGATCACGCAGGCGACCAAGGTGGCGATCCTCAATGCCAACTACCTGGCCGCGCGGCTGTGCGAGGCCTACCCGGTGCTTTATACCGGCAAGTCGAACCATGTGGCGCATGAGCTGATCCTCGACACCCGCCCGATGGCCGAGTGTGGCGTCACCGTGGACGATATCGCCAAGCGGCTTATGGATTACGGCTTCCACGCACCGACGATGAGCTGGCCGGTCGCGGGCACGTTGATGATCGAGCCGACCGAGTCCGAGCCCAAGGCCGAACTGGACCGCTTCGTCACCGCGATGCTGTCGATCCGCGAGGAGGCCCGCGCCATCGCGCAAGGCAAGATCGCGGTCGAGGACAGCCCCCTGCGCCACGCCCCCCACACGATGGAGGATCTGGTGCAGGACTGGACCCGGGCCTATAGCCGGGAAGAGGCCTGTTTCCCGCCGGGTGCCTTCCGCGAGGACAAATATTGGCCCCCGGTCAACCGCGTCGACAACGCCTATGGCGACCGGAATCTGGTCTGCACCTGCCCGCCCATGGCCACATACATGAACGCCGCCGAGTAGGTCGCGCGCAAGGGCCCCACCGAAACGGGGCCATCCCAGACCGGGGCGGCCCCTTTGTCATGCGCGGGACAGATCACTTGCCCAGCTTGCGGTGCAGCGCCTTGACGTTGCGCACCATCTTGCCAAAGGATCTGTCCCCGGCGCGACGCTCGGCCAACGTGGCCGAGTTGAAGCGATCCTCTGCCGCCAGCTTGCGCCACCGCACCAACCGGGCCGGGTCGATCTCGCCGGCCTCGACCGCGGCCAGAACGGCGCAGCCGGGTTCGCTCTGGTGCTGGCAATCGTTGAACTTGCACCGCGTCGCCAAGTCCGCGATGTCGGCGAAGACATCGTCGATCCCATCGCGGGCGTCGGTCAATTGCAACTCGCGCATACCGGGCGTGTCCAGCACGGCGCAGCCCCCGGGCGTGATGTGCAGCTCGCGCCGGGTCGTGGTGTGGCGCCCCTTGCTGTCATCCTCGCGGATGGCTTGCGTGGCGGCCCGGTCCGCATGGAACAGCCCGTTCACCAGCGTGGATTTTCCCACACCGGACGACCCCAGAAAGGCGACGGTCTGACCGTGTTTGCACCAGTCGGCCAGCGCCTCGGCCGGCTGATCGCCGCGCGCGTTCAAGGCGATGACCTGCACCCGGTCCGAGATCGCGCGCGCCGCGGCCAGATACCGGGCCACATCCGCGCAGAGATCGGTTTTGGTCAGCACGATGACCGGCACGGCCCCGGCCTCGAAACTCAGGGCGACGTAGCGTTCCAGACGCGCGGTGTTGAAGTCGTGATTGCACGATGAGACGAGAAAGGCCGTGTCGATATTCGCGGCGATCAACTGCACCTTGCGCGCGGTGCCGGGGGCGCGCCGCTTGAACAGGCTGAGGCGGCGCAACACGCGGCTTTTGCTCGGCACATCGCGGTCGAACAGCAGCCAGTCGCCCACCGTCGCGTCGGGGCCGGTCGGGATCAGTGTCTCGATGTCGTCGCCCATGACCTGCAGGCCATTGCGATGCACGGCCATCACGCGCACCGGCGGGGTCGTGGCCATGTCCTCGACAGCGATCTGTTGGGCAAGACCCGGCCGCCAACCCAGCGCACCGAGGCGCGAGGCAGGCTTTGTTCGTGGGTTTTCGGCGGTGTTTGGAAGGAATTGGGAATAGTCCCGAACCATTGTCTTGCTCTTTCATGGGCAGACCCGGCATATCCGGGCGTCGTAACAGGTGAGGCGATGGCACAGGACATGTGGGCGCTGCCGCCAGGCGGTCGCGCGCATGTGCAGTGCCGTGTATCGGGAGGCCGCGTGCCTCCCCGCTTCACCGGGCCATGAAATCTCCGTGGTTCGTGGCTGCAGGGATATGAGACGCCGCGTGAGCCGTCAATTCCCGTAGAGACCGTTGCTGTGGCGCGGGCGGCTTCAGCGCGACCGGCCGAACCGCGCATACAATCCGTCCAGCGTATAGGTCTGGTTGGGAGCGCTGTGCACCTCGTTGACCGAGGCCGGATCACTGGGCAGGCAATCGGGGCCGCAGACCTGGCGGATGGTGCCGCTGCGGCCATGCACGAACCACAATCGGCCGCCGGGTGTGCCGACCCACCCATTGACCCCCATGCGCATGTCGCCTTCGACATCCTGGATCGACGGCACCTCGTTGTCATATTGCCGCGCCCAGGCCGCATGCGTGTGCCATGACGAGACAACGGTCGCGCCTTGTTGCAACGGCAGTGACGCGCAGGACGCATGCCCCCCCCAGCTGACTTTGGTCGAGCTGAAATTCCCCGCGTCATCCACCAGAACAAAGCCGCAGACCTCGCGATTGAAGCGCACGGACAGTTGGTTCATCGCTTCCATCAGGCCCATCATGAACTCGGTTTCCGCCTCGCTCTGGGCGGTGGCGGCCATCGGCACGGGCAGCGCCATCGCAGCGGCAAGGGCGAGGGTGGCAAGTCGGCGCATCGGTGTCTCCTTCGCTGGTCGCACAACGATGATAGCCGACAATCGGCGGTGTGCCAGCAAAAGAGCGCGCTGTTGATCCAGATCACTGGACGTCGCGACACGCCGCGCTAGATTGAGTCTTCGTGTGTAATCTGGAGGCTTAGACAACATGTCCCGAACAGAAGTGTTCGATCAGGCCGCCCCCGTCACTGACGAGGACGACGATCTCATCGAGAAATGGAATGCCCTTGGCCGCATGGCTATGTTTTTCTGCATGTGGGCTGCCATGGCTATTCCGGTTCTTCTCGTCATCTACGCGCGGCTTTCCGGTTGACGCAAACCGCCATTGACGGCATTCACATCTCGCCCGTTCGGGAACGGTCTGGCGGCGCAGTCTGATCTGCGCCTTGGCCTTTTCCGGGCGGGCGTTTTCTTGGCCAATCCGATCCGCACACGCCTTGCCCAAGCCCCCCCTTCTGGTGATGGGGCACGGGGGACAGGTCGCGCACCCTGCAGCGGCCTTTCCCGGCATGTGCCGAATGGCCTGCAGATGCCGCCGTTTGGTGCGTCAGTCGGTGCTTGGCCGGGGTCCGAAGCGCCGGCGCTCGACGGTCAGGCGACGGGCGGGGGCAGCCTCGACAACGGCAATGTCGCCATAGCCAAGGCGGGGGGGGGCGCCCGGCAGCGACAGGACATTCCAGATCTCGGCGAGGTTGCCCCTGTTTCCAACCCAGATGATCGACCGTCCCGCCGCCAGTCCAGGCAGCGACCCTGGCGCACGATCGAGGTCGATCAGCGTCATCTCGATCGCCCTGGCCTGGGCGAGGGGCCGCGCGCTATCGACATTGCGCCGCAGATCGTGCGTGTAGATGTCATCGAGCGGAATATCGGCGATCGCCGCGACCAGATCCTGGGCACGCTGCAGCCCCATCGCGTTCAGCGTGCCATTGTCGCGGTCCATGTGGCGGACAAGAACGATCCGGCTTCCTTCGGGCAGATCGCTGGCGATGCCCGTGCCTGCGCCGCCGATCGGGGTGCAGGCCGCCATCCCTGCCGCCGCCGCCAGCCCTGGCGCCAGTGCGGCGCGTCGCGTGACCCCTGCCATCACATCACGTCTTTCCCAACATCAGGTCGGCCCATCACAGCCCGGCGTCGGGCTAGCACCCCGCGGGCCGTTCCGAAAACCTTTTCCGCGTCAGGCCGTGGGCGCGGCGACGTGCCCCTGCACAAACGCGACGATGTCGCGGCTGGCGCGGGCCCCCGCGATCCGTCCGCGTTCCTGCCCGTTCTGGAACAGGATCAACGCCGGAATGCCCCGGATGCCGTAGTGTTGCGTCGCATCGGCATGGATCTGCGTGTTGATCTTGGCCAGGCGCGCGGTCGGCACCAGCGCCTTGGCGGCGGCCTCGAAGTGCGGCGCCATCATCCGGCAGGGGCCGCACCACGGGGCCCAGAAATCGACCAGCAACGGCAGGCTGTCGGTTCTTTCCGCCTTGCGCAGCGTGGCGCTGTCGATGTCGCGCACGCGGGCCTCCATCAGCTTGGTGCCGCAGGTGCCGCATTTCGGATGCGCCGACATCTTGTCTGCGGGCACGCGGTTCACGCTGGCGCAGGTCAGGCAGGTCAGCTTGTGATCGGCCATGGCGGGCCTCCTTTGATTGACTTAGTCAATATATTGGGTGCCGCCGTGCCCGTGCAAGAGGTCTGCGTAGCGGGCATGAAAAAGGGGCGCTGCCCGGCCCGGGCGCGCCCCTTCGAATTCGATGCGACTGCCGACCTTACTGGGCCTGCAGGTTCACCGCGCTTTCGCGGCCGTCGCGGCCGGCTTCGAGGTCATAGCTGACCTTCTGGTTGTCGGCGAGGCCGGTCAGGCCCGACCGCTCGACAGCCGAGATATGGACGAAAACGTCCTTGCCGCCGCCATCGGGTGCGATGAAGCCGTAGCCTTTGGTGGTGTTGAACCATTTCACGGTGCCAGTGGCCATATCCGTGGTCTCCTAGTCTTTTGTTCTCCGCCCGCGAGATTGCGGCGGCGTGGCGTCAGTCGGTAGCAGGGTCGAGACTGAAGCCTTGTGTAGAGGAGACAGTTGGTCGAGTGCGGTAACGATCGCAGTGTTGATATGGGAGGAGTCGCACGCAAAAGCAAGGAAAAGCTGTGTCCGTCCGGCCTGTCGGCGCGGTTTGGGACAGGAAAAAAGGGCAGCCGCGGCCGCCCTTTCCCAAGCTTGATCGGCGGCGCGCTGCACCGCCCCGGCAGGCTTCAGGCCAGTGCCAGGTTGACGGCGCTTTCGCGCCCGTCACGGCCGGCTTCCAGGTCATAGGTGACCTTCTGCCCGTCCGACAGACCCGTCAGGCCCGAGCGCTCGACGCCCGAGATATGCACGAACACGTCCTTGTGGCCGTTTTCGGGCTCGATGAAGCCGAAGCCTTTGGTGGTGTTGAACCATTTCACGGTGCCTGTGGCCATCGTGAGATCTCCTCAATGAATGCCGCCCGCGGAATGCGGCGGCCCGGCTCAGTCAGTGCAAGATCGAAAGACTGTGGCCGGTGAGGGAGAACAGCAGGTCGAAAGAGAATAACAGTGCACCCGCTATATGGACGTCGCGCGCCCGAAACACAAGCGATAGTTGAACCCGTAGCAAAGATTTCGCCATCTCTACTGAGCACAGTTAAAAGTTGACATAAGCAAACAAAAAGCGCATCTTCGTGCGTCCTCGGGTCTTGCCCGACCACCAGACAGGAGATCGACCGACCATGAGCCTCGACCGTGCCGTTCTCGCCTTTGCCGGCGTGATGATCCTTCTCAGCGTGGCCCTGACCGTCTGGGTCAGCCCGCTGTTCATGTGGTTCACCGTCTTCATCGGACTGAACATGCTGCAATCGGCCTTCACCGGCTGGTGCCCGGCGGTGATCGTGTTCAAGAAGCTCGGCGTGAAAGAGGGCCACGCGTTCAGCTGAAGCGTTTACGGCGCATTAACCGGCATGGGGCAAATTCCCCCCATGCCGAATTATCGCCGCCCCAGCCCGTCGACCATGCCCGTGTTTTTCACGGTATGCCTTGTGCAGCAGGGGTCGACGGCGCTCATCGACCATCTCGATATCCTGCGAGAGGCCGTGCGCCTGACCCTCAGGGATCGCCCCTTCGACATCCTCGCCTGGGTCGTCCTGCCCGATCACATGCTCGCGGTCTGGCGCTTGCCGGAAAGCGATCCGAACTATTCGCAGCGTTGGGGGCGGATCAAATCGCGGTTCACCAGGGATTTGCGCGTGCGATTGCGTAGACCGGGCCTTGGCCCGGAGTCGTTTCCAACCGAGTTTCCGGAAATTTCAAAGGGCAGGTTTGCCGGACTGAAGCCCGGTCTACGGACGGACAAGCGCGAGCAGGCGGTGTGGCAACGCCGGTTCTGGGAACACCATTGCCGCGACGACCGCGACCTTGAGGCGCACATCCGCTATTGCTGGGGCAACCCGGTCAAGCACGGGTTTGTCACCCGTCCTGCGGACTGGCCTGCATCCTCGATCCACCGCGACATCCGCTTGGGCCGGGTGGAGCCGGAATGGAGCGGGGTTGAGCCTGTGGGGGCGTTTGGAGAGATGGCGTAGACCGGGCCTTGGCCCGGGTTTGTGGCGGAGGGGTTCCCGGGCCAAGGCCCGGTTCCTGGTCCGTAGGATTTTGCCGACGCAAGACGAGCAATAAAGAAAGAAAGTTCCAGCCCGACAGAGGAGTTCGCGGTCGCGCTACAAGCACTCGGAGAGTATTCCCACCTCATGTTCTAGATATCGAAATCCATGAGAATTCAAGTTCCTCAAAACCGCCATTCGTTCAACGAACAGTGTGATGTTGAGATTTGACCGTAATAGTTGTCTCGTGAGCTCATATACATCAGCAGAAGGTGTCAATACGACCCCTGGCGCAGTAGATGTAAATCCAAACGGTGTGCCGCCTATTCTATCAATAACGCGCATCGGAACGTTTACCACGACGCCATTAGAAAGATGAAACGCAAAATCGAGATATTCAGAGCCACCTTGCCTGTCGAGCGTGGCTCTGGCTAGAAGCGCGCGACTAACATTGCTTCTCAGATCAAAAAAAGATGTCAGAACAATAACTTCATCGTGGCAAGCGAACATCAAATGCGGCTCATCCGCGGCATGGCGATTTCCGATGGAAGAATACGGGGCCTCAAGGTCGAGGAACCATTGTTGCTCAGTCGGCGCACTTATTGGTTGGGTGCCGTTTGAAGTCGCTGATTGATCAGATAGCTTAGCACTGACCATTCCCGACAATCCCAATACCAACAATGCAAATGCCGTAACCCGCACGAGCGGCAGAGCATTTATTTGATCGCTAAGAAAGTTGATCCATCTTAGTCGGTTCCCGACAGCGATTGCCAAGATTACAAACGATATCCCTGTCAGGATTGACCATAAGGCAGTTGGAACGCTTGATAGCCAATCGAGCAAAATCTACCGCACGAACTTCTTGTACTTCACCCGCTTGGGCTCCAGCGCATCCGGGCCGAGGCGACGCTTCTTGTCTTCCTCGTAATCCTCGAAATTGCCCTCGAACCACTCCACATGCGCCTCGCCCTCGAAAGCAAGGATATGGGTGCACAGACGGTCGAGGAAGAAGCGGTCGTGGCTGATGATCACGGCGCAGCCCGCGAAATTCTCCAGCGCGTCTTCCAACGCGCGCAGGGTCTCGACATCTAGGTCGTTGGTCGGCTCGTCGAGCAGCAGGACATTGCCGCCCGATTTCAGCAGCTTGGCCATATGCACGCGGTTGCGTTCCCCGCCCGAAAGCAGGCCGACCTTCTTCTGCTGGTCACCGCCCTTGAAGTTGAAGGCCGAGCAATAGGCGCGCGAATTCATCGTCGCGTCGCCCAGTTCGATCACCTCGGCCCCGCCCGAGATCTCTTCCCAGACGGTCTTGTCGGCATCCAGCGCATCGCGCGACTGGTCCACGTAGGACAGTTTCACCGTGTCGCCGTATTCCAGCGTGCCGTCATCGGGCTGTTCCTGCCCGGTAAGCATGCGGAACAGCGTGGATTTCCCCGCGCCGTTCGGGCCGATCACGCCGACGATCCCGCCCGGCGGCAGGGAAAAGGTCAGATCCTCGATCAAGAGCGTGTCGCCATAGCCCTTTTTCAGGTTCTCGACCTCGATCACCCGGTTGCCCAGGCGCGGGCCGTTGGGGATGACGATCTGAGCGCGCGTGACCTTTTCGCGCTCGGACTGGCTGGCCAGTTCCTCATAGGCGTTGATCCGGGCCTTTTGCTTGGCCTGCCGCGCCTTGGCACCGGCGCGGATCCATTCCAGCTCACGCTCCAGCGTCTTCTGCTTGGACTTGTCCTCGCGCGCTTCCTGTTCAAGCCGCTTGGCCTTCTGCTCCAGCCAGCTTGAATAATTCCCCTCGTAGGGAATGCCGCGGCCGCGATCCAACTCCAGGATCCAGCCGGTGATGTCATCCAGGAAATAGCGGTCATGGGTGACGATCAGGCAGGTGCCCTTGTAGTCTATCAGATGCTGTTGCAGCCACGCGATCGTTTCCGCGTCCAGGTGGTTGGTCGGCTCGTCCAAGAGCAGCATGTCGGGCGCTTCGAGCAGCAGCTTGCACAGCGCGACTCGGCGCGCCTCACCGCCCGACAGGTTGGCAGGGCTGGCATCGTCGGGGGGGCAGCGCAGCGCCTCCATCGCGACGTCGATCTGGCTGTCGAGATCCCACAGGTTGTTGCTGTCGATCTCGTCCTGCAACTGCGCCATCTCGTCGGCGGTTTCGTCGCTGTAGTTCATCGCCAGCTCGTTGAACCGGTCCAGCTTGGCCTTCTTATCGGCCACGCCCAGCATCACGTTCTCGCGCACCGTCAGGCTTTCGTCCAGCTGCGGTTCCTGCGGAAGGTAGCCCACATGCGCGCCCTCGGCGGCCCAGGCCTCGCCGGTGAAATCCTTGTCCCAGCCGGCCATGATGCGCAGCAGCGTGGATTTGCCCGCGCCGTTCACGCCCACGACGCCGATCTTCACGCCGGGAAGGAAGCTCAGACGGATGTTTTCGAAGCATTTCTTGCCGCCGGGATATGTCTTGGAGACGCCATCCATGTGATAGACGTATTGGTAGGAGGCCATGCGTAGCTCCGCTCGCTGAAAGTCAGGGTTTGGACGTATGTAGCCATGCCGCGCGGGATGGGCAATCGCAGGAAAGGCCGAATTGGCCCCCGTCACCGAACCACCGGCTCCGGGGCAGGGCGCGCTCAGCGCAGGCTGTCGATCAGGCGCTGGTTCATCGCCGGGTCGGTGGTCAACTGGATGCCTTCGGCCTGCAGACGCGCGGCGATGCGCGGTCCGAGCGTCTGGCCCAGTTCCGTCCCGACGCGTCCGCCAATCACCGCGCCTTGTTGTGTCAGCATCGGGGTGGCGGCCAACAGGGCGCGGCCGGTCTCTGACTCGTAGAAGGCGACGATCCCGGCCAGATCCTCGGGGGAAAAGGCATTCAGATAGAGCGGCGCGGTTTCCGCCCGCATGCGGGTGGTGAACTCGGCCAGCATCTCCTCGGTCAGGATCTCGGTAAAGCGTTGCGGATCGGAAAGGTCGATCCCCTGCATGCGCAGGTTGTTCTGCAGCGCCGAGGCGATGATCGGCGCCTGCGAACTCATGACCGCGGCGAACATCTCTTCGGTCAGGGTCAATTCGGCAATGCGGCGGGCATCCGCGGCGGGATCGGCCTGCGAGGGGGGCGGCCAGGCACAGCGACAGGGCAAGGGCGGAAAGCGAAAGGCGCGTCATGAAAACTCCGGACCAAAGGGATTGGTATCCCACCTTCGCGTCCATCCCGCAGATGTCAACGCGCGCCGGACCTTCCGCGCGCGGGCCAAACCCTTTATGGGGCAGGCGATGCAGCGTCATGTGATGCCATATACCGCGCCCGGACAGGTGATCGGGCTTTTTGGGGGGTCGTTCGATCCACCCCATGCCGGGCATCTGCATGTCAGCCGCGAGGCGCTGAAGCGATTTGACCTCGACCGGCTGTGGTGGCTGGTCAGCCCCGGCAATCCGCTCAAGGAAAATGGCCCCGCGCCGCTGGATCGGCGGATGCAGGCGGCCCGTGCATTGGTCGATCATCCGCGCATCGACGTCACCGATATCGAGGCGCATCTGCGCACCCGCTACACAGCCGAAACGCTGGCGGCACTCTTTGCACGCGCGCCCGGTGTGCGGTTCGTCTGGCTGATGGGGGCCGACAACCTCGCGCAGTTTCACCGCTGGCAGCACTGGCGCTGGATCATGGAAAACGTGCCCATCGGGGTGTTGGCCCGTCCGGGTCAGCGCATCTCGGCACGCACGGCCAAGGCGGCGCAGATCTATCGCGCGGCGAAACGGCCCGCCTCGGCAGCGCCTGTCCTGGCCTATGCCCGGACCCCCGCCTGGTGCTTTCTGAATCTGCCCATGGTCGATCTGTCCTCGACCGAGATCCGCGAACGTGGCGAGTGGTAGCGTCACGCCCGCGACCCGGCGCGACCCGGTCAGGAAGCCGCCACGGAAAATCCCTGCCAGCACCGCAATGCCCGCACCCGGCGTCATGCCAAAGCCCGGTTTCGCACCCAAAGTGACGCAAAGGAAACCGATGCGGATCAGCCCGAGCCGCCCCACAAGGCCGGGCCGCGCCGCAGCCATATGGACAGGAGGCCGGACAGGATGAGCCCGATAAAGACCGCAGCGACCCCGTTTGCGCTCGGGTCGGTCCGTCGCCTTGCCCGGATCGGGGCGATATCCCCCGTGACTGCCCGCCGGCGCAGCCAGACGCGCCAGTCCCGCGGCAGGCACGCCGCGCCAAGGGCGAATCGGCTGAACGCCAGCCAGTGGGGCACCACCCCGTCGCCGCCGATCCGCAGCTTTCCCGCCAAGCCCCCGGCATGGACCAGCGCCAAGGCCAGCGTCATCAAAGCCCGCGCGCGCGCCCTGTCTGACGGCATGGCCACCGCCCTTATCGCGTTGACAGGGCGTCGGAAACACACGCTCTTGCCAAGGCGGCGGCTGCGCCATGGCGGCGATCGCCGCAATGGGCAGGGCTTGAGACGAATCCGCCTGTCTGCTTAACCTCTCGGCAAGTTATGGATATTTGACCAAATGGTTTCGAGACGCGCATTCTTGAACGGGGCGGTTGCCGCGATGGGCAGCACCGTTGCGGGTGGTGCCTTTGCCGGCGCGCCCGACAGGTCCCTGCGTCCGCTGATCCGGCCGGACGGGATTTTCGAACGCTCCATCCCCGAGGCCGCCGATCTGATCGCGCGCGCCGAGCTCGGGGGGCGGGTCGGGTTCGCCGTGGCCGATGCCGCGACCGGCCGGATGCTGGAAGTGGCCCATCCCCTGTTCGGCCTGCCGCCGGCCTCGGTGGCCAAGGCGGTCACCACGGCCTATGCGCTCGACCGGCTGGGGCCGGGATACCGGTTTCGCACGCGGCTGGTGACCGATGGCACTCTGACCGATGGCCGTCTCGATGGCGATCTGTGGCTTGTGGGGTCGGGCGACCCTGTCTTCGATACCGACGCGTTGGCAGGGATGGCCGGCGCGCTGGCCGATGCCGGCGTGCGCGAGGTCACGGGGCAGTTGCGGCTGGCCACCGATGCGCTGCCTTTCATCTATCAGATCGATCCGGGCCAGTTGCCGCATGCCGGCTACAACCCGTCGATTTCGGCACTGAACCTCAACTTCAACCGTGTCCATTTCGAATGGACGCGCGAAAACGGCGATTACGCGGTCACGATGCAGGCGCGGTCGTCCAGCTATTCGCCCGGCGTGCAATCCTCGCAAATGACCGTCGAGGACCGCGATTTCCCCGTCTACACCTTCGAGGCCACCGATGCGCGCGACGTCTGGACCGTGGCGCGCGGCGCCCTGGGCAATGGCGGGGCGCGCTGGCTGCCGACGCGGCGGCCCGCCGTCTATGTGGCCGAGGTTTTCCAGACGCTGGCGCGCAGCTACGGCATCGTTCTGGATGGCCCGGCCTTCTCGGAAAGCGCCCCGATGGGGGCCGCTGTGCTAGCCGAACATGTCTCGGATCCGCTCGAGGATATTCTGCGCGGCATGATGCGCTGGTCCACCAACCTGACGGCCGAGGTCGTGGGCCTGCTGGCCACGCAGGCGGGGGGCGTGCGCCCGGCCAGTCTGGCCGAAAGCGGGGCCGAAATGGCGGCCTGGATGGAGGACCGTCTGGGCGCGCGTCACGCGCGCTTCGTCGATCATTCCGGCCTGGGCGTCGACAGCCGCCTGCGCCCGCAGGACATGACCAGCGCCCTTGTCACCGCAGGGCCGAACGGCCTGTTGCGCGACCTGATGAAGGACATCCCGATGCGGGACGATGCGGGGAATGCGATACCGGATCACCCCCTGTCGGTGGTGGCCAAGACCGGCACGCTGAACTTCGTGTCGTCGCTGGCGGGCTATGTGCGTCTGCCCACGGGGCGCGATCTGGCCTTTGCGATCTTCTGCGCCGATCTCGACCGCCGCGCCGCCCTGACCCAGGCCCAGATGGAGCGCCCGCCCGGCGGCCGCAGCTACAATGGCCGCGCCAAACGGTTGCAACAGGCGCTGATCGAGCGCTGGGGCGCCGTCTACGCCTGAACAGACCGGTGGGCGTCGGGGGCGGGCATCAGGCGGTCGGGCGCGCTTCGAGCAGCGCCAGCGGCCGCTGTGGCAGGGCCGCCGCCGATACCGGGCCACCATGCCCTGCCGCCCCGAACATCGCATCGGCCAGGGCGTCCAGCGGGGCCATGGCGCTGTCGGCCTCGACGCCGCAGAACAGGCGCACGCGCGCATGCGTCGCGATGAACCGCGCACTACAGGTATCGCTGCAGCCCTCAAGGCGGCCAAAGCCCGCGACCTCGAAATCGGGTTGCGTGAACGCACGGGCCTCGGCCACGCTGCGGGCCAGTTGCGCGACCAGGCACGCCGCCTCGGGGCAGGCCTTGCCGATCCGCGGGCACATGGTGGCTTGATAGGAATGGGTCTCGTCGGACCAGATCATCGCATGTCTCCTGTTCCGGGGCACCCCGCCCGGGCTTGGGTGAATGGACGATGGCAGGTCTCCTGACTTGCGGAGTTTTGCGCCCCCGGCCTTCCCGGACCTTTCGGCCCAGTGGCATTTCGGGGGGGGCACGCCGCCTACAGTTGCGGGGGCAGTCGCGGACTTGGGGCAGGGCCCCGCACCGCATTCCCTTTTCACCCCGCACGCGATGCGGGGCACCATCACCCATAGGGGTAGGCGCGCGGGCCTGTCGCGGTCAAGGCCGGACGACGCCTAGACCTGATGCACGTAGTCGCCCGGGGCGTCGCAGATCGGGGCATGGCCGTCGGCCCCCATGGCGGGGGGTGGCCCCTCGCCGCTGGATTGTTCGGCCAGCCAATCGGCCCAGGCGATCCACCAGCTGCCCGGAATCGGGTCGTGATCGGCCAGCCAAGTATCGGGGTCCATGTAGAAGGCACCGGGTTCGCGATGGCCCAGGCGGTAATGCTTGCGCGGGTGGCCGGGCTCGCTGACGATGCCGCCATTGTGGCCGCCCTTGACCAGGCAGAACCGGAAATCGCCATCGGTGAACAGCTTGGCCTTGTAGACAGACCGCCAAGGCGCGATGTGATCGTTCTCGGTGCCGACGACGAACATGGGGGCCTTGATGTCCTTGAGCGCGATCACCCGGCCGTCAACCGCGTAACGCCCCGCCGTCAAACGGTTTTCCAGGAACAGACCGCGCAGGTATTCGGCATGCATCCGGGCCGGCATCCGCGTGGTGTCGTTGTTCCACACGCCCAGATCGCTGGGCATGTCGGGCCGGCCCAGGAAATAGCGCTGCACCGCGCGCGAATAGATCAGGTCCTCGGCCCGCATCGTGGCGAAGGTGCGCGTCATCTGCGGCCGGTCCAGATAGCCCTGATCCCACATCAGATCCTCGATGAAGGCGACCTGCGACTCGTCGGTGAACAGCAGCAATTCGCCCGCTTCGGCGAAATCGGTCTGCGCCGCCATCAGCGTGACCGAGGCCAGCCGGTCGTCGCCATCGCGCGCCATGGTCGCCGCCGCGATCGACAAGAGCGTCCCGCCCAGGCAGTAGCCATTGGCATGCACCTTTTGCCCCGGCACGATGGCGCTGATCGCGTCCAGCGCGGCCATCACGCCCATCCGGCGGTAATCGTCGAGGCCCAGATCGGCCATCTCGGCGCCGGGGTTGCGCCAGGACAGCATGAAGACGGTAAAGCCCTGTTCGACCAGGTAGCGCACCATCGAGTTATGGGGCGACAGGTCGAGGATATAGTATTTCATGATCCAGGCCGGCACGATCAGCACCGGCTCGGATTTCACCGTTTCGGTCTCGGGCGCGTACTGGATCAATTCGCAGATCTCGTTGCGCATCACGACCTTGCCCGGTGTTGCGGCCAGATCCTCGCCCACGCGGTATCCTTCGGGCTGGCTCTGATGCTCTTGCGTCAGGATATGCATCAGGTCTTCGAAATAGTGTTCCGCGCCGTCGGCGATGTTCCTGCCGTCCTGCCGGATCGTTTCTTCGATGATCTGCGGGTTCATCCACGGAAAGTTCGCCGGCGAAAACAGGTCGAGCGTCTGGCGCGCGATGAAACGGGCGCGATCGGCATTGTCGGGGCGCAGGCCGCGGATTCGTCCGGTGGCCATGTCCCACCAATCCTGCGTGGCCAGAAAGCTTTGTTGCCACAGCGCATAGGGCAGTTTCTGCCATGACGGATGCGTGAACCGGTGATCATAGGCCTTCGGCGCGAACGGGGCGGGGGGGTGCCCTTCCTCGGTCAGGGCGCGCAGCGTGTAGGCCCCCAGCTTTACCGCGTTTTCGGCGGCGTGTTCGGCCAAGGCCATCTGCCGCCCCGGCGCGCGGCTGAGATGCACCGCCCAATCGGTCCAGGATTCCAGCAAGGCAAAGGGCGACACGCCCCCGGTCATCCGCGCCAATGCGGCGCGCGTGGCCCGGTCCAGCGTATCGTAGCTGTGGCTGGCCGGGCGCGGGGGCGCCGCGGGCAGGCGGGGCTGCGGGCGTGGGGCGGGCAGGGCGGCCTTGGTCGGAAGGGGGGTCGGTGCAGGGTCTGACATGACATGGGTCCGGGGCTGGGGCGGATGCGCTCAGGGTGTGCCGCCATCGTCGGACACGCCTTGACCCACGTCAATCGCTGCGGTGCAGCATTCTGCCGCGTGTGACCTACAGCGTCATGTGCCGCGCCCGCGCGCCGCGTTCGATGGCGGCCGCCGCCAGCCGATCGATATCGAGCGCATAGCGCAATTCCATCAGGAACCGCAGTTCGATCTGATCCAGCCGGCCGTCGGCCGCGGCCACGTCACAGGCCAGCGCATAGGCCGTTTCATACAGCCGGTCGGGCAGGGCCTGTTCCACCAGTCCGAAAAGCGCGTCCAGCCCGTCCTCTTCCTCGAACAGGTCGAAAACCAGGGTCGCCATCGTTTTCAGATGATCCGCGTCATAATCGGCAAAGACCGGCAGGTTGTTCACAAGCCCGTGGATCTTGACCAGTTCCGAGGTCTGGATCGCCTCGTCCGAGACCGAAACGGCCACCATGATGGCCACCAGGGCATCCTCGGGGGATAGGGTTGTGCGGTCTGGCATTGCGACGCTCCTTGAATTCGCCTTGCGCTGTATTTATTGACCCGGCCTTGGCCCCGCAATAGGTGCGGGGACGCAGGGGAATGGATGCCCCGCGCGAGTTTCAGGGTGAAAGACGATGACCGATCTGCGTGACGCCGCGATGACCTCCAAGGCCTGGCCCTTCGAAGAGGCGCGCGCGGTGCTGAAACGCTATGAAAAACAGCCGCCCGAAAAGGGCTACGTGCTGTTCGAAACCGGCTACGGCCCCTCGGGTCTGCCGCATATCGGCACCTTCGGCGAGGTTCTGCGCACCACGATGATCCGCCGCGCGTTTCAGGTGATCTCGGACATCCCCACGCGGCTGATCTGTTTTTCCGACGATCTGGACGGCATGCGCAAGGTGCCCGGCAACGTCCCCAACCAGGACATGCTGCGCGAGCACCTGCAAAAGCCGCTGACCAGTGTGCCCGACCCGTTCGGCACCCATGACAGTTTCGGCGACCACAACAACGCCATGCTGCGCCGTTTCCTCGACACCTTCGGGTTCGAGTACGAGTTCTATTCCGCGACCGAGTTCTACCGCTCGGGCCAGTTCGACACGGTGCTGAAACGCGCCGCCGAACGCTATGACGACATCATGAAGGTGATGCTGAAATCGCTGCGCGAGGAACGCCGCCAGACCTACTCGATCTTTCTGCCGATCCACCCCGAAACCGGCCGCGTCCTCTACGTCCCGATGAAAGAGGTGAACGCGACCGACCACACCGTCACCTTCGATGACGAGGACGGGCGCGAATGGACCCTGCCGGTCACGGGCGGCAACGTGAAACTGCAATGGAAGCCCGATTTCGGCGCCCGTTGGGCCGCGCTCGGCGTCGATTTCGAGATGTATGGAAAGGATCATTCGACCAACACGCCGATCTACGATGCGATCTGCGAGATCCTCGGCCATCCCGCGCCCGAGCATTTCACCTACGAACTGTTCCTCGACGAGACAGGACAAAAGATCTCCAAATCTTCCGGCAACGGAATCTCGATCGACGAATGGTTGACCTATGCCTCGACCGAATCCTTGAGCTATTTCATGTTCCTGAAGCCGAAAACGGCCAAGCGGCTCTATTTCGACGTGATCCCCAAGGCGGTGGACGAATACCACCAGCAATTGCGCGCCTATGCCAAGCAGGACACCGCGCAGCGTCTGGCCAACCCCGTCTATCACATCCACGGCCACAACGTGCCCGAGTCGACCATGGTCGTGCCCTTCGCGATGCTTCTGAACCTCGTGTCCGTCTCCGGGGCCGAGGAAAAGGACAAGCTCTGGGGCTTCATCCGCCGCTACGCGCCCGATGCCTCGCCCGAACATAACCCCGATCTTGACCAGGCTGCGGGCTTTGCCATTCGCTACTACAATGATTTCGTCAAACCGACGCGCTCCTTCCGCCTGCCGACCGATCAGGAATGTGCGGCGATGGAGGAACTTTCGGCCTGCCTCGGCGATGCGGACCGCGCACTGGATGTCATCGCCCGCAAGAACGCGCAGGAAGGCAAGGACGTGGCGCTGCCCGCCGTCGACTGGCACGATGATGAATTCCTGCAATCCATCGTTTTCGCCATCGGAAAGACGCATGGGTTCGACCCGCTGCGCAGCTGGTTCTCGGCGCTTTACGAGGTGCTTCTGGGCGCGTCGCAGGGTCCGCGCTTTGGCGGCTTCATCGCGCTTTACGGCATCGACGAGACCAAGGACCTGATCGCCGACGGCCTGGCGGGCAAGCTGGCCGCTTGAACCATGGCGGCGGAGGGCACATATCCGCCGCTCTTCACGCTCAAGCCCGTCGACGACGATATCTGGATCGTCGACGGCCCCGAGATCGACTTCTACCGGATGGACTTCCCCACGCGGATGACCGTCGTGCGGCTGTCCTCCGGCGATCTCTGGCTGCATTCGCCCATCGCCTTCGATGCCGATCTTCTAGCAAAACTGCAGGCGCTCGGTGCCATCCGGCACCTGATCGCCCCGAACTGGATTCACTACGCCCATATCCAGGATTGGGCCGATGCAGTGCCTGCCGCAGAAACCTGGGTCGCGCCGGGCGTCCGCGAGCGCGCCAAGGATCGCGACGTCCGCCTGCGCGCCGATCACCTGCTGAGCAATGACGCCCCGCCCGCATGGTCCGGCGATCTGGACCAGATGATCGTCCCCGGCTCGCATATCCACCGCGAGGCAGTATTCTTTCATAAGAAGTCCCACAGCCTGATCCTGACCGACCTGATCGAGAATTTCGAACCGTCGAAACTGCCGTGGCACATGCGCCTTTTCACCAAGGTCGCGGGCAACCAGGACCCCGACGGCTCCATGCCGCGCGACATGCGCCTAGTGTTCGACAAGCCCAAGTTGCGCCGCGCCATCGGTCGCATGATCGCGTGGGAGCCACAGCGCATCCTGCTGGCCCATGGCCGCTGGTATCCCGAAAACGCCGTGGCCGAGTTGAAACGCGCCTTCCGCTTCCTCGATCCCTGATCGCGTGAAACCATTCGCCCGCGCGCTACGTCACTTCTGAAAGGACAAACGACAGGAGACCCCGACATGCTGCGTGCCATCCTTGCCGCCCTTACCCTCGGCCTCGCCACGCTCAGCGCGCAGGCGCAACAGGTGCTCGACCCCAATCCCGAGATCGAAAGCGTGATCGGCGGTCAGTTCGACGCCTTCCGCGCCGAGGATGTCGACACGGCATGGGAGTTCGCCAGCCCCACCATCCAGCGCCTTTTCGGCACGCCCGAGAATTTCGCCGCCATGGTCGAACAGGGCTATCCGATGGTCTGGACGCCGGGGGCGGTCCGCTTCATCGACCTGCAATCGCTGGGCCGCGTCCTCGTCCAGCGGGTCGAGGTCTTCGACCAGGCGGGGCGCGTGCATTATCTGGGATACCAGATGATCCAGACCGACGAGGGCTGGCGCATCAACGGTGTCCAGATTCTCGAGGCCCCCAGCGTCGCTGCCTGAGGCACCTAAAAAAATTGCGGGTTCTTTTGCCCGCCGTAATTCGGGCTCGACGTGATGGTCCGCGCGGCTATATCGCGCCTGTACGTTCACGCGGGGAAGCGACATGGACATCACCATTCTCGACGGCGGCCTGGGGCAGGAACTGGTGCATCGCGCCGGGCGGGCCACGCCGCTTTGGTCCCTGCAGGCGCTGGTGGATGCGCCCGATCTGGTCGCCGATGTGCACCGCGATTTCTTCGGTGCCGGGGCGGATGTCGCCACCACCAACACCTATGCCGTGCTGCCCGACCGGCTGGCGGCGTTCGGCATGAGCGATCGTCTGCACGAGTTGACCGAGATCGCCTGCCGCCTCGCCTGTCAGGCGCGGGACGGTGCCGGTCACGGCCTTGTGGCCGGGTCGCTGGGGCCGATCGGGTTCTCCTATCGGCCCGACAATGCGCCCACGGCCGAAATCGCCGCCGATATCTACGCGCAGGTCGCCCGGACTCAGGCGCGCCTTGTCGATGTGCTGCTGCTGGAAACCATGTCCTCGGTCGATCAGGCGCGCGGTGGGCTCATGGGCGCCCAGGGCCTCGGCAAACCCGTCTGGCTGGCACTCAGCGTCGATGACGGCGATGGCACGCGCCTGCGCTCGGGCGAGGCGCTGGCCGATCTCGCGCCGCTGTTGGCCGAGTACGCACCCGCGCGGGTTCTGCTGAACTGTTCCCGCCCCGAGGCCGTGTCGCAGGGCCTGCCGATCCTTGCGGCGTTGCACGATCATGTCGGCGGCTACGCCAACGGCTTCACCCGGATCGATCCGCGCTTCGACAAGATCGGGGCCACAACCGACCTGCTGAGCGCCCGCCAGGATATCGGGCCAGCCGCCTATGCCGGCTTTGCCGAAACCTGGGCCGCGCACGGCGCGCGCACCATCGGCGGCTGCTGCGAGATCGGGCCGGCCCATATCGCGGAACTGGCGCGTCGCTTCAAACACGGTGTCGCCGCCTGAAGGCGGACGGATACCGCGCCTTTTCCGGGGGTATGGCCTGGACACAATGGGGCGTTCGGCGTCCAGCCGAAGCGGCGGCGCTGGCGATCTCTGCCATATGCCGCATATCGGTGCTGCACCATCCGCCCAGCACCTCGGCAGCGTCAAGCTCGGCATGGCTGCATCTCGACGCGTTGGCGACGATCCCCCGGACGCGCCGGGCCCAAGGCCGATCTTCCAGCACCGAAGCGACATGATCGGGATGCGCACCGTTGATCATGACATGGGCCGCGACATCATCCGTCGCCGCATCCAGTTGCAAGATCGCGTTTTTCAGAGATATCCCGGTCGGAAGGCGTCCATCCGTCTTTACCGTGACGGCGATTACCACGGGCAAGCCGACACGCCGCGCGGCCCGCACGATGCCGATGGCTTCGGCCGGGTAGGCCAGTGTGTTGCCGCTGATGACATCGACCTCAGTATCGGTCAGCGCCGAGATCGGCCGCCCGATCGCGGTTGGCGACCCAGGGGAAGCCGAGCGCGATTATGTCGACCATGTATCCCGTCAGAACATCGCGCCCCTCAGGGGTTTCGAGTAGCGGAAAGGACGCGAAACCGGGCAGGTCCACGCCGCGATTGAAGATCAGATCGGTCTCCATCCCGAGATAGGCCAACAGAAGGTCGGCGGTCACGTCCGGAAACCTGCCGCTCTTGCGCGTCATGGCCGCCGCCTCCCCATAGGTGCCTCGGCGAAGCCTGGCATAGGGACGCGCCGCTTTCACCGCCGAGAGGGGCCGCCCCTGTCTTGCGGCCCTGAAAACCGCCCCTGTCCCACCCGCGGATCGACGTGAAGGCCGGCTGCGGTCGGGCCGCCGCCCCGCTCCGGTTTCGGGCCGCGCAGGTTTTCGCGCCCCCTTAACCCGATGTTAACGTCTCTGCCGTAGAACCGTATCCAGCCCGGCGAAAACCGGCGTTTTTTCACACATCGCTCAACAATCGAGGTGGCCAGTTTCGGGGCGCCTCGGGTTCCCTGTTCTGGTCCGATCTTCATGGCGCGCCTGCGGTCCTGTCCGACCCTTGCGCGGGAAAAGGGGACTGACATGAATCAGGTGATCACCGACGGTCTGGTGCTGATGCCGCCCGCCTTTGCGGAGGGGCTGGGGGTGTGGTCGCGGGGCGATGGCACGCCCGGCTCGGACACCTGGGCCAGCGCCGCCAATGCGGCCCTGGTGCCTGCCGATCCCGATTTCGGCGACTGCCTCGAACTCCTCAAGACCGAGACGCTGACCAAGCTGCGCTTCATGGGCCAGACCCCGATCCTGCCGGGCACCTACCTGCGGATCAGCGCGCGGCTCAAGGTCCTGTCGGGCAACCTGCCCACGGTGCGGGTCGCCGCCTGGGCCGGGGATGCGGGCGACAACCCCGTCACCGGCATTGCGCTGACCGGCCCCGAAACCACCCTGACCGCCTATGGCGAGATCGTGACGGTCTCGGCCATCGTGGGCACCGGCGCGCGTGGCGGCGTTGACATGCCCTGGGGCGACACGCCCGATTACGGGTATTTCGGCCTCGATTTCACCGGGCCGAATTCGGGACAGATCCGCATCGAAAGCCTCGTGATCGAGGATGTCACCCATGTCTTCCATCGCAAGATGATGGATTGGGTCGATGTGCGCGATTTCGGCGCGATGGGCGATGGCGTCACCGATGACCGGTCGGCCTTTTTCGCCGCCGATGCCGCCGCCGCCGGGCGCGAGGTGCTGGTCCCCGCGGGCACGTTCTACATCTCGGCCAACCTGACCATGAACAACCCCGTGCGCTTCGAGGGCAAACTGGTCATGCCCGATGCCGCGCGCCTGTCTCTGAACGAGAATTTCGATCTCAAGGGCTATTCCGAGGCGTTCGGCGACGATGTGCTGGGGCTTAAGAAAGGTCTGCAACAGCTGTTCAATCAATCCGACCACGAGGCGTTCGACCTGTGCGGGCGGCGGGTTCTGCTGGACGCACCTTTGGACGTGCAACAGATCGTGGGCAACCGCAACACCTATGCCAACCGTCGCGTGATCCGCAACGGCCAGCTTTCGGCCGAGGAGTCCACCGCCTGGCAGGACGAGGTGCATACCCGCAGCGGCAATTGGGTCAACACCGACGGCACGACCCTGACCGGCGTCGCCAATGCCGGCGACATCCCGGTGGGGGCGCTGGTGACGGGGCCCACGGGCGTGGGCCGCGAGGTCTATGTCACCGGCGTGAATGCCGCGCAGCAAAAGGTGTTCCTGTCCAGCCCGCTCTGGGGCGCGCCGTCGCAGCAGACCTACACCTTCACCCGGTTCAAGTACCTGCTGGATTTCTCGGGGTTCCTGAACCTGCAACGCTTCGTGGTGTCGGATATCGAGTTTCTGTGCGCCGGGCGGTGTTCGGGCCTGATGCTGGCGCGCGACGGGCTTGTGTTCCAGGTGCAGGACTGTTTCTTCACCGGCCCGAAGGATCGCGGCATCACCTCCTGCGACGAGGGGTGCCAGGGCATGCAGATCGACCGGTGCCAGTTCCTGTCGAACGAACAGACCGCCCGCGTGCAGGACCGCGTCTCGATCGCGTTCAACACCAATTCCTCGGATGTGAAGATCCGCGACAACCGCGCGGTCAAGTTCCTGCATTTCGCCGTGATGGGCGGCACCGGCAATATCGTCACCGGCAACCACTTTTTCCAGGGCGACAGCGAGACCGACGGGTTGCGCTCGCCCGGCCTGGTGATCACCGGCACCAATTGCAAGATGACCTTCACCGGCAATTACGTGGACAACTGTTATATCGAGTGGGGCAACGAGCATGACCCCAACCCCGAGATGCAGGGCGAATACTCGTTCCACGGGCTGACGGTGAATTCCAACATCTTCTTCGCCACCGGGGCAGGGCCGTGGATGAAATACATCGTCATCAAGCCCTATGGACCCGACCACTACATCAACGGGCTGTCCGTCTGCGACAACCTCTTCAAGAAGACGGGGGGCGCGGCGCTCGAGGCGGTCGAGGGGGTGGATGACAGTATCGCGCCGCTCGACACGGGCCGCGCGACGGACCTGCTGTTCACCGGCAACACGTTCCACGGCATCACCAAGCGCACCGAAAACCCGGTGATCCGCCGCCATACCGAGGCGACGCCGGTCAGCGTGTGGAACATCGACCTGTCGGATGTGCTGCCCTTCGGCTTGCAGGCGATGTCGGCGCTGTCGGTCCTGCCCGAGGGGGCCGTGCGCTCGGTCTCGAACGTGGCGATCTACACCATGCCCTATGCCACCACGCGGCACGGGGTGGGGCGGCAGACGATCCGCCTGAACTGGTCGCAGGATGTGCGGGGCACGGTCAACATGACCGCGCGCTGCGACACCTGATGCCGCCCGCGCCGCCGGCCCCCGCCCAAGGGTGCGGCCGGCGGGACGCAGGGCGCATGCTGGGCGGGGGGAGGGGCCGCGCCGGTTTTACCGGCCAGTCGGCCACCCCCGCCCCGGACTGCGGCATCGTGCGGGGGCGCGCGGGGTTTTGCTTTGGCATCCCGCGCGCTAGCTCTCGCGCAGACCCTGAAACACCCGGAGCGCCCCATGACCGCCTTGCCCGTCGAATGCGTGCAGGATTATCCCCGCCCCCCCACGGCTAGACCCCGTGGCCGAGCGGTTGCGCGTGGTCCTGGCCGGGATACCCATCGCCGACAGCGAGGCGGCGTTTCGCGTGCTCGAAACCCATCACGCGCCCACCTACTACATCCCGCAATCCGACATCCTGATGTCGGCGCTGGTTCCCGCGTCGCGGGAAACCTGGTGTGAATGGAAAGGGCGCGCGGCCTATTTCGACCTGGTCCTGAACGGGCGTCGGGTGCGCAACGCGGCGTGGTGCTATCCCGCGCCCACGGCCCGCTTCGCGCAGATTCGCGATTTCGTCAGCTTCTATGCCGGATCTGTGGACGAGGCCTGGGTCGGCGAGATGCGCGTGCGCCCACAACCGGGCGATTTCTACGGCGGATGGGTGACGCCGAACCTGACCGGCCAGATCAAGGGCGCGGCCGGCACGATGCACTGGTAGCCGCTATCCGGCCCCAGACATCCGTTCGAGCCGCGCCAGGCTGACATAGCGGGTCAACTCGGTCCATCTGTCGGGGTCGAGCACCCGCCAGATCCCGTCTTCTACCGTGTAGCCGTACCGAAGCGCCTGCGGCGCGCCCAGGCCGGTGGCGGCATCTGGGCCGGTGCGAAAGGTCAGATGCGCGCCGTCGGTGGTTATCGTGGCGCGATCCTCGCACAGCCACAGGCTGTCACCGCCATCGCGCAGCGACCACATCCCGGTTTCGGTCACGCCATCGGCATTTACGGAATAGGATTGATCCTGCCCGAAGGCCCAGATATCGCGCGTCTCGACATCCGACCAGCCGCCGACCGGCGTCTCGCCCGAGCCGACCTGGCGGATCAGCCGCCGCGCGCCGAATGTCATGATCCGGCCGTCCTCCTCGTAGGCCAGGGGCTCTTCGGGGTCGGCCACGTGAAAAACGCCGTCGGGCGACACCTCGTAGGTCTGTGGCTGTCCGGGGACGATCCAGATGCCAATCAGGTCGGGGTCGAGGGGCGCATCGCTCATCCTGCCATGATGTCAGCTTGCGGCGCGCTTGCCCATGACGAACTGACGGGGCGGGTCGGGGATGCCCCCGCCTTACGGTGCCAGATCGGCCGCCGACAAGCGGTAGGCGCGGCCGAACCCGCCATTCAGCAGCGCCATGTCGGGGGTAAAGCGGACAAGCTGGAAGTCGCTGAAATCGTAATAGAGCCGCGCCTTGGGATAGAGTGACAGGTAGTGGTCCTTGAGCGCCGATTTATCGGCGGCCTCGGCCCGGGCCTGCAGGGTCAGGCGCGGATGGGTCAGCGGGTCGCCGCGTGGCCCTGGCTCGCCAATGAGGAGCGAACAGGCCGGGTTTGCCTGCAGCGCGCCGGTATGGCTGGACAGGGTCGAGATCAGGCTGAGCGGCACGCCATCGGGCCCCGGCACCAGCGCGATGCGGGTGACCATCGGCGCGCCGGTGTCGGCTGCGCTGACCCCCAGCGCGGCATGGCGGGCGGTGGCGATCAGGTCGCGGGCAAGGGCGCGCGCCTCGTCATCGGTGGGGCGGATCGGGTCGGTCTGGCGCTCGGTCATCTGGGCAGTCTAGCAGGCGTCGCGCGCCGGTGGCAGGGCCTAGAATTCCTGCCACAGCGAAAAGGACAGGCCGACCGCGTCCGACCCCTGCACGGCCATATGTGCGCCCAGTTGCACGGCGGTGCGGTCGGTGAAGGAATAGATGACCGAGGGGCGCGCCGAAACGGTCAGATCGGCCTCGGGCCAGTCCTCGGCCTTGAGGGCCAGGGCGATGCGCAGCCGGTCGGCCATGTGCAGCCCGATGGTGGCCTCGCCCTGCCAGATCGTATCGCCGGTCTCGGGGTCGGTCAGGGTGGTGGCGTCCAGCGTCATCCAGCCGCCCTGATGGCCCAGCGGCAGCCAATCGGCCCCGATCTGCCAGCCGCCGAACCCATAGCCGAGCGCCGCCCCTAGACGCAGGAGCGGCACCGGATCGGCCCCGTCCTGCCATCGCCCGGCGATGCCGGCATCCAGCGCGACCTGCCAGCGGCTGTCGGGGGCGGTCAGGGTGCGGCGCAGATAGGCAGCGGCCATCTGTGCGGTTTCGCCCCAACCCAGATCCAGCCCGGCGGTCAGCCGATGGCCCAACCCGTATTCGGCATAGATCGAGGCGTGGCGATCCGGCACGACCTCGCCCAATACCAGATCGGTCTGCGTTTCCTCGCCCGAGATCGAGAAGGACAGGAACAGGTCGCCATCCTCCCGCGCCCAGGGGCCGGCGAGGCCGGGGGCGGACAGGCACGGCATCAGGGCGCAAACCCCGGCAATCGTGGCGGCACGGCAACGCATGTGGATAGAATTGCGCCGCTTTGGTTAAGAAACCCCTAATGGCGTTGCGTAAAGCGTCGATTCTAGGCACGTTTTGTTCTCTGGCCAAAGGGCCATTGGGGAGATGTCACAAGGTCGGGTCGTGCCGCGTAACTGCGCGCGACGTCTAGGCCATGTGTGACCTGACAAGGTGTGTTCGATGAGCGAACTGGTGGGACAGGTGCGTGCTGCGCTTGATGCCCGGCGTGGACTGCCGGTGCGTCGGCTTGGCTATTTCTGCGCCCCGTTCCAGCCAGCCGAGGGCCCGCTTTCGGACCGGGTGATCAAGGCCTACCGCGCGGGCGCGACCCGGCCCTGCTGGAACAGGCCGCCCGGCGCCACGAGGCGTATGTGGATTGCCTGGAGCTGGCCGGATTGCGCGTGCCCGACACACGGTTTCTGTTGCTGAACGAGCATGGGTTCCTGCGCCCCGTCATCGTGCAGGCGGCCATGGGCCAGGACACGACCGCGCCTGCACCCGTGAGCGCGGCCAGCCTGCTGAGCGCGTGGCTGCCGCAGGTGGATGCCGATACCGCGCTCAGCGCGCTGGAGGAGGTGGCCGGCGCGGTGGCCGGGTTCTGGCGCGGTGTTGCACAGCGGCCCGAGCGGATCGGATTGCACGCCGCGCCGCGCAACTTCGCGCTGGACGATCACGGGCCGGTCTTTCTCGATACCTTTCCGCCGCTGATCGGCTATAGCCGCGAAGATATGGGCCGGTTGATCCTGCGGTTCTCGGAATCGGGCCTGATCCGGGGGATCGGCACGGTCCTGCCCGGTCGCGTCCGCGAGATCCAGGATGCCTGGTACACACCGGCCGGCAGCCTTCTGACGCTGATCGAGGGCGCGATGGCCCTGCGCCCGGCGGCCGAGGCCCCGGCCCTGAAAGACTGGGCCACAGGGTTTGCCGCAGCCCGCCTGCCCGAGGCCGACCGCGCCGCCCTGGTCGAGGGGCTGACCCGGCCACGGCCGATCCTGCGGCCATCCCGGCGCGGCTTGCGCGTTGGGTCGAACCTGCGCCCAAATGCCTGACATCGACACCGGCGCGGACGATCCGCGCGCCGACATGAAGATCGTGCTGGTGGCGCCCGAGATTCCCGGAAACACCGGCACGATCGGGCGCACCTGCGTGGCGCTCGACATGGAACTGATCCTGATCCGACCCTACGGCTTCGATTTGTCGGACAAATCCGTGCGGCGGGCGGGGCTGGACTATTGGAAACATGTCCGTCTCAGCGAATATGACAGTTGGGCGGCCTTCGTCGCGGCGCGCAGACCGGACCGTGCGCAGCTGTTCCTGTTCGAGGATGACGGCCAGGCGGGCACGGTGTATGACCCGGTCTATCCGCCGTCCGCCTATCTGGTCTTTGGGCGTGAGACCAAGGGCCTGCCGCCGGACCTTGTGCAGGCCCATGCCGACCGCCTGTATCGCCTGCCGATGCGCAGCGCCCATATCCGGTCGCTGAACCTTGCGAATGCGGCCACGGCGGTCGCCTATCATGCGATGGCCGCCTATCTGCGCTGAGGGCTTGGCGGCGGGCCGGCGGCCCGCTGTCCTGGCCGCCCCGTCAAGAAGATACCGCAATCAAGACCGGGCGATGCCCTTGTTCCGCCATGCGCCGCGGCAACCCTGACGCAGGGTAAGCAATGCGCAAACAGGAGACTTCAGAGATGAGCATCAAACGGTATCTGTCATCCGACAGCGGGGCGGTGACCGTCGATTGGGTGGTTCTGACGGCCACGCTCGTCGGTCTGGGGCTGGCGGTGATCGCAGTCGTGTCCGGCGGCACCTCGGATCTGTCCAGCGATGTCGATATCTTCCTTGCCAGCACCGATATCAGCGAGGTCCATGACTGGGCCGCGCAGGCAGGCAGCGGCTGGGGCGATTTCCCGCTGGTGAATGTCGTCGGGTTCGACATGGCCCATTATCAGGAATTCGCGACCCGCGCCGGCACGACCGAGGCCGCGATGCTGGGCCAGTTGAACGAGGCGTATCAGGCCTATCTCGCGGGCACCTGGCCCGAGGGCGACGCCATCGACGCCATCGGCGCGACTCAGGCGGCGATGCTCGAGGCCGGCTATGCCCTGCCCGAGGGGATGCCCGCCTATGCCGAACTGTATCAGCAGAATTACGGGTCTTGATCGGCGCATGCGGGGGGTGTCACCGCGCCCCCCACCGATGGCGCGCGCGCAAACCGCAGGGGGGGGCGGCGCAGGGGTGCTAGGCGCGGGGCGGCGGGCTTGCTAGGCTTGGACCATCAGGAGGATGTACCCATGCCCAGTATTGCCAAGGACACCCAGCTTCAGACCGTCATCACCACGTTCGAGACGTCGCCAGGGTCCTGCTCCGATCTGCTCGATGACCTGCAGGCGGCCTATGACCAGTTCATTTCCCATCAGCCGGGTTTCATCGCGGCGGCGCTGCATGTGAACGATGCCCAGACACGGGTGGTCAACTACTCGCAATGGACCCGGCGCGAGGATTTTCAGGCGATGCTGCGCAGCGACGAGATGCGCCGCCGCAATCGCAAGATCAACGAGTTGTGCCGCAGTTTCGAGCCGGTGATGATCGACGTGGTCAAGACCTATGATCCCGAATGACGCGCGCGACGGTTGAGGCGGACCGCGAGCCCCGCCGGCCGAGGGCCGGTCGGGCGACGCGGGCGGTGCGGCGGACCTGGCCGAGGAGGTGCGCGCCCTGCGCGAGGAACTGGCGCATCTGCGCGCACACAAGATGGTCTATGTGTATCAATCCGTGCCCCGCGTCATGCTGTTCCGCTTTGCGATCGGCATGGCGGTGGGGCTGGGGACGGTGATCGGGGCATCGGTTCTGTTGTCCTTGATCATCTGGGCCTTGAGCCAGATCGAATTCATCCCGATCATCGGGGATTGGGCGGTCGGGATCGCGAACGAGATCCAGGCCCTGACCGACGGCGAAGCGGAATGACCGGCGTCCGTCCAGAACCAAAGGAGGCCCGGCTATGAAATGCCCGGTGGACGGAACGACGCTGCAGATGGCCGAACGCCAGGGGGTCGAGATCGACTATTGCCCGCATTGCCGTGGCGTGTGGCTGGACCGGGGCGAGTTGGACAAGATCATCGAACGCTCTGCGCCCGGCCCGGCCGAGACGCGGCAGGCCCGGCCAGCCCCCGAGGACCGGGCCGAGGACGGCAAACGCCCGTGGTCCTTTCTGGACGACATCTTCGACTTTTGAAAGCGACGCGCACGGCGCCGCGCGCGGCCATCGGAGGATCGGGTGGGCAGGCTGGTGGAGCCGAGGGGAATCGAACCCCTGACCTCGTCATTGCGAACGACGCGCTCTCCCAACTGAGCTACGGCCCCGCCTGGGGCGGGATGTGATAGGTTTTCGTATGCACCGCAATAGGCATTTCCGTCGCATCCCGAGGCTCGGCAAGGCTTGGAACGGCGCGCGACACGGCCTAGGGTGGACATGGGAGAGGACGACACAACCCCAGGGAGGAAACACGATGCGCACAGCGCTAATGACGCTTTGCATGGTCGCGCTGGCCAGCCCCGCGCTGGCCGAGAACGAGGTCGGGATCACGCCCGAGGTGATGAGCGTGACGGTCGAAACCGACGCCGGCCCCGTCGAGATCATGCGAAATCAGGATACCTCGGCCACGGTCGGCGCATTCTGGCAACAGACCTCGCGCCCCTGTCCCGATTTCTGCATTCAGCCGATGGTGCCCGCGCCGGGTGTCACCCCGGTGGGCGAATTGGAGGTGCTTGAGTTCCTCGAATCGGGCGAGGCGCTGCTGGTCGATGGCCGCATCCGCCCGCAATACGAAGAGGGGACCATCCCCGGCGCCATCAGCATGCCCTATACCGAGGCCGCCGACCGGTTGGGCGAGCTGGGCTGCGAGGTGGATTTCGACGGCTGGATCTGCGAGGGCGACGATATCGCCACGGTGGTCTTGTTCTGCAACGGCCCGTGGTGCGGCCAGTCGCCCACGGCCGCGCGCCGCATGATCGAGGCGGGCTTTCCGGCCGAAAACATCCACTACTATCGTGGCGGCATGCAGAACTGGAACATGCTGGGTCTGACGGTGGCGCCGGGCACGTCCTGACGCGATCCGGCTGACACGATCTGCCGCGAAAAGCGACAGGCGCCGCGCCCCTGCGGATCGGGCGCGGCGCGTTGTCGGGCCGGGATCGGGCGTCCCGCGCCCGCGCCTGCGCAGACTGATGCTCGCCAGCTCAGTTCGATGGCGGCAGGGGCAGGGTAAGGTTTGGGGCCGGCGAGATGACGTAATCGGCCTGCATCTCCATCCCGTTCAATGTGTAGTCGTAGGTCAGGTGTGTGACCTGCCCGCTCGTCGCGTCGACGAGGTAGGCGACGGCGAGGCTTGGCCCGAATGTCGGGGTTTCGCCGAGCAGTCCGCTGATGCGCTCCATCATCCGGCCGTCGCGGGTTTCGGTGGTGCACCTGGCGTTTTCGACCGCCGCGGCCATCGCCTGACGTTGGGCGACCATGCCGGCGGCCGCCTCCTCGGCCGGGATCTGCCAGGCCAGGGTCCAGCCGCCCGCGCCGTCCGCGGTCCAGGCCCCGCCATCGTAATGGAGCGTATCCGGCATGCCTGCCGGCTCCAGCTGTTCGACCAGAAAATGCGTGTCCGACACGAAATGCTGGCGAAAGACCTGCCGCATGCCCGCGACCATGTTCACGTTCTCGGCGATGTAGGGGCCTTCGGCGGTCAGGCTGGTGGCGAGTAGCTGGGACAGCCGCGCGGCGCAGTCATCGGCCAGCACGGGGGCGGCGGGCAGGGTCATTAGAAGGACAAGGAAGGATCGCATGGCAAAGGCTCGGGTCCGTGGAAAACGCATGCCCCCAGCATAGCACGAGAGCGGGGGTGGTGCGGGAGTGGGGATTTCCCGACGCCGGATCAGGGGCGGCGTCCACGGCGTGGGCCGGCCATTGACCCATGTCATGCCCGTATCCGCGGCGGTGAACTAGACTGCGCGGCATGACGGCCGCCTGTCGCGGCACCGGGGTCGAGGAGGGGATCCGATGACATTGAGGAAGATCGCAGCACTGGCATTGGCGGCCGCCGCACTTGTCGCGCCGCAGGCGGCGCTGGCGGGGGATTGCACGGGTTATGTGACCGGCATCCGGCCGGTTTCGTCCTACAATCACGCCGCGGGCAACGGGTTTCTGGCCGTGCGCAGCGGGCCGGGCACCGGGTATCAACAGATCGGCGAGTTGTATCTGGGCGACGAGATCTCGGTCTGGGCACGGTCCGGCAACTGGTACCAGGTGCAATGCATGACCGGCCGGTGCCAGACGCCGCTCTGGGGGCAGGCGAACCCCAATGGCTGGGTCTATGGGCGGTATTTGTCGATTGGGGGCGTGTGTCCGTAGGGCGGGATTGATCCCGCCAACCGGGGGCGGCGGGACAAGTCCCGCCCTACAGCGGAGGCTGCGCCATAGGGAGTGCGCCACGCATAGGCCGCGTGGGCGACGATGCGCGTGGGTGAAGACCGGTCCGCGTAGCGGCAAACGCTCTGGTGGAGCGTTTGAGGTCTGAACAGACAGAGCCCCGGCGAGGTGCGACCCAGTGCAACGTGTGGTCAGTTCGCAAGCCGCGCGAGGGACGACGCGCGCGGAGGCGCTGCGACGGGTGGTCTGGGGCGGTTTATGGTTGCCGTGTCATTGCTACGTTCGAGCGGGGTGCCTGTGGCTGCCCAAAGCGCCGCCGCGTGGTCGGGTGAACCCCGGTCCGGCCAAAGGCCGGTGATCGCTCCAGTGGAGCGATCAAGGGGTGAACGGGCGACGCCCCGGCGAGGCGCGAGCCAGTGCAACGCGTGGCCGATGCGCAAGCCGCGCGAGGGACGACGCGCGCGGGGGCGCTGCGACGTGTGGTCTGGTGCGGTTTATGGTTGCCGTGTCATTGCTGGGTTTGAGCGGGGTGCCTGTGGCAGCCAAAGCGCCGCCGCGTGGGGGCGCGTCGGCGCTCGCGCGGCGCCTTCGGCGCTATTCGCGCGAGATTAAAACGAACCTCAATCATGCGATCAGAAAACCTACACCCATTGGTCAGAGAACAGTACCAATAGCATTGCCTGGTAGCTCCGTTTTGCATCACCCTCAAGGGCTTCGTCGTAAGCGTTGGTGTAGCATTTAAGATCTGTAGAGGCTGTCTTGCGTTTGATATGTGCCCAGTCGTTCCGCGTGCGCCTCAACCAATGCAGTTCGTTCTTTGGCGTTTCAGCCAGGGTCGAAGAGTCAATTAGCTCTATGAACCTTGATTTAAAGTCGTTGGCTTCGGTCCTAAGATGGGTTTCGCATGCAGATGAACACAGGATTATGGTGGCGATGTCGGCGCCAGCCACAAAGGCAGTATGTGCTTCAAATGACATGAGGGTTGCCCACTCAGAGAACGCCGCTCCACCAACAAGCAATTCTTCCTCGATCCGAATGGCCCATTGATCCCGTTCTTGCGCTGACGAGCGTTTGACTTCTCCGTTCACCGTCCCCGCCTCTTCACACCACCCCTTTGCCCCGGCCGCCCAGCCGTGCTCCGCCCCTTCATCTTCTGCGCATCCTCAACGGCGGCCTCGACCACGGACTGACGCGCCAAGGGATCATCCGACACCGCCAGGTCCACCGCTTCCAGCCGCTTGACCTCATCCCGCAACCGCGCGGCCTCTTCGAACTCGAGGTTCTCGGCGGCCTTGCGCATCTGGTCGCGCAGGCCGTTCAGGTGCGCTTCCAAATTCGCGCCGTGCAGGGGCTTGTCGATCTTGGCGGTGACGCGGTTCATGTCCACGTCGCCCTTGTAGAGGCCGGCCAAGATATCCTCGACGTTCTTTTTCACCGTCGCAGGCGTGATGCCGTGTTCCTCGTTATAGGCGATCTGCTTGGCGCGGCGGCGGTCGGTTTCGCGCATGGCGCGTTCCATGCTGCCGGTGATCTTGTCGGCATACATGATGACGCGCCCCTCGGCGTTGCGCGCGGCGCGACCGATGGTCTGTATCAGCGAGGTTTCCGAACGCAGGAACCCCTCCTTGTCCGCATCGAGGATCGCGACCAGCCCGCATTCGGGAATATCCAACCCCTCGCGCAGCAGGTTGATGCCGATCAGCACGTCGAACGCCCCCAGCCGCAGGTCGCGCAGGATCTCGATACGTTCGATCGTGTCGATGTCGGAATGCATGTAGCGCACGCGGATGCCCTGTTCGTGCAGGTATTCGGTCAGATCCTCGGCCATGCGTTTGGTCAGCACGGTGCAGAGCGTGCGATACCCGTCGGCGGCGACGCGGCGGATCTCATCAAGCAGATCATCGACCTGCATCTCGACCGGGCGGATCTCGACCTTGGGGTCGAGCAGGCCCGTGGGGCGGATGATCTGTTCGGTAAAGACGCCGCCGGATTGCTCAAGCTCCCAATTGGCGGGGGTGGCCGACACGAAGACGGATTGCGGGCGCATGGCGTCCCATTCCTCGAACTTCAGCGGACGGTTGTCCATGCAGGAGGGCAGGCGGAACCCGTGTTCGGCCAGCGTGAACTTGCGCCGGTAGTCGCCGCGATACATGCCGCCGATCTGGGGCACCGAGACGTGGCTCTCGTCGGCGAAGACGATGGCATTGTCGGGGATGTATTCAAAAAGGGTGGGGGGCGGGCTCACCGGGGGCGCGGCCGGTCAGGTAGCGGGAGTAATTCTCGATCCCGTTGCAGACGCCGGTCGCCTCGAGCATTTCGAGATCGAAATTCGTGCGCTGTTCGAGGCGCTGCGCCTCGAGCAGTTTGCCCTCGCCCACCAGTTGGTCGAGACGTTGCTGAAGCTCGGCCTTGATGCCCTTCATCGCCTGCTGCATCGTCGGTCGTGGCGTGACGTAATGGCTGTTCGCATAGACGCGGATCTTTTCGAAATTGTCCGTTTTCTGGCCGGTCAGCGGGTCAAACTCGGTGATGCTCTCCAGTTCCTCGCCGAAAAACGAAAGTTTCCACGCCCGATCTTCGAGGTGCGCGGGCCAGATCTCCAGGCTGTCGCCCCGCACGCGGAAACTGCCGCGCTGGAAGGCCGCGTCGTTGCGGCGGTATTGCTGGGCGACCAGATCGGCCATGACCTTGCGCTGGTCGTAGTCCCGCCCGGCGAACAGATCCTGCGTCATCGCGCCGTAGGTTTCGACCGAGCCGATGCCGTAGATGCACGACACCGAGGCCACGATGATCACGTCGTCGCGTTCCAGAAGCGCCCGCGTGGCCGAGTGGCGCATGCGGTCGATCTGTTCGTTGATCTGGCTTTCCTTCTCGATATAGGTGTCCGAGCGGGGGACATAGGCCTCGGGCTGGTAGTAGTCGTAGTAGCTGACGAAATACTCGACGGCATTGTCGGGGAAGAAGCCCTTGAACTCGCCATATAGTTGCGCGGCCAGCGTCTTGTTCGGGGCGAGGATGATGGCAGGGCGCTGGGTTTCCTCGATCACCTTGGCCATGGTGAAGGTCTTGCCGGTGCCGGTCGCGCCCAACAGCACCTGGTTCTGATCGCCCGAGAGAACCCCCGCGCTCAACTCCGCGATGGCCGTGGGCTGGTCGCCGGCCGGCTTGAATTCGGACTGCATGACAAAGCGTTTGCCGCCCTCCAGCTTGGGTCGGGCGCGCACCACGTCGATGGACAGGCCCGTGTCGGGCATCTGTTCGGGGGAATTGTTGTGCATGTTGGGCCTCCACTCGCCCCTTTGAGATTGACCGCAAGACACCCGCGTTCAAGGGGGCACGTGTCGGCGCGTCTTCCGGTGACGACAAGGGTTAACGGGGTCTTGAGGAAACGAGTCCAATTTGTACAACTTTAAGGCGAAAAAAGTGTTGCGAGGAATCGACCCGTTGCGTAGCTTTCTAGGGCAAGCAGCAGAAGCGGTTGCCGGTGTGGGCCGTACCACCCACCCACCCCTCGCTCCCTCGGCCCATGCCGGCAACCCACTGCTTGCTTCGTGAAATCGATGCGGCTTTGGGCTCTGTGCCATCTTGGCCTGTTGCCAAAACGCCGTGCGTTTCCCATAAGCCAAGTGCCAGATCAGACAGAGGGGGTGGCCCATGCGTGCACGTATCTACCGGCCGGCGAAATCCGCGATGTCCTCGGGCATGGCCAAAACCCAGGAATGGGTGTTGGAATTCACGCGGGACAGCGCACGCCAGATCGACCCGCTGATGGGGTGGACCAGTTCGTCCGACATGAACAGCCAAGTGCGCCTGCGCTTCGACACGCTCGAGGCGGCCCGCGACTACGCCGAGGAGCATGAGATCGACGCGATTGTCGTGCAGCCCAAACCGCGCAAGCCGAACATCCGGCCCGGCGGCTACGGCGACAATTTTGCCACAAATCGGCGGACGGTCTGGACGCATTAGGGCCATGGCCCTGCACATTGCCGAGGTGACAGGGCCGGACGCCGCCGCCGATGCGCTTTTGGCGGCGCATGAGGCGTCGATGCGCGCACTTTCCCCCGCCGAGAGTTGCCACGTGCTGTCGGCTGAACAGCTGCGCGCCGCCGGGGCGCGGGTGTTCCTTGGTCGCGACGAAACCGGGGGCGGTGTGGCGATCGGGGCAGTGGCACCGCTCGGCCCTGGCGCGGCCGAACTGAAATCCATGCACTGCGCGGCGACGGCACGCGGTCGCGGCCACGGCCGCGCCCTTTTGCGGCATCTGATGCAGATCGCCCGTGAGGGCGGCCTTTTGACGCTCTGGCTCGAGACCGGGTCGAGCGAGGCCTTCGCCCCGGCGCGGCGTCTCTATCGGTCCGAGGGTTTCGTGGAATGCCCCTCCTTCGGCAGCTATCGCCCGGACCCCGCCAGCGTGTTCATGACGCGCGGGCTGTGATGCCGCAGGTCTGGCCGCGATCCCGCCTCGGGTGCGCGTTGCGGCGGCCCGGTGATGACATGGGGCGCCGCGAATCGGTATTTCCCGCACAGGCCAAGGGCACGCGTCTGCCGGACCCAAAGGCGCCAGCAGTGCGCAAAAGGGCACCGTTTACAGGCCCTTGGGCGCCTTTGCGCCGGGTTTGACCCAGCATTGGCGGTATCCACACAAGGGGAAACCCCGTATAGTAAACGCCGAGCAGAGCTGCCCTGCCGGAAGGAAGATTCATGATACGCTCCGAACTCATTCAGAAGCTGGCGGATGAAAACCCGCATCTCTACCAACGGGATGTCGAGCGGATCGTGAACGCGATTTTCGAAGAGATCATCGAAGCCATGGCCAACGGAAACCGTGTCGAGTTGCGCGGCTTCGGGGCGTTTTCGGTGAAGAAACGCGACGCGCGCGTCGGCCGCAATCCGCGGACGGGCGAAAGCGTTCAGGTCGATGAAAAACACGTCCCTTTCTTCAAGGCCGGGAAGCTGCTACGCGACAGGTTGAACGGCCAAGACGCGTGAGTGCATATAACCGGGGGTGGGGATGAAACTTATCCGCTATATCAAGTACCTGTTTCTTGTTCTGGTGGCGATCGGACTGGTCGTGCTGGCCATGGCGAACCGTGATCCGGTGACGCTGACCATCCTGCCGGCCGAACTGGCGCTGTGGACCGGCGTGGATTACGCCATCGAACTGCCGTTGTTCCTCGTCATCCTTGGCGGTGTGGTCACAGGCGTGCTTCTGGGTTTTGTGTGGGAGTGGCTGCGCGAGCATCGCCACCGGGCCGAGGCGGCCACCAACAAGCGCGAAGCGCGCAAGCTGGAGCGTGAGGTGAAGGCGCTCAAGGGTCGCGACAACGAAGGCAAGGACGAGGTCCTCGCGCTTGTCGAAGACGCGGGCACGGCGCGCTGACACCCCGGCCCATGGCGATTGCAGTCAAGGTGTGCGGCCTGACACGGCCCGAGGACGTGCTGGCCGCGGCCAACGCCGGCGCGCGGTATGTCGGGTTCGTGTTCTTTCCGAAATCGCCGCGGCACCTGTCGCTCGACGATGCGCGCGCCCTTGCCGGCGAGGTGCCGGTCGGCATCGCCAAGGTGGCCCTTACCGTCGATGCCGACGACGCCTTGCTGGATGCGATCACCGAGGCGGTGCCGCTGGACATGGTGCAACTGCACGGGCATGAGACACCAGATAGGGTGGCCGAGGTTCGGTCGCGCTACGGGCTGCCGGTGATGAAGGCCATCGGGGTCCGCGACGCCGCCGACCTGTCCGAAATCGATCGCTACGCGGGCGTGGCCGATCAACTGTTGATCGATGCCAAGCCGCCCGAGGGCGCGGTTCTGCCTGGCGGCAACGGTCTGGCGTTCGACTGGCGCCTGTTGTCGGGGCGGAAATACTGGACGGTTCCGTGGATGCTGGCCGGTGGGCTGACGCCCGACAATGTGGCCGAAGCGATCCGCCTGACCGGCGCGCGGCAGGTCGATGTCTCTTCGGGGGTCGAGGCCGCGCCGGGACGCAAGGATGCAGAGCGCGTCGCACAATTCGTCGCGTCCGCCGAAAGTGCGCACAGCCCGTCTTGAGCCGGACCCTTCACATACATCTCGGTTTGCTCAAGACCGGCTCGACGACGATACAACATGCGTTCAGCGGTTATGACGATGGCCGGCTCCACTATCCGGGGATTGGTCAGAACAACCATTTCCCTCTGCTCGCTAATCTGGGGCGGTCGCTGGTCGGGGACCCGCTGGAGCCGATGCACCACAAGGGGGGCACGCTGGACCCGGCGCCTTTGGTGCATGACCTGCTGGCCCTGATCGAGCGCGACGACAGGTCAATGATCTTGTCGGGGGAAACCCTGGCCAGTGGCCGATTGCGCCCGCCTCACTTCGAGGCCTTGATGGAGGTGTTCCATCGTCATTTCGACGTGATCCATGCCATCGCCTATATCCGCGAGCCAGTGTCGATGATCCGCAGCATCATGCAACAAGCGATCAAGACGGGGCCACGCCCCTTCGATCCGGGCGGCTTCTATCCGAACTACCGCGCGCGTTTGGGCCGATGGGTCGATGCGATCGGGGCCGCGCAATGCGACGTCATCCCGTTCGATGCCGCCAATCTGCACGATGGCGACCTGTTGCGGGATTTCGCCGCGCGTGTCGGCGCCGATGGCCCCGTGCGGGCCGAACCCGCGCGTAACAGATCCCTGTCCGCCGAGGGGTTCGCGCTGCTCTGGGCGATCAATCCAAGGCTCGCGCGGCACACACAGGCCCATCGAAAGGAGATCCTGCGCAAGCTGCTTGGCTACGGCGACACCCCGTTCGAGATCGACCCCGACGCCTGCGCTCGGGTGATCGCGGCCAGGCGGCCGGATATCGACTGGATCGAAAGTGCCATGGGATGCCCGTTGCCGCCCTATCGGCCCATTCCCGACGCGGTGATCTTTCGGTCCGAGGATGAGATCCTTGGATATGCCGATGGGCTGGGCGTGGATCTGGACGCGCTGGCGCAGGGCAAGGCGTTGCGCCGGCATTCGCTGGTCCAGCGGGTCAAGCGCCGGCTGACAGGTGCCGCGCGGTCGCGATAGGCGTCTGGGCCCTTCTGCCCATGGTCAACACCGCCCGACTGCCCTAGAAAGAGAGCAACACCAGACACGAGGACCGAGATGGCCAACGACCTGTTCAACTCTTTCATGACCGGCCCCGATGAAAAGGGGCGGTTCGGCGATTTTGGCGGCCGCTTTGTCAGCGAAACGCTGATGCCGCTGATCCTTGAGTTGGAGGCGCAGTACGAACATGCCAAGACCGACCAGAGCTTCTGGGACGAGATGGATTTCCTGTGGACGCATTATGTCGGCCGCCCCAGCCCGCTGTATTTCGCGGAACGTCTGACCGAACGTCTGGGCGGGGCCAAGGTCTATTTCAAGCGCGACGAGCTGAACCATACCGGCGCGCACAAGATCAACAACGTGCTGGGCCAGATCATCCTGGCGCGGCGCATGGGCAAGACCCGGATCATCGCCGAGACCGGCGCGGGGCAGCACGGGGTGGCCACCGCCACCGTCTGCGCCAAGTTCGGGCTGAAATGCGTCGTCTACATGGGGGCGACCGATGTCGAGCGTCAGGCGCCCAACGTGTTCCGCATGAAACTGCTGGGGGCCGAGGTCGTGCCGGTCACCTCGGGGCGCGGCACGCTGAAGGACGCGATGAACGACGCGCTGCGTGACTGGGTAACCAATGTGCGCGACACGTTCTACTGCATCGGTACAGTGGCGGGCCCACACCCATACCCCGCGATGGTGCGCGATTTCCAGGCGATCATCGGCAAGGAAACCCGCGAACAGATGATGGCGGCCGAGGGGCGTCTGCCCGATACGATCATCGCGGCGATCGGCGGCGGGTCGAATGCGATGGGCCTGTTCTACCCGTTCCTCGATGACAAGGATGTGCGGATCATCGGCGTCGAGGCCGGCGGCCATGGCGTGAACGAGAAGATGGAACATTGCGCCAGCCTGACAGGTGGTCGGCCGGGCGTGCTGCATGGCAACCGTACGTATCTTCTACAAGATGACGATGGTCAGATCCTTGAAGGGCATTCGATCTCGGCGGGACTGGATTACCCCGGCATCGGCCCCGAGCATTCCTGGCTGCACGATATCGGACGGGCCGAGTATGTCTCGATCACCGATGCCGAGGCGCTGGAGGCGTTCCAGTTGTCCTGCGAGACCGAGGGTATCATCCCCGCGCTGGAGCCCAGCCACGCGCTCGCCCATGTGGCCAAGATCGCGCCCGAACTGCCGTCGGACCACCTGATCGTGATGAACATGTGCGGTCGTGGCGACAAGGATATCTTCACCGTGGCCCGCGCGCTGGGTTGGGAGATGGAGGGCGGCTGAGCGGCGCCGTTCCCGTCCGGCGGTCCGACGCGATCACGCGGCCCGCGATCCGGCCCGAGCGGCGTTTCAGGCCGGGTCGGAGGGCGCGTCCAGCGCGTAACGCTCCAGCACCTCGAGCGGCACGGTGTCGAGCGTGCGCTCATGGGTGGCGTCCATGTTCACGCGCGGCGCGCAGCCGTCGTCATGGGCCTGCAGGAACCGGGTGGCGCACAGGCACCAGGAATCGCCGGGTTTCAGCCCCGGAAAGCTGAATTCGGGGCGCGGCGTCGACAGGTCGTTGCCGACGTATTTCGAAAAGGCCAGGAATTCCTCGGTCATCACCGCACAGACGGTGTGCGCGCCCGAATCCTCGGCGCAGGTGTCACAGGTTCCCGTGCGGAAGAAGCCGGTCATCGGGTCGCGTGAGCAAGATTGCAGCGTCCCGCCGCGCACATTGACGGACGGGTCCATTTCGAATGACATGCGGCTGGCCCCTGTTGTGATTGCGTGGCGCTTCGCGGGTCACGCTATCAGGGCCGCGCAGGGGGCGCGAGGGTTAACCGCGCCAATCTATCCATCGGCCATGAAAATCGGCGCGGGCGATCACGCGCGGCGCGGGGGCGTCGGGCCAATGCGCAGGCTCAGCGCGGCGCCATCGCGGGCGCCATCGGCCTCGAGCATCAGAAGGGCGAGGGGCGATGTCCGGCTGGCGCGCGCGCCGGCGGCCTCGACCGCGGCGGTCGCGGCGGATTGCGTCTCGGGCGAAAAGTACTGCCACGCAATCGTGGTGTAGACGACATGCAGGCGGTCGGGCCATGCGCCCGACAGGCGCGCGGCCAGCCATCCGGCGGCATCGCCCGCCTGCGGGGCGGGACCGGCCAGCGCGATGGCCCCGCGCGTAAGGCTCAGGCGGTGCGGCTGATCCGGCCAGAGATAGGCCATCAGCCGCAGCGCATCGGCGGGGTCGTGCGGGTCCAGCGGGTTGCGATCGACCCCGGCGCGGTCCGTGACGTGCAACGTCCGGGCGCGAGGCGGGGCCGTGCCGCGCCACTGGGGGGCCAGGTGCACCGGGCTGTCGGCGGGGCCGCCGGCCTCATCGGGGGCCTGCAGGCGGAACCGATCGAGCGACAGGTTCAGGCCGGCACTCGCCCCGGCCTCGGACAGGATCAGGGGCAGGCCATACACATCGTCGAGATGCCAAAGCGCCGGCAGCAGGGCGGCGGCGCGGCGCACCTCGTTCGTTTGCGGGAACTGGTCCAGCCAGGCCATCAGACGCGCCTCGTGTCGTGTCATCGCGCCGTGAACGGCCCGCCAAAGCGTGTCGTCATCGACCGCGTTCGGGGGGTAGGTCGCCACGAGGGCGTCGTCGAGCCCCTCCAGAACAAGGCCATGCAGGGCGCCGGTCAGACGCAAGGGGATGGATTGGCCCGCCGGCCCGATATCGCCGGGCCAGGACAGCACACGCGCCCCGACCGCTGTCGTGTCGTCAAGCCGCGCCGCAATCAGCGGCATCAGCCGCCCCATGAAGGGTGAGCCCAGCATGTCGCAGCTTATGCCCTGGCTGCGAAAGGCGCCGCGCACCCTCTCGGCGGTCATTTGAAGCGATCCACCAGCTTTTGAAGGGGGCGTGCGGGTGTCGTCCTGGGGCGGGGTGGCCGCCTTGTCTGCCGTGTCACGCGCCTTGGGCGGTGTCGCGCTGGATGTCGAGGATCGCGGCGGCGCGGTGCGCAGGGCGACGGCATTCTGGAACCGGCCGGTATCGTCGCCGGCAAGGGCCGCCGCGCCGTCCGAGACGCCGCGCAGCACATCGTCCAGCCAGGTCTGATCGGCCTTGGCGAAATCCGACAGAACATAGCCCGCGACTCGATCCTTGTGGCCGGGATGGCCGATCCCCAGCCGGATGCGCCGATACGCCTCGCCGATATGCTGGTGGATCGAGCGCAGGCCGTTGTGGCCCGCAGGGCCGCCCCCCTGTTTGACCCGCACCTTGCCGGGGGCAAGGTCCAACTCGTCGTGAAACACCGTCACGTCATCCGGCGTCAGCTTGTAGAACCGCATCGCCTCACCCACCGACTGCCCCGAGAGGTTCATGAAGGTCTCGGGCCGCAACAGGATCACCTTTTCGCCGTCCAGCACGCCTTCGGTGACGCTGCCCTGGAACTTGGACCGCCATGGGGCAAAGCCGTGATCCTCGGCGATCCGCTCGACGGCCATCCAACCGATATTGTGCCGGTTGCCTGCGTATTTCCGCCCCGGATTTCCGAGACCCACCCAGAGTTTCATGGCCACCTCTCCCGTCGCTTGCGCAGGGTGATGCCAGCCACAGGGCCATTTGCCAAGTGGATGCGCGGCCCGGCCTGTGCCAGACTGCCGCGCAGACGCCCGTTGCGACAACCGGAGGCCCCCGATGAGCGACCTGCCACACCAGATGCGCGCCCTTGTGCTGAACGCGCCGGATGCGCTGTCGCTGGACATGCGCCCAGTGCCGCGCCCCGGCCCGGGCGAGGTTCTGGTGCGTCTGGCGGCCTCGCCGGTCAATCCGTCCGACCTGATGACGCTCAAGGGGCAATACGGCATCACCGCCCCCTATCCGTTGATCCCGGGCCTCGAGGCGGCGGGCACGGTCGTCGCGGCGGCACCGGGCCTGATGGGGCGCTACCTGATGGGGCGCAAGGTGGCCTGTGCCTCGGGGCAGGGGGGAATGTGGGCCGAATATGCGGTCGTGCCGGTCACCGCCTGTGTGCCCTTGCCCAAGCAGGTGCCCTTGGGCGCGGGGGCGATGTCGGCGGTCAACCCGCTGACGGCGATCGCGTTGATCTCGCTGGCGCGGCGCGGCGGGCATTGGTCGGCCATCAGTACGGCCGCGGGCGGCCAATTGGGGCGCATGATCCGCCGCCGGGCCAGGGACAAGGGCCTCAAGATCATCAACGTGGTGCGCAAACAGGCGCAGGTCGAGGCCCTGCGGGCCGAGGGGGCGCGCTATGTCCTGAACGAGACGGCCCCCGATTTCGACGCCGAACTGGCCGATCTGTGCAAGACGCTGCGCTGCCGGATGGCCTTTGATGCCGTGGGCGGCGCCATGACCTATCGCCTGACCGAGGCGTTGCGCCCGCAAGCCGAGATCCTCGTCTACGGGGCGTTGGCCGAAAAGGCGGTCTCGGTCCATCCTGGCACGCTGATCTTCAAAGAGGTCACGATCCGCGGCTTCTGGCTGTCGAAATGGTTGCCGCGCAAGACCCTTCCCGAGATCCTCCTGCATATGCGCGCGGCGACGAACGGGTTGCGCGACGGGTTTGCCGAAAGCACGGTGGCCCGCATCGCCCCGCTGGACGAGGCCGAGGCCGCCATTGCCGCCTACGCATCGGGGATGAGTGCGGGCAAGACCCTGCTGCGTCTGGGCCCCGATGATCTGGGCGTGACGGTACCCGGCGGCGGGACGGCCTGAGTGCCGCGATTTCGCCATGGTCAGCGGCTAAGGCGTTCGCCATGACAGGTGACATGCAGCATTCGGGCCGGGTGGGCGATACGCTGGCCTTTCACATCAACGGTGTCGATCTCGTGGTGCCGGCGGGCCTGGCCTCGGCCGAGATTGTCGAGAAGCTGCGCGCCGGCAGTTACGAGGCCGACGAGGCGCGCGCCGCCGATCGCTGTGTGAAATCTGGGTTCCGCGTTCTGGAACTGGGCACGGGGCTTGGCTATGTGGCGACGCTCGCGGCGCAGCGCACGGCGCCCGAGCATGTTCTGTCGGTCGAGGCGAACCCCGATCTTCTGCCCGTGATCGAGGGCAACCTTTCCCGAAACGGGTGCAGCGGGGTTAGCCTGCTGCACGGGGCCGTCGCCGGCCAGGCAGAAGAAGACGAAACCGTCTGCTTCCACATTTCCGAGGGTTTCACCGGGTCGCGCCTGGGGGCGCGGGGCGGGCGGCAGGTCGAGGTGCCGCTGATCGGTTTTCACGACCTGATCAGGGCCCATCGCCCCCATGTCGTGCTGATGGATGTCGAAGGGGCCGAAGCGGGTTTCTTTGACCGCCCGTGGAAATGCCCGCTGCGCTTTTGCGCGATGGAACTGCATCCGCGGCAATATGGCCCCGCCACGATCAAGAAAATCGTCGACGCCATGTCCGCCATGGGCATGACCTATGACCCCGTGGTGTCCAGCCGCAAGATCCTGGGGTTTCGCAAGGTCTGGGGCGAGGCCGACACAGGCGCATGAAAAAACGCCGCCCGGCTATTGGGGCGGCGTTCGATCGGTGCGCGAAAGGGCAGGCAGATGGGCTTATGCCTCTTCTGCGGGGGCCTCCTCGGCTTCGTCCTCGGCGGCATTCTCCGAGCTGACCAGGCCCGACGGGGCCGTGATGTTGGCGATCACGAAATCACGGTCGATCGTCGGCTTGGCGCCTTCGGGCAGCGTCACGTCCGAAATGTGGATCACGTCGCCGATCTCGCGGCTCGACACGTCGATGGTGATGTGATCGGGAATGTCGCCCGCCGTCACGACCAGTTCGACCTCGGGGCGGACCATCGTCAGCACGCCACCCTTTTTCAGGCCGGGGGCCTGTTCCTCGCCGATCACTTCGACGGGGATGAACAGGTTGACCTTCGAGGTGCGGCGCAGGCGCATGAAATCGACATGCGTCGGCAGGTCCTTGACCACGTCGCGCTGAACGCCGCGGCAGATCACGCGCACATCGTCCTGACCCTCGACCTTGAGGTTGAACAGCGTCGACAGGAACCGGCCCTGCTTGAGGCGCTTCAGCAGCACGTTGAAGGGGAGCTGAATCGGAAGCGGATCGGCGCCGCCGCCATACACGATACCGGGCACCATGCCATCACGGCGAGCTTGACGAGCGGCCCCCTTGCCTGTCCCCGTCCGTGCCTCAGCGATAAGATCAGGAATCTCACCAGCCATAGCTATATCTCCATAGGTTAGGGGGCCGCCTCCAAGGGTGTCGGCCCCGATGAAGGCGCCCTGTTAGCGCCGAATCCCGCTTTTGGCCAGAGGAAAACGGCCGCCCGTCGCCATGGCGCAGATATCGGGGGGCTTGCCCGTCCGAACCGGGCGGGGTAGCGGCGGGGTGACCCGCCTGTCCGCCCTGTTGACCGCCGCGATCCTGTCGCGGGCGCCGATCGCCGCCTTGGCCGCGATCGGGGTCTTCTGGGGCGGCACGGCGGCCTATATCCCCGACCTCAAGGCGCGGATCGGAGCCGGCGACGCCCTGTTCGGCATGATCCTTCTGGCTTCGTCCGGTGGGGCGCTGATCGCGATGGCGATGGCGCCGCGCCTCGACGCCCGGCTGCCGCGTGCGGGGCTGGTTCTGTCGGTCATCGCGATGGCGGCCGCGGCCGCCCCGCTGGGTTGGGCGGCGAGCGTCGTCTTGTTCAGCATCGCCATGGTGGCGGTGGGCATGACGACGGGTTTGGCCGACATCCTTGCCAATGCGCGGATCGCACGGCTCGAGGCGCGGCATGACATGGCGCTGATGAACCTCAACCATGCCTGCTATTCCTTTGCCTACGCCGCCAGTGCGGCCCTGACCGGCATCGCCCGCGAGGCGGCGCTGTCGCCTGCGCTCTGGTTCGTCCTGATCGCGGCCGTGACGCTGATGCTGGCGGCCTTCACATGGCCGCGCCCTGTCGCCCATTCGGCGGGCGAGGCCCCGCAGGTCAGCCGGGGCCGATGTCGGTCGGCATGCCTGGATTGCGGGCTTCGTCGTGCTGATCGCCTTTTTCGTCGAGAACGCGACCGAGGGGTGGTCGGCCCTGCATGTCGAGCGGACCCTGGGTGGCGGCGCGGCCGAGGGCGCCCTCGGCCCCGCGATGTTGGGCCTGACGATGGGGGTCGGGCGGCTGCTGGGGCAGATGGTGACCCTGCGCGGCAGCGAGATGGCGGTGCTGCGGGGCGCCGCGATGCTGGCGGCGGCCGGGCTGGTCATCGCCGCCGCGGCCCCGGCGCCGTTGATTGCCTATCTCGGCTTTGGGCTATTGGGGCTGGGCGTGTCGGTGGTGGCGCCGCTGGCCCTTGCCCTCGCCGGTGTCCATGCCGCGCCCGAGCGGCGCACGCTGGCCGTGTCGCGGGCCGCGATGATCGGGTATTTCGGCTTTTTCATCGGACCGCCGCTGATGGGCTTTCTGTCCGAAGGGTTCGGGCTGCGTGCGGCCTTTGCCGTGGGCGCCGCATTGCTCCTGATCGTGCCACTGATGCTGTTGCCACGGTTGCGCGCAGCCGCGCGACCCCTGTAGCGACAACTCTTCTTCTTGGGTGAAATACTCCGGGGAGCGCGAGGGATTGTCCCTTGTCCGCCATTGGTCCGAGGACAATGGACGATGCCCCTCGCCCCTCAAAGGCAGATCAGCGCCAGCGCGTTTCGAAATCCTCGGGCATCAGCAGGTTGTGCCGCCCAAGGTCCTTCACGTCGCGTTCGCCGCACAGCGCCATGGTCGTGTCGAGTTCCTTGTGCAGGACGTCGAGCGACTTTTTCACCCCCTCCTGCCCCATGGCGCCCAGCCCATAGACAAAGGCGCGGCCCACCATCGTGCCCTTGGCCCCCAGGGCGACGGCCTTGAGGATGTCCTGGCCCGAGCGGATGCCGCTGTCGAGATGCACCTCGGTCTTGTCGCCGACGGCATCCATGATCCGGGGCAGCATGCGGATCGAGCTGAGCGCACCGTCCAGTTGCCGCCCGCCATGGTTCGAGACGACGATGGCATCGGCGCCAACATTGATGGCCTGTTTGGCATCCTCCTCGTCGAGGATGCCCTTGAGGATCACGGGGCCGTCCCACCAGTCGCGGAACTGCTTGATCCGCGCCCAGTCGAGCGACGGGTCGAACGCCTCGGCCGTCCACGACCCGAGCGAGGAAGGGTCTTTCACCCCCTTTGCATGGCCGATGATATTGCCGAAAAAGCGCCGCTTGGTCTGTAGCATCTCGAGGCCCCACGGCACCTTGGTCGCCAGGTTTGCGATCGAGGCCGGCGTCAGTTTCGGCGGGGCGGACAGGCCGTTTTTCACGTCCCTGTGACGCTGACCCATGACCTGAAGGTCCACGGTGATGACCAGCGCCGAGCATTTGGCCTCTTTTGCGCGGGCAAAGAGACGCTTCATGAAGTCGTCGTCTTTCAGCGTGTAGACCTGAAACCAGAACGGTTTCGAGGTGTGGCTGGCGACGTCTTCGATCGAACAGATGGACATGGTGGACAGCGTGAAGGGCACGCCGAACTGCTCGGCGGCGCGGGCGGCCTTGATCTCACCATCGGCCGATTGCATCCCAAGCAGGCCGACGGGGGCCAGCGCGACGGGCATCGCCACGTCCTCGCCCACCAGTTGCGTGGCGGTCGAGCGCCCGGCCATGTCCACGGCGATGCGTTGGCGCAGGCGGATTTCTTCGAAATCCGATGTGTTCTCGCGGAAGGTCTGTTCCGTCCAACTGCCCGACTCGGCGTAGTCGTAGAACATCTTGGGCACGCGGCGGCGGTAGATGCGGCGCAGGTCTTCGATTTCGGTGATGACGGGCATGGCGGCCTCCCCCAGTCCGCGGAAATTGGTTTGTTTTTCTTACCGCCCGAGCGTCCCCCTGTCCATTGTGGCGTCCGCGACCGAATGTCGGCGTCAGGCCCGGTGCGCGCCGTCGGCCAGCCCCTTGACGAAGTCCAGCACCTCGGCGGGTGATTTGCCGGCCGCGATCTCGCCCACGATGGCCGAGCCGACGACGCAGCCATCCGCGATACTGGCGATGCCCTCGGCCGAGGCGGGCGTCTTGATGCCGAAACCGACGATCACGGGCAGGTCGGTCTGGGCCTTGATGCGCGCGACCTCGGGGGCGACCTCGGCGGCCTGCGCCTCGGCCGCGCCGGTGATCCCGGTGATCGAGACGTAATAGACAAAGCCGCTGGTGTTCTGCAGCACCTTGGGCAGTCGCTTGTCATCGGTCGTGGGCGTGGCCAGCCGGATGAAATTCAGCCCGGCCTTTTGCGCCGGGATGCACAACTCGTCGTCTTCCTCGGGGGGCAGGTCGACCACGATCAACCCGTCGATCCCGGCCTCTTTCGCGTCCGTCAGGAACTTGTCCACGCCGCGCGAATAGATCGGGTTGTAATAGCCCATCATCACGATCGGGGTCGTGTCGTCACCCTTGCGCAATTCGCGGGCGATCTGCAGCGTCTTTTCCAGCGTCTGCCCGCCTTCCAGCGCGCGCTGGCCGGCCAACTGGATCGTGGGGCCATCGGCCATCGGATCGGTAAAGGGCATGCCCAGTTCGATGATGTCGACACCGGCGGCGGGCAGGCCGCGCACCACCTCAAGCGAGGTGTCGTAGTCGGGATCGCCCGCCATGACATAGGCGACAAAGGCCTTTTTCCCCTCGGCCCGCAGCCGCGCGAAGGTGTCGTCGATACGTGTCATGGGGACCCCCTTGGAAATACCGCAGACGGGTTTGGGGCAAAGGGGCCGGGAAATCAATGGGGCGTGAGGGATCAGGCCACGACACCCTCTTCGACCGACACCATCCACCGGATGCCGAAGCGGTCCTGCACCGTGCCGAATGCCGGCGTCCAGAAGGTTGCGCCCATCGGCATGCCGACCTCTCCGCCATCGGCCAGCGCGTGAAAGACGCGGTGCGCCTCGGCCACGCTGTCCATCGCAAGGTGCAGCGAGGCGCCGGCCATGCCCGCCTCGTCCCCCGGTCCGCCGTCCGAGGCGAGGATCTCGAGATCGCCGTGGCGCAGCGTTGCGTTCATGACCGTCGCGTCGGCCACGCCCGGCATGTTGGCGCGGTCCTCGGCCGGCATATCGGCGAAACGCAGGATCTCGGGCGGCGATGCGCCCAGCATCTCGGCATAGAAGGTCAGGGCCGTCTCGCAGGTGCCGGGAAAGAACAGATAGGGCGTGACATGCATGGGCGATCTCCTGTTGGCGCTGCCAGTCTAGCACATTCGGTTGCCCCGCGCGCCCGCGCGCCGTAGAAGGCGGCGAATTTCCAAGGCATGAGGTCGAGAGATGGGGTTCAAGGTCGGAATCGTGGGGCTGCCGAATGTTGGCAAATCCACCTTGTTCAACGCGCTGACCAAGACGGCCGCCGCGCAGGCCGCCAATTTTCCCTTTTGCACGATCGAGCCCAATGTGGGCGAGGTTGCGGTCCCCGATGCAAGGCTGGACAGATTGGCCGGGATCGCCAAGTCCAAGCAGATCATTCCGGCGCGCATGACCTTCGTCGACATCGCGGGCCTGGTGAAAGGCGCGTCCAAGGGCGAGGGCCTGGGCAACCAGTTTCTCGCCAACATCCGCGAGGTCGACGCCATCGCCCATGTGCTGCGCTGTTTCGAGGATGACGACGTCACCCATGTCGAGGGGCGCGTCGACCCGGTCGAGGATGCCGAAACGATCGAGACGGAACTGATGCTGGCCGACCTCGAGTCGATCGAAAAGCGTCTGCAGAACATCGTGCGCAAGGTGCGCGGTGGCGACAAGGAAGCCGTCCAGCAGGAACGCCTGATGAAAGAGGCCAAGGCCATGCTGGAAGAGGGCAAGCCTGCCCGTCTCGTGGATGTGGACGCCGAGGACTCAAAGGCGTGGAAAGGGCTGCAACTGCTGACCACCAAGCCGGTGCTCTATGTCTGCAACGTCGATGAGGGCGAGGCGGCGACGGGGAACGCCCTGTCGGACAAGGTCGCCGCGATGGCGGCCGAGCAGGGGGCCGGTCATGTGGTGATCTCGGCCAAGATCGAGGAAGAGATCAGCCAGCTGGATCCGGACGAGGCGCAGATGTTCCTTGAGGAACTGGGCCTGCAGGAGGCCGGCCTCGATAGGTTGATCCGCGCGGGCTACGACCTGCTGGGCCTTGAAACCTACTTCACCGTCGGCCCGAAGGAGGCCCGCGCCTGGACCATCCGGCGCGGCACCATGGCCCCGCAGGCCGCCGGCGTCATTCACGGCGATTTCGAACGCGGGTTCATCCGGGCCGAAACCATCGCCTATGACGACTTCGTCAGCCTGGGCGGCGAACAGGCCGCCAAGGATGCCGGCAAGATGCGGGTCGAGGGCAAGGGGTACGAGGTCAAGGACGGCGACGTCCTGCATTTCCTGTTCAACGCCTGACGCGCGATCGCGCCGGATCAGTCGGCGGAAACGCCGGGATGCGTCAGGGTCACAAGGCGGTTTGCCGCCGTGGCATGGCGCGTGGTGGTGCCATCGGGCCATGACACCTCGAGCGCTACCTGGTCCTGCCGGCCCAGACCTACATGCAGGCGCACGTGATCCTGTGCGGCCCAATGGCCCCCGCCCGTTTGGCCGAGCGTCTGCACCTGCCCGCCTGCCGTGACACGGATGCGCGCGCCTAGCCCATCCAGCGACCACGGATCGCGCAAGTCGATCTGTAGCCAATTTCCAGCCGGCGCGCGCCCCATGAGCAGCGTGTAGGACGACCGCTCGGTTCCGCCCGCGTCACCGATCACAAGGTCGAGCGTGCCATCGAGGTCAAGATCGCCGCTGGTGATGCCGATCGGCGCAGCCGCGCCCCCATGGGGCAGGCGATGGGCCCGAAACCGCCCTGCGCCGTCGTTTTCCCAAAAGATCAGGCCCCAGCCGCCGCTGTCATCCTGGACCAGGGACATGACGTCCACGTCCATGTCATTATCGAAATCCCCCCGTGTCACCCCGTAGGAGGCCGCACCGGGCGCCGGGCCGTCAAACGGCTGCCACCCGGTCGCGGCCGTGTCGGTGCAGCAGACCAGAACGGTATCGTACCACGGCGCAAGGCGGCGGTTCCTTTGGGTCAGCCACACACGATCCGGCGCCGCGGCCACGCCCGGCACGGCGACACCATCGGTCGGCCAGCTTGGCATCAGGTCTTCGCCGGTGGTGATGAAATACCCATCCGGCGTGCCGCGAAACAGTACGGTATGCGGCGGCCACGCGTTCTGCGACAGGATCAGGTCGATCGTGTCGTCGTCATCGAAGAAGCCCGGTATGGCCAGCCGGTAGGTCGCGATGCTGGCCACCATCCCGGTGCGGTGGCCCACGCGAAACCGTTCGGGCTCGGGCGCGAAGCTGCCGTCATCTTGCTGGACGTAGAGGGCCGTCGGGTACCGCGTGTCCGGCCGTGGCAAAACGCCAAAGATCAGGCCAAGCCGCCCGCCGAGATGGAGCGCCGTCACCGCATAGGTTCTGCCTAACTCGTGAGACAGCCCAAGCTCGGCGGCGATGTTTTCATCGATGAAACCGTCGGGTGTGTTGCGAAACACCCGGTTGGATGTCCGGTCGCGGTGCTCCCATGTCGCCTCTGCGAGGTTGCCGCCGCTGGCTTCGACGATATCGCGGTCTCCATCGCCGTCGATGTCGATCAGCACCGCGCCATGCTGGTCCCAGGCGGTCAGGGTCTGCCATCCGGTCGGGCCGTTTGCGTGGCCCGGGTCGAGGATGACATGCGCATCGGGGAAGGTGGCGGCGGCCGGGATCCAGCGGTGGTGGTGATTGAGGTAAAGGTCGGGCAGGGGCCGCCCCCCCATATCGCCGATCACGAGTGCGAAAGCCTCGCCGGTGAAGGGCCGTCGAACACCGTCGCGGTCGGGCAGGTGCAGGCGGTCCGAGCGGTCTTCGAACGCGATGGCTGGCACGTCCCCCTGCGCCTGCGCCGCGCGCGCGCCCGGCGGCACGGCGATGACGGCCACCGCGCAGACTTGCACCGCCAAACGGGCAAGCCGCCGGGAAAAAGCCTGACACCCGCGCCGGCGATATGGCCATGTCCGACCGTTCATCTGTCCTGCCCGTCCTTGGGATTGCCGATTGCGGCACCCACTTAACGCCCGTTTTCCCCCGGCTGTAAACCGCGCGTTCACGCCCGTCCGCGGCAATGCTGCACAGGGTGGCACGGCGGGCCCCAGCCCATATCGCCGGTGCGGGCCCTCGGGGCCACGGCGCCATGCCCTGACCCGTAGGCATGCAGGTCGTCCCATTACAGGGCCACGCCGGCCGCTGCCGATTCCGCCCGATCTCCCAAGCCCGCGGAACCCGCTTGCACCTCAGGGCATTGCTGCGTATCAGGGTCGACGGAGACGTGGCCGAGTGGTCGAAGGCGCTCCCCTGCTAAGGGAGTAGGCGGGAAACCGTCTCGAGGGTTCGAATCCCTTCGTCTCCGCCACCCAAAACCGCACGTCCGTGAAATCCATTCGATCTATAGATCAAGCGGGGCGTGCGTCCCCGCCTTTGCCTCGCAAAGCGCACAGATGGTCGCGTCTTTTGTCAAGCCCTTGTTTCCAGATCAAAAAATGGCAGACTGCGCTCAGTAGAGAGTAACGGAGTGTGTCGTGCGTCGCGTATCGATCGTGTTTGCAGCTGCTTTTCTTCTTTCAGGCTGCGCCAGTCAAATCATGGAATCCTATGTGGGTGGGTCCATCCAGGAACCGATTCTGGACTATGGCCCGCCAGCCATCGTTCTGGACCTCGAAGATGGTCGTCGGGCCTATCAGTGGCGGATGACGTCATCGGGGGTCATGCCGATGACCTCGCCCACCACGGCAACGGTTTTTGGATCTGGTGGATACGCCACCGCCTACGGCACCAGCACGACATATGTTCCCTATTCACAGGAATGCCTGTACACCCTGACAGCCGTGCAGCAGGGGGCAAGGTGGATCGTGGATGGGTTCCGCGACCCCGGCTTCTGGTGTGAGTGACGTCAGGGCGCGCGTCCCGGCAAAAGCTGCCCGGAGGCGCTCTTCCTGACGCGCATCGGTCATTCGGTCGGCATCTGCCTCGGGTTCATCGGGGGAATCGGGGATGTCAGCAACGCGCCGGTCATGATGACGAAGTCGCGGCCGGATTGACGGTCTGGCGTTGCGGCGAGGTCCGAGACGACCATCACGAGACCGGGGTGCAATCTGCTGGTCAGAAGCGTTGAGAACTCGGCCGGCACGCGCAGCCGGTTCAGGACTTGTTCTTCCGGCCAGAGCGGGTGGTCCGGGTCCGGGTGGTGAGTGAGGCCCGTCCAGTGCAGGCCGGTGTCGCGCGTCCCCTGCATGACGAGGACGTGTTCGCCGAAGGGACGATCGTCGATCACCTCGATGCTGCCTTCATAAACCTTTCGACCATCTTGCATGAGGATGATCTTGCGATCCTCGCGGGTGGCCAGAATGGCGGTCACGGGGTAGTCGGTACCGTCGGTCCAATCGGCGGGATGCGACCTCTGGTCGAGACCGGCGACGGCATCCTCCATGTCGTTTTCGGCAAGGCCGCTGAGCACGAGGCCGGGGTGGATCAGCTCCCACGGGTCATTGCGCGCGCCCGAGATGATGACGGGCGTGCCGATATGGGTCACCTCGAACAGGTGTTCCGAGAATTCCAAGGGCAGGCGGATGCAGCCATGGCTGGCCGGATAGCCGGGCAGGTTTCCGGCATGAAGCGCGATGCCGCCCCAGGTCAGGCGGTTCATGTTCGGCATCGGCGCGTTGTTGTAGGTCGACGAGCGGTGGTCGGCGTCTTTTTGCAGCACGGTGAAGACGCCCGTGGGCGTTTCATGCCCGGGCCGCCCGGTGGAACAGGTCGAGACGCCGATGCGGATGCCATTGCGGTAGACATGCACGCGCTGCTCGGGGATCGAGCAGATGACCGCGACGGCGCCTTGCGGCTCTCGCTCGGGGTGCCAGGTGAAATCGCCGGGCAGCATGTTGGCGATGTCAAACACGACCTCCTGGTCCTGCTGCGCCCAGATCGGCATGACCGGCAGCCCGAGGGCCGCGGCCAGCGACAAGGTGACGGTTCTGCGGTCGGTTTTCATGTGCGTCCCTCCGAAAGTGTGCCGCGTCAGGTGTCGCTCTCGCTCATCAGCTCCTGCATGAACGCCTCGCATTGCGCGACGGTTGTCGCCTCGGGCGTGGCGTCCATGGTTCCGCCCAGATCGGTCGCGGCGCGGGCCATGACCTGTTCCACCTGCTCGTCGGTCAGAAGACCCTCTTCGCTGGCGGCGATGACGGTGGCGCAAACGCCGGTCGTCATGCCGGTCGCGATCCCGATGCCGGCCGCAGACCCGCCCAGGATCGCGCCGCCGAACAGCGCGCCGCCGATCAGGCCCAGGATCAGGCCGATGATGCCGAAAAGAATACGTCCCATGACGCGTGCCTTTCTTGTATGTCCGGCCCTATGGCCAGATGAGGTTGAAGATCAGGACGACCACGAAGATCGCGAGGAGTAGGGGCCAGCTGAACCGCGGGCCGCCTTTCTTGTGGGGGACATAAAGACCCGCCCGTTCCATCCCGATGATTGTCAGGAAGATCAGGACGCAGGTCACCAGGGCATGGGCGATGTCGAAGGTCATGCGGAGCGTCCTTTCATGAAGTGGCATAGGCCCCAGAGGATGGCGATGTTGAGCAGCGGGGTGAGGGCGACAAGCACCGGCGCCGCCGTGTCACCAGCGCCGTCCAGCATCAGGACCCAGGGAAGGCCGAGGGGCAGGATGAAGACCCAGGACAGCGGGTCGCGGTCCTGGCCGAACCAGCCATAGGTGCCGATCAGCCCGATGGCCAAGGCCGCCAGGTAAAGCAGGATCAGGACGATCATCAGGGTTCTGCAGATGCGGTGGCCCATCCGTGGCCCTCACTGATGCCGGTGAAGGTGCACGGCCCCGGAGACGAGGGACCCCGGGTCCGTGCGGAGCGTCATGTCAGAGGAACCCTTCGTTGGTCATCGACATGATGCCGGTGGTGGTGCCGTCGCGATAGGCGATGCAGCGCCATGTGCCTGTGCCGCCGACCAGCATGATGACCTCGGTGCCGGCTTCGGAGAAGGACGAGCTTTGGACCCGCACATCGGGGTTTCCTGTCGTGGCGCGCGTATCACGCACACAGGCGGCCCGTGCGTCGGCCTCGGCCGAGTTGCCGGGGCCGGGATCCGTGCCCATGCCGCCGCCCATGTCAACGCATCCGGTCAGTGCAAACATCCCGACCGTCGCTGCGGCCAGTGTCATCTTGGTGTTCATCTTGGGTCTCCTTTGGGTGTCGATCATGGCGCGGCCCGATCACTCGATGCCGAAAATGACGTTGTAGGGCACGGTTTGGTTGGTGCGGTTGATCACCTCGACCACGTGATCGCCGTCCTGCCAAAGCTGGCCGCGGTGCTCCTGCCGGGAGGGGACCATGTCTTGCAGGAACGACCCGTCGGGGTTGAAGATCTGGTAGTCCAGCGATCCGCTCCACGGCGCGACGCGCACGTAAAGGAACTGGCCGTCGCCCGCGCCGAGCACGTAGCGGCGGCTGGCGCCGGGGGGCAGGTTGTCGCTGAGCTCGGTGCCACTGGCGCCCCGGTCGAATTGAACTCTGACGGTATCCGTCTCGCCCGCCCCGGGCGTGCCGCTGGCCGTGCCGCCGCCGCCCGATCCGCCACCGGAGCCGCTGGCCGTGATCTCGCAGAACCCGCCCGCGCTGCCCGGCGGCTGGTAGCTGACCTGCAGGCCGCTGCCATCGTCGTTCTGGCTGATCGAATAGGTGATGCCGCGGGCGTAGACCTCGAAGTAGTTGCGGTTGAAGACGGTCACGCTGGCCACCGACCCGTTGACGCGCACGGTGCCGTAGCGGTCCGCGTCGATGGTGTTGCCTTGCGGGCATTGCGCGGCGAAGACCGGCATGCTCGAGGTGCCGCCGCTGGCCGTCACGAAAGAGGACTGGTCATCGCCGTCGACGAAGAACTCGGTCATCCGCAGGCTGCCGCGGCTGAAGGCACAGGCGATGTAGGGCGCGCGACCATTGAGGTAGATCTCGCCGCCGACCGTTTCGGTGCCGTCCACGCGGGCGCCGTTGTAGCGCATGTTGGTCTGGGCACCGTTGGCATTGAAGAAACTGCGCGCGGTGTTGGCGCATTGGTCGAGGATCGAGCCGATATCGGCCTGGGCCTGGGCGGGAACGGGCGCTGCAAGCGTCAGGGCGAGCGCGGCGAGGGCAGAACGTGTCAACATGGGGTTTGAGCTTTCTGTTCGCGTGAAGGGATGTGTGGGTCCGCCGGGCGCGGGCGCCCGGCGGATCGGTACGGGCAAAGGTCAGCCGCCGGTGATCAAGGCTTCGGGGATCACGAAGCGCGCCTCGCCCACGAAGACGATGAACTCGTCGCGGTCGTTCCGCGTGACGCTCATCTCGGCGCCGCCATCGGCCTCGGCCTGGTCGTAGTGGTGCGGGCGATCGTTCTGGAAGTAGATGACGCGGCTGCCGCCCTCGGGCCAGGACACTTGGATGTAGCCGCTGCCACCGCCTTCGCGGACGACGCCGGCCTCGCACATGGCCTCGGCGGCATCGCGGTCACGCACGCAGGGGATCTGCGCGGTGGCGTTGAAGGTGGTGCCCGGCACGGTGGCATCCTCCTCCATCGGTGGCGGCGCCAGCGGCAGCTGGGTGGCCACGCCCATGTCCTGGTGCGGCTGGAACAGCGACACCGGGATCTCGAAGCGCGCGTCGCCGATGAAGACGATCCACAGATCGCCCTGCCGAGACACGTTCATCGTGATGTCGCCATCGGCCTGGCTTTGATCGAAATAGGCGGGAACACCGGCCTCGAAGGTGATCGTCCGGCCGCCATATCCGCCCTCGGTGATCTGGAGATAGCCGTTGCCCGAGCCTTCGTGCACGGCGCCAAAGCTGCACTCGGACATGCCTGCATCGCGGTCGGCATAGCAGGTGATCGCGCCCGTCGTATCATAGGCCGGTCCAAGGGCCTGCGGCGTCGGCGCGGCTGGAGCGGTCGGCGCAACAGGGGCCTGCGGCACCGGGGTCGGCAGATGGGTCGCCACGCCGGGGGCCGACCCTTCGCGCAGGAAGTCGCCCGCGACCCAGCCCGTGACATCGCCCGAGACCGAGCTGACGTAGCACCAGCGCCGCCCCTCGCTCATCCGGCACCCATCCGCGTTGCGCAGGGTCGCACCGTCATGGAAGCGCGCAAAGATGGGCGCATGGGTGGAAGGCCGGGTGTGGACGCGCAGCGCGCTGCCCGACCGGTTGAGGTCGACCTGCCACCAGTCGGGTCCGCCCGCCATGCCATCGGCAAAGTCGGTCGTGACCGGGCGCGGCGCGCCGGTGCGCGTCGTCATGGTTGCGGCCGGGGGATGGCCGTCGCGCAGGTAGTCCGCTGCGACCCAGCCCGAGACACCGCCGCCGGCCTGCATCACGTCGCACCAGGTCCGGCCGGCCGACATCAGGCAGCCGCCGATATTGCGCAGATCCGCGCCGTCGGGCAGGCGCCCGACCCGGACCGAGGCCGTGGAGGGCTCGGCATGCACATTCAGATGCCCGCCCGGGTTGGCCAGATGCACATGGAACCAGTCCGACGTGGTCGTGATGCCCGCGCGCGTGGGGGTCGGCGGCGTTTGGGGCAGGGCGGAACCGCGGCGCGGCGGCGTCACCGGCGCAGCCCCGTGATGGCGCGACACCGGCGCCAGGAACTCGCGCGCGACAAAGCCGGCAAGCCCGCCGTCATAGGCCATCACCTCGCACCAGTCGCGACCGCCATTCTGTTCGCAGCCGCCGATGTCACGCAGGACGGCGCCGTTGTCGTAGCGCCCGACACGGGGCGCATCGACCGACGGGCCCGTGTGCACGTTCAGATGCCCTCCGCGCGAGCGTGTGCGCACCTGGTAGTAGCGCAAGGCCGCATCCGGATCGTCGGCATCGGTGGGTTGCAGCATGTCGAACTCGATGGAGTACGGGGCCGCTTCGTCCCGCCGCGCGGCGGCGCGCACCATGTAGACGACGACCTCGTAGATGCCCGTCTCGGGAAGCGTGCCCGAAAACTGGTTGAGGTCCAGAACCGGGCCGCCGATCAGGCTGCTGTTGGCAAGCGCTTCGTCGCCGGGGCCGTTGCCCGGCGTGTAGACATTGAAATAGGTGCCGGTATGCGGCGTGTTCAGGCGGATGGTCAGCGTGTTCCCCGCCACGCCTTGCAACTCATAGCGGTCAAAATCGCGCCCGACGATCTCCCCGTCGATCGCCGTTCCCGTCCAACCCGCGAAATCAACGTGATGCCGTCCAGACATGGGTTGAGCCAAGGCCGCCGAGGCCGAAAGCAATAGTGCCAAACCGGCACTGAGCACCCTGTTCATTATGTCAAACTCCCTGTGTCAGGTTCAGTTATGGGCCAGGTGTGGTCCTGGCTTCGAAAGGGCCGCTTCCGACTGCCGCCATGGTTTTCCAAGGCCGCGCGCCGTGTGTGTCGTTACCGTCATCCGCGCGCCGACTCGGCGACGGGTCCGGTCCTTGCCGCCCGTTTGAGACAAGGATTGCGATCAAACGGCAATCTGTCTATCCAGAAACCGCAGCGGATATCCGATTACGGCCATCAAACATGCTCAATGCTACATCGCATGCGCCAAACCCGCTGGACTGGGCGTCTGCGGACGCGCCGGGTGAAAGCGCGCACAGTCAGGTTCCAAGGGGCGTGGGGGCATTCCGCCTGAGTGCCTATTACGCCGCCGACCAATCGAGGCTTTCGCGGCGCCAGTTCACGGGGAAAACGGCCCTGGATCTGCATGATCCGGAAAATGGGCGTGCCATCGTAGCCATTGGCGATATCGGTTTGATGAGCCTGGCCTATGTCAGATCGACAGGACACGATGTCATCGTGTCCGAGTTGCAACGGCCCAACCTTTTGGTCGTCGTCTCGGGCGCGCTGACGACCGCGAACGAAAACACCCGCTTCGAAAGTGCCGATCGGCCCTGGCTGCTGACTGGTCGCGGAACGCGCGAAACGACGGTCGTTCCGACGACGCAAGACGCGTACGAGGCCTATGTCCTCTCGATGCCGCCACAGTTTCTGGGCCATCGGCTTGCACGGGTCGAGGCGCGAGGTGGCATGATCTGGGGCGATGCCGCGCGGGCGGCGGACGGGCATCTGGCCCAACTCACGCTCGCCCTTGCCACGCAGTTGACATTGTCGCGGGACCTTGCGGTGGACAGACGCCTGGCGGATGCGTGGACCACGGTTCTTGTCGAACACCTGAACGGATGTCTCGATACCTGCCTTGGCGTCGAATTGCCCCGCATGCCGGACCATGTGCATGAACTGGCCCTGCGCCATGTACGTGCGGCCGAGGAACTGATCTACGACCGACCCGACGAAATCGGCAGCATCCGCGATATCGCACGACATGTTGATGTCTCGGAACGCACGCTACAGACCGCATTCCGAAAAGTGCGCGGCGTGACGCCGAAACAGGTGTTGGCGCAGGCAAGGCTGCATCGCGCGAGGCGCGCCTTGCTCGACCGCGATGGCCCCCGCACCGTGTCCGAGGTCTGCCGCCTGTGCGGGATCGAGCATCACGGTCGCTTCAGCAAGCAGTACAAGGAAGCGTTTGGGGAAAACCCCGTCGCCACCCTGAACGCGCGCCGGAGACGGTAATGGCATCGCCCGTATTGGGCCGGACGGAACGGGGGCATTGACCGGCTGCCGCGATGGCGGCGTCGCGTCAGGCCGGCGAGAGCGCGTCGACCTGCGCGGGAAGGGATGCGAAATCGTCGAAGACGAAGGTGCTCGGCAACGCCTCGACCGGGGTTTTCCGGTATCCCCCTGCGAAGAGGCCAAAGCGGATGCCCGCACGACGGGCCGTTTCCGCGTCAACCTCGCTGTCCCCGACATACAGGGCCGGGTCGGCCCCCAGTTCGGCGAAGGCGGCCAATAGGGGGGCGGGATCGGGCTTTGTCACGGGCAGGCTGTCGCCGCCGATCACCACGTCGAAAAAGCGGCTCAGATCCAGTGCATCGAGAATGCGGATCGCGGGGGTAAGGGTCTTGTTGGTGCAGACGCCAAGGGCATATTCGGCCTGTTTCAGCGTTGTCAGGGCATTGACCACACCGTCATAAGGTCGGCTCAGATCGGCGGGCTGTGCATTGTAGTGGGCCAGCATGCGCTGGATCATCTGCGCCTCTTGCGAGCTGGGAAGGCCCCGCGCCGTCATCACGCGGCGCACCAGGGTTGGAATACCGTTGCCGATGAAGCCGATGATCGTCTCGAGAGACAGCGGCAAGGCGCCGTGCTCGGCCAGCATGCGGTTGACGGCGGCGTGCAGATCGGGGGCGCTGTCGACCAGCGTTCCGTCAAGGTCGAAAACGATGGCACCCGTCATGTGGACGTCCACTTGATGGAACAGCCCATGGACGGGATCTGATCGCGCGGGCCGTGGCCCGTTTCCGCGACCTGTTTCATCGCCTCGAACAAATCGCGCGGGGCGTCGGGCGGGGCGGCGCGAGCCCCCGACGCATCCAGGCGTCCCCGGTATTGCAGCCCGCCCGTCGCATCGAGGCCGAAGAAATCCGGCGTGCAGGCCGCGCCCCATGCGCGCGCGACCTCTTGCGTCTCGTCATGCAGATAGGGAAAGGAAAGCCCGTGTGTTTCGGCCATTTCCGCCATCTTGTCGAAGCTGTCGGCGGGATAGGCCGTGGCATCGTTCGAGCAGATGGCCGCGACGCCGATGCCCAGTTTCTGCAAATCGGCCGCGTCGCGTTGGATGCGGTCCAGCACGGCCAGCACATAGGGGCAGTGATTGCAGATGAACATGATCAGAGTGCCCTTCGGCCCCGCGATATCGGCCAGCGTGTAGGTCTTGGCATCCGTGGCCGGCAGGGCGAAATCAGGCGCTTGCCAGCCAAAGGCGCAGACGGGCGGAGATACGGCCATGGTCGATCCTTTCCTGGAATGACGCGGCGCGGGGCAGGGGCACCGCCGCGCCGCTTTGTGTCAGGCGGGCATCGGGGCGCCTCATGCCCCGTTCGCGGCCGCCCGGATTGCCGCGATGTTGCGGCCATAGACCTCGGGGGTGTCGACCGAGCCGCCCTTGAACACGGCCGAACCGGCCACCAGCACATCGGCCCCCGCCGCGACCACCAGGGGCGCGGTCTCGGGCGTGATACCGCCGTCGATCTGGATATGGATGGGCCTGTCGCCGATCATCTGACGCACGCGGCGGGTCTTTTCGACACCGGAATGGATGAATTTCTGACCGCCGAAGCCGGGGTTGACCGTCATGATCAGCACCATGTCGCACAGGTCGAGCACATGCTCGATCGCCTCGGCCGGTGTGCCGGGGTTCAGCACCACGCCCGATTTCACGCCCTGCGCGCGGATCGCCTGAAGCGTGCGGTGGATGTGGGGGCCGGCCTCGACATGGGCGGTGATCATGTCCGCGCCGGCCTCGGCATAGGCTTCGATATAGGGGTCGACGGGCGCGATCATCAAATGCACGTCCATGAAGGTCTTCACATGCGGGCGGAACGCCTTGATCGCCGGCGGGCCAAAGGTGAGGTTCGGCACGAAATGCCCGTCCATCACGTCGACATGGACCCAATCGGCGCCCTGCTGCTCGATGGCGCGGATCTCGGCCCCGAAATTGGCGAAATCGGCGGAAAGGATCGACGGGGCGATCTTGACGGTGCGATCGAAGGTCATGCGGGGGTCTCCATAGCAAGGGGCCGGAGCGTCGGACCCAGGCCCGACGCTGTCGCGATACCTGGGCGGCGCGGCCCCGCTGTCGTCATGTTTGAGGGTGGCGTCAAGGTCGGTCGCCGTGTTTTCTGTGGTGCCGCGCCATCCGTCCGGGTGGTGACATCTGGCGCGCCTTGAAAATTGCGGATCGCCCGCATCGGGGATTTGCCAAGAGCCTGCCCTCGACCCCCGCGATGCGAGGGCCCAGCCGCGCGGCCCGACGGTCGGTCGTCAGGGGCAGATCGGCAGTTCGAGGGGCGGCTGCTGGGGCAGGGATTGCCGCCATGCGTTTATGATCGGTTGCAGGGTTTCGCGCGGCCAGAACCGTGGTGTCCCGATGGCGCCGAGGCAGGTGGCGTTCCAATACGGTCCTTCGCCGGACAGCGCCGCGCCGTTGGCCACGGCCTCGGCTACCGCCGCGATGTCGCGGGACTCGGGGTAGATGTAGAGGGTCGTCGGATCCCCCTCGACCAAGTCGATGATGTCTCGCGACACGTCCTCGGACCATGTCGTGCAGCCGTTGCTGCGGCCGCCGGTATAATTCACCAACCGTCCATAGGGCACAAAGCCATCGGCATCGGCATTCGGGCTGTCAGGGTTGCTGAAGCGACATTGCCAGCGCAGGAACATCGCCATGTGCCCCCCAATCGCGCGTTCGCGGGCATTGTCGGTTTCGCCCATGCCATCGAACAGAAGAAAGGTGCGGTGGAACGGCACGCGTTCACCGGCCTCGCTGAAATAGCCTTTGAACGATGTCCGCGTCTCGGCCGTCAGATAGGCCCCGCCCATCGTCAGGTTCGAGCCTTCGGCATTGCTAAAATTCTCGGCGCATTCACGTTCGTTCGAGAAATCGGCCTGCGGCAGGGACCGGCCGCTGCCATACCCGGAGGACACCGCGCGGAAGGATTCCTCGGCCTCGCAAATCACGTAAAAGCGCGGGTTGGGCGCACCGCTGGACGACGTGCTTGGGCGTGTCGCATCCATGGCCAGGTAGCAGGGGTTGGTGATGCCGGCCTCGCGCACCTGATCCTGATAGAGCGCGCGCGCCCTCTGCAGCACGATCGGGGCGATCTGACCCTCGTCCGTTCCGACATGCTGATCAAGCCAGGCCGGGATGTCGGCGGTCACAGGCGTCGCGAAGGTTGCGGTCAAGGCCATCGAGATTGCGATTCGCAGGCGCAGCGACAGGCAGGTCATCAGGAAACTCCCCCTCGAACAACATCGCCCCAGCCTAGCAAAAAAGATGGCGGCGATGGAAAATTTCCGGCGGAACCTGTCGGTTTCCTGCGCGCCCGAGCGGCCCGTGACAGATCGGCAGGGTCCGGGGCGCCCCCTGCTCAGGCGCGAATGCCGTCGGTAAAGGCGGCCAGGTGCGACGCGAACCGATCCGGCTGTTCCAGGAAGGGCGCATGCCCGACGCCGGGGTAGGGCAGATGACGGCCCTGCGCCATCAGGTCGGCAGCGACGCGGCCGACCTCGGGCGTGACCACCGTGTCGCTATCGCCGTGGATGACCAGGCCGGGACAGCGCATGGCCCGGTAGACGGGCCTCAGGTCGACATCTGCGGCGAAAAGGGCGCGGCGCACATGCGCCGGACACAGCATGTTGGCCCCGACCAAGGCAATAGCGCCGCGCGGCGGCGGTCCTGGCGCCATGTTCTTCGCCCTGATGCACAGCACCCTTGCGCGGATGTGCATTGAGGCAGGGGCAAGCAGGCCCACCTTTGCACCCAAGGGCCACAAGGCCATTCATCCATGAAAGGAGGCGCACCATGTCCAAGGTCATTCCCGGAATTCATCACGTCACGGCCATTTCCGGCCCACCCCAACCCAATGTCGACTTTTTCACCGGCACGCTGGGCCAGCGGCTGGTCAAGAAGACCGTGAATTTCGACGCGCCCGACACCTATCACCTGTATTACGGTGATGATGCTGGCGCGCCGGGCACGATCCTGACCTTCTTTCCCTTCGCCGATGCAGGCCCCGGCCGCGCGGGCCCCGGAATGGCCAGCGCCTATGCTTATGCCGTGCCCAAGGGCAAATTCGACGGCTGGATGGAAAAGCTTGCGCTGGATGCCGTCGATTTCGACGGACCGGCCGAGCGTTTCGGGCAGCGCGTGCTGACGCTGCGCGATCCCGACGGCGCACCGGTCGAACTGATCGAGACCGAGCGTGACAGCGCTCGGGCCCTCGACGGGTTTCATTCCGTCACCCTGTGGGAGCGCGATCTGGCCCCAACGGCCCGGCTGTTGACCGATATCTTCGGGTATCAGGAACAGGGTCATGAAAACCATGACGGCGTCGAGCGCCTGCGCCTTGCGGTGCCGGGTGATGCGCGCGGGACGGTCGTCGACCTGATGCGCTCCGACGCCCCGTCGATCGCTCGGCAGGGTGTGGGCACGATTCATCACGTGGCCTTCCGCGCCGAGGATGACGCGACCCAGATGGAGTGGCGCGAGGCGCTGGCATCGTCCGGGTTCGACGTGACGCCGCAAATCGATCGCCAGTATTTCAACGCGATCTATTTCCGCGAGCCGGGTGGCGTCCTGTTCGAGATCGCCACCGATCCGCCGGGCTTTTCCGTGGATGAACCGACTGAGACCATGGGCGAAGCGCTGAAATTGCCGCCGCAATACGAGGCGATGCGCGACCGGATCGAGGCGGTTCTTCCGCCGCTTCAGGTGGCGTGATGGCTGCGACAGATCAGACCCCGCTGCGCGTCGGCGGGGTTAACCCCGCCATGGCGCGGATGGGGCTGGTGCTGCTTAATGGGCGCGGTGGAACGGCCGAGGATATCCTGGGGCTGGGGGACGCGCTGGGGTTGCCGGATATCGCCACGATTGCACCGGAGGCACCAGGTAACAGCTGGTGGCCAAGTTCGTTTCTGGCGCCGCTGGGGCAGATGCGCCCGTTTCTCCAGGCCGGGATGGCGGCCGTGGATGGCGCGATCGCGGCGCTGGTCGAGGGCGGTCTGCCGCGCGACCGCATCGTGCTGGCCGGGTTCAGCCAGGGTGGGTGCCTTGCGCTTGAATATGCGGCGCGCCATGGCGGCATTCGGGCGGTGGCGGGCCTGTCGGCCGGTCTGGTCGGCACGCGGGACATGATGGGCGGGCCTTTGCCGTCGCTTTACGGGTATCCAGCCAAGGCGTTCGACTACCAGACGGATCTGACCGGGATGACGGTCGAGATCACCGTGCATGAACGCGATCCCCATATCCCGCTGGTCCGGGCCCATGACAGTGTCGATGTGTTCGACCGGCTGGGCGCGCAGGCGCGGCTGCAGGTCGATCCGGGCGCGGGGCATGGGATCACCGAGGCCGGTTTCTCGGCGCTGCGAACGCTGGTGTCGGATTGACGATGGCCAAGCCCAAACGCGGTCACGGCCGAATGACCGGATGGTCCGCGCAAGGGAAGGCGATGTCCGCCTTCCCCGTGTCGGGCTGGATGGTTTAGCCCAACACCTCCTTGATCGCGTCGGCGGTCACCTGAACCACGGTGTCCGCTTCGTCGCGCGACAGGCAAAGCGGCGGGGCGTAGCCGATGATATCGCCCTGCGGCATGGCGCGGGCGACGACACCGCGACGGCCCATCGCCGCGACCACTTGCGGGGTGATCTTGTCGGCGGCGTCAAAGAAGGTGCGGCTGTCGCGATCCCTGACCAGTTCGACCGCGGTCAGCATGCCTTCGCCACGCACCTCGCCGACATGGGCGTGATCGCCCAAGGTTTCGGCCATTTGCGCGGTCAGATAGGGGCCGACCTCGCCCGCGTTCTGCACAAGGTTCAGGCTGTCCAGCAGCTTGAGGTTCGCCACACCGGCGGCCGCCCCGATCGGGTGGGCCGAATAGGTCCAGCCGTGGCCGATGGGGCCGTTCTCGTCGGTGCCCTGCTCCAGTACCGTCCAGACCTTGTCCGACAGGATCGAGCCGGACAGCGGCGCATAGGCGCTGGTCAGGCCCTTGGCGATGGTCATGATGTCGGGCGTGATGCCGTAATGCGGGCTACCGAACATGCTGCCCAGGCGGCCGAAGCCGGTGACGACCTCGTCCGCGATCAGCAGGATGTCATGCTTGCGCAGGATCGGCTCGATCGCCTGCCAATAGCCTGCCGGCGGCGGGACGATGCCCCCGGTGCCCAACATCGGCTCGGCGATGAAGGCGGCGATGGTGTCCGCGCCTTCGCGTTCGATCATCTCTTCCAGATCGGCGGCGCATTTGGCGGTGAACTGTTCCTCGGACAGGGACAGGTCATCGCGGCGGTAGTAATAGGGCGACGTGGTGTGCAGCACCGTGTCCAGCGGCAGGTCGAATTTCTGGTGGAACAGTGTCAGGCCGGTCAGCGAGCCCGACATCAGCCCCGAGCCATGATAACCGCGCCAGCGCGAGATGATCTTTTTCTTCTGCGGCAGGCCGCGGATGTTGTTGTAATACCAGACCAGCTTGATGTTGGTCTCGTTCGCATCCGACCCGCCAAGGCCGAAATAGACCTTGGACATATGCGCGGGCGCACGCTCCATCACCATATGGGCCAGCGTGACCGACGCCTCGGTGCCGTGGCCGACATAAGCGTGGTAATAGGCCAGTTCGCGCGCCTGATCGGCGATGGCCTCGGCCACCTCCTGGCGACCGTAGCCGATATTCACGCAGTAAAGCCCGGCAAAGGCATCCAGCATCCGATTGCCGTCACGATCGGTGATATGGCAGCCCTCGGCGGTCTGGATGATCTTGCCCGGTGCCTCGCCGCGCGCGTGCTGCGCCAGATGGGTCGAGGGGTGCATGAAGCTGTCGCGATCCCATTTCGCGAGTTCGTCATTGGTCAGCATAGGGGCGACTCCTTTCGATTTGGGCGCAGTCAAACGTGAGGCTGGGGCGAAAGGCAACCCGGCCCGGCGCATGTGCCGCAAGTCGCACGATACACGGGCAGCACGCCCGCCGATTGGGCAAACCGCCCGTCGCCCGCGCAAAGGTCGCGCATGGGCGGGGGGCGGTCGGCTTTGGCATTGCGCGGGGGGGCGTTCCGCGCTGATTTGAGCGGACCACCGACACGACCCGAAAAAGGCGCGCGCATGGTCTCTCGCATAGACAACTTCCCGACGGAAGAATACCTGATCCGCATCGCGCGCACCCGCGCCGAGATGGAAAAACGCGGCCTCGACTGGATGGTGATCACCGATCCGTCGAACATGGCCTGGGTGTCGGGCTATGACGGGTGGTCGTTCTACGTGCATCAGGCGGTGCTGCTGGGCCTGTCGGGCGACCCGCTGTGGTGGGGCCGCGAGATGGACACGCGCGGCGCGCTGCGCACCGTCTGGATGCCGGATGAGGCCGTGCACGGCTATGACGATACCTATGTGCAGAACCCCGAAAAGCACGCGCATGAAACCCTGGCCGACCTGATCCGCCAGCAGGGTGGCGGCAAGGCGCGCATCGGCGTCGAGATGGAAAACTACTACTACTCCGCCGCGGCGCATCGGGCGTTGTCTGCGGCCTTGCCCGAGGCCGACTTGATCGACGCCACGGGCCTGGTGAACTGGCAGCGCGCCGTGAAATCCCCGGCCGAAATCGAGTACATGCGCCGCGCGGCCCGCATCGTCGAGCATATGCACCAGACAATCCTGGAGGTTGCCGAACCCGGTCTGCCCAAGAACCGTCTGGTGGCCGAGATCATGCGCGCCGGCATCGAAGGGGCCGAGGGGCATTGGGGCGACTACCCCGCCATCGTGCCCATGACCCCCTCGGGGATCGATGCAACCGCGCCCCATCTGACATGGGACGAACAGCCCATGCGCGAGGGCGAAGCGACCTTTTTCGAAATCGCCGGCTGCTACCGCCGCTACCATTGCCCGCAATCGCGCACGCTGTTTCTGGGCCACATCCCCGACAAGTTCCGCGAGGCCGAAAAGGCCGTGGTCGAAGCCACCGAAATGGCGCTCGAGGCCGCCAAACCCAGCAACACCTGCGAGGATATCGCCATCGCCTTCAACACCACGCTCAACCGGCTGGGTTTCGAAAAGGACGGACGCTGCGGATATGCCATCGGTCTCAGCTATCCGCCCGACTGGGGCGAGCGGACGATGAGTTTCCGGCGCGGCGACAAGACCGTGCTGGAACCGGGGATGACGTTCCATTTCATGCCCGCGCTCTGGCTGGACGATGGCGGGATCGAGATCACCGAACCTATCGCGATCACCGAACAGGGCCACGAATGCTTCTCGTCCCTGCCACGGGAATTGAACGTGAAGTGAGCTAGGCCGCGACGCGTTTCGCCCTCGCGCCCGCGGCCGCGCTTGGGTAGGGTCCGGCGCATGACCGTGCCCATGCCTTTCTCCGAGGATCAGGCCCATGCCCATGACCGTATCGCCGAGGCGCTGCGCGGGATGGGCGTAGACCTCGATCACGAAACGCTGACGCCTGCCGTCGACGGGAAAACCACTGTGCTGGCCGTGGTGGGCAAGGCCGGATCGGGCAAGACGCTGCTGCTGGCAGAACTGGTCAAAAGCCTTGAGGCGGCGGGCGTCGATATCGTGTCCGGCGATTGGGAGGGCAAACGCCGGCGCGAGCGGCGCACCGTTGCCGTTCTGGCCCCCACCAACAAGGCCGCCAGCGTGTTGCGCCTGCGTGGGGTGCCCGCGACCACGATCCACCGGATCCTTTATACCCCCGTCTACGACCCCGAATACGAGAAGGTCGCGGAATGGCTGGCCGGGCAGGGCGATCGCCCCGAGATCGAGGCGCTGACCGACGAGGCGCTCGACCGCGCCAAGGCCGTCTACGAGGTGCATAAATCCGTGCCCGCCGCGCTGGCCGCCGCGGGCCTGCGCGGATCCGATTTCATCACCGGCTGGAAACGGCGCGACGACCCGCTCGATATCGGATTGATCGACGAATCCTCGATGCTGGATGAAAAACAGTTCGAGGATCTGTGCGAGATCTTTCCAATGCTGGTCCTGTTCGGCGACCCGGCGCAGTTGGCCCCGGTTGGCCAATCGGGACAGATGGTGTTCGACCGCTTCGGTCCCGGAAAAAAGCTGGAACTGCGTCGCATCCACCGGCAGGACGCCGACAACCCCATCCTCGATCTCGCCCATGCCTTGGGCGACCCGGAGCTGAGTTTCGAGCGGTTCGAGCGCATGATCGAAGACGCCGCCGCCCGCGATGGCCGCGTGCAGGTGGCGCCGCGCGTCGATAGCGGCATGATGGCCCGCAGCCCGGTGCTGGTCTGGCGCAACGCGACCCGCATCCGGCTGATCGCGGCCTTCCGCGCGGCCCATGGCGCGCCCGAGGATGCACTGTTGCCCGGCGAGCCGCTGATCTGCGACGGGATCGAATTGCCCCTGAAACACCGCAAGAAACGCATCGACCTCGAGGCGCGCGGCCTGATCAAGGGCGCGCCGGTGATCTATCTCGGGCCGGGGTCGAAACCTGGGTTTTCCCGGCTGCATGTCATCGGGGCCGAGAACCCGCGCTTTTCCGCCGCCTCGATCGTCAAGATCGAGAAACCGGACGAGGAAGAACCCTTCATCCCCTACGCGGCCCGCATGGGCGCGGCCTTTCTGCACGGGGCGGCGGTGACCATCCACAAGGCGCAAGGCTCGCAATGGCCCGAGGTGCAGGTCTTTGCCCCCGATCTCTACGCCGCCTCGCGCGCGGGCCGGATGGAGGCGGGGCAGGCGCTGTGGAAACGGTTGGCCTATGTTGCCATCACCCGCGCCGAAGAGCGCCTGATCTGGGTCACGCGCTACCGCCTGTCGCGCCCCAAGGCCGAGTTGCGCACCGATGACCTCGTCGCGCCGGCCGCCCCGTTGGCCTTCGAAGTGCAGGAGGACACCCCATGAAAACCGCCATCGTCACAGGGGCAAGTGCCGGGATCGGCCGCGCCGTGGCCGAAACCTTGCTTGACGCAGGCTGGGCCGTGGGGCTGATCGCGCGCCGCGCCGACCTGCTGAACCAGATGGCCGCGGCGCACGACACGGCCACCGCACTGCCCTGCGACGTGACCGATCCTGATGCCATCCAGGTCGCCTTTCACGATTTCACCGAAGGACAGGGGCGACTGGATCTGTTGTTCAACAATGCGGGCATCTTCACCCCGGCCGCGCCCATCGACGAAATCGCCGTCGAAGATTGGCGTCGCGCCGTCGACGTGAACCTGACGGGCATGTTCCTGTGTGCGCGCATGGCGTTTCGCCTGATGCGGCGGCAGGACCCGCAGGGCGGGCGCATCATCAACAACGGCTCGATCTCGGCCCATGTCCCGCGTGAAGGCGCCGCGCCCTACACCGCCACCAAACACGCGATCACGGGCCTGACGAAACAGGTCGCGCTCGATGGCCGCCCGTTCGACATCGCCTGCGGGCAGATCGATATCGGCAATGCCGAAACGGACCTGTTGCGCGACATCGCCCGTGCGGCCGTCGCAGCGGGCAAGACGCCGCCACCGATGATGGATGTCGCCCATGTGGCCGAGGCCGTCCGCGCCATGGCCGAGCTGCCGCTATCGGCCAATGTCCTGTTCCAGACCATCATGGCGACCAACATGCCCTATGTCGGGCGCGGCTAGGCGGGCGCCGCCCCTTCATCTTGGCTGAAAAACTCCGGGGGTACGGGGGCAGAGCCCCCGCTGTGCCCTCAATTCCTCAAAAAGCGGAACGCCGCCGAGGCGCCCCAGCCGGCAGCAATCGCGATGATCAACGACAGGATTCCGTATACCAGCGGCTGTTGATGCGCGAGGTTGTAGATCCAGCGTTCCAACCCGACCTTCCGCACGGCGATATCCGTCTCGAAAGCGTCGATCACTTGGCCGTCGCGCGTCAGGAAGATGCGGGTGCGATAATCGCCCTCGGTCAGGTTCGCGGGCAGGCGGATCGACGTATCGAACAGCGTGTCGTCGCGCAGCGTCACCGCACCCTCGTTCAACTGGTACAGAAACTCGTCCATCCGCAGGCGGATCAGGGCCTCGGTGTAGTTCTCCAGATCGCCCACCCCGGTGCCCACCGCCCGGATTGCGCGCGGGATGGACACCTGGTGGCGCAGATCCTCGGTCTGCGTCAGCGCAATGAGCAGCGGCGCGGTCGAGGCGACGGCATAGAAGGTCGGGGCCGAGTCGACCTCAATGGCCTCGGTGTTCATCCAGATGCCGAACCGTCGTTCCTTGCGGCGCACGGTGACGGGCTGGCTCGGGCCCTGGACGGTGATGATGACCTCCAGCGGCGGTCCTTCGGGGGCGGGGGCCTCGCGCCTCACCGCGCCAAAGATCAGGATCTCGGAGCCTTCGAAATTGGTGGTGATCGAAATCGCGTCACGGCTGAGCCCGGCCACGACCCGTTCTGCCAGCGCGGCGCTGCCCGAGGCGACCAGCAGCAAAAGGGCAAGGGACAGGCGGCGGATCACCGGATCACCTCGGCCAAGCTGTAGAGATCGGTCGGCCGCAACAGCAGGTCGAGCGCGATCTTGCCGCACACCGCCAAAACCAGCAGCGCCAGAAGGATGCGCAACTGTTCGGCCTTCATCTTCACCCCGATCCGCGTGCCGACCTGCGCCCCGACCACCCCGCCGATGATCAGCAGAAGCGCCAGGATCATGTCGACGGTATAGTTCGTCGTGGCATGCATGATCGTGGCAAATCCGGTGACAAAGATGATCTGGAACAGCGACGTGCCGACCACCACCTTGGTCGGCATCCCCAAAAGGTAGATCATCGCGGGCACCATTATGAACCCGCCCCCGACGCCCATCACGGCCGCCAGAACCCCGACCAGCAATCCCACCACAAGGGGCGGGATGACCGAGATATACAGCCCCGAGGTGCGAAACCGCATCTTGAAGGGCAGGCCGTGGATCCAGGCCTTGTGCTTGCGCTTGGGCGGGGGCGGCGCGTTGGGATCGCGCGCGCGTTTCAGGGCGCGCAGGCTTTCGATCAGCATCAGGCCGCCGATAATTCCCAGGAACACGACGTAGCACAGCTGTACCGCCAGATCGACCTGGCCCAAACGGGTCAGGAGCGCAAAGATCTGAACCCCCGCCCCGGCGCCCACAAGGCCCCCGATCAGCAGCACGATCCCCATTTTCAGATCGACGGTCTTGCGTTTGAAATGCGCCAGAACCCCCGAGATGGACGAGGCGACGATCTGGTTCGACTGCGTCGCCACCGCCACGGCGGGCGGAATGCCGATGAAAAACAGCAAAGGCGTGAGCAGAAAGCCGCCCCCGACACCGAACATGCCCGACAGGATGCCCACAAGCCCGCCCAACCCAAGCAGGAGGAACGCGTTCACGCTGACCTCGGCGATGGGAAGGTAGACTTGCATGGGCGGTTTCCGTGTTGCGCCCGGTCAGGTTAGCGTGCGGGACCGCCTCTTGCCAGAACGGCCTTGCGCGCGCGACACAAGTTCACCGTTCCTTCACATAGGGCTCGCCCCCCGCGCGGGGCGGGATGGCCCGCCCGACAAAGCCCGCAAGGATCACCACCGTCAGGATGTAGGGCAGGGCCTGCATGAACTGCACGGGGATCACGAAATCGCCCATCTGGATGTTCTGATAGCGGTTGCCGACCGCGTCCAGCAGGCCGAAAAGCAGACAGGCCATCAGCGCGTACCACGGCCGCCATTTCGAGAAGATCAGAGCCGCCAGCGCGATGAACCCGCGTCCCGCGCTCATATCCTTGACGAAGCCCGCCGACAGAGCGGTGGCCAGATAGGCCCCCGCGATCCCACACAGAACGCCGCAGATCAGCACGGCCGCATAGCGCAGACCCACGACCGAGATGCCGGCGGTATCCACGGCGGCGGGGTTTTCCCCCACGGCGCGCAGGCGCAGGCCGAACCGGGTGCGGAACAGTATCCACCATGTCAGCGGCACGATCAGCAGCGCGACATAGACAAGGATGGAATGGCCCGAGATCAGGTTGGCGTAGATCGGCCCGATCACCGGCACGTCCGCGACCGCGTCGGCGAAAGGCAGGGTTATCTCGGTAAAGCGGGCATCGCCGGTCAGTGCGGGCGTGCGGCCGCCCTGGCGGAACGCGGTTTGCGCGATCACCACCGACAGGCCCGCCGCAAGGAAGTTGATCGCAACGCCCGAAATCAGCTGGTTCCCGCGAAAGGTGATCGACGCCACGCCATGCAGCAGCGCCAGGATCATCGAGGCCCCGATGCCGGCGGCCAATCCGGCCCAGGCGCTGCCGGTGACGAAGGCAATCGCCGCCGAGGCAAAGGCCGCGGCGAGCATCTTGCCCTCCAGCCCGATGTCGAAAATGCCCGAGCGTTCCGAAAACAGACCGGCCAGGCAGGCCAGCAGCAGCGGGGTGGCCAGTCGCACGGTCGAGTCGAGGATCTGGAGGATGGTCATGAAATCCATCAGGCGGCCTCCGGCAGGGTGAGGAAGGGGAAGGTGCGCAGAAACCGCGCGGGCACCTCGGGATGGCGAGAGAGCAGGGCGCGCGCGGCCTTCGCGCTCATCCCCGCGTCGTCGGGCCGATGCGTGCCCCGCAGGGCGGTGATGCCCCAGATCGCCCTCTGAGCGCCATCGTCGCATTCTGTGTCGCGGGGCACGAACCCGATCGTCTCGGCGATGAAGGCGGTCACGTCGCGGCGCTCTTCGGCCATCATCAGATCGATCATGTGCGGCGGCAGATACTCGGCAGGCAGCAGCGTGATGACATGTTCGGCCCAGGCGCGGAACTCGTCGAAGGTGACAGCCCCCGCCAGCAGGCACTGCCATGCGAAGGCGAGATCGGCAGACCCGTGTTTCGAGACGCGCGGAAGATCTGCCATCGTTGTCATTCCCGCGTGTCGGCGCCGGGCGCGCCGTGATGCGCCGGATCGGGCTTGGGGTCGTGGGCGGCGGCGGCCTCGGCCGCTTCGCGGCGGCGGTGACGGGCGAGGAAGACCGCCTCCATCGGCATGCGCACCATGTTGTCGAGCGCCCCGGTGAACAGGATCACCAGCGCCTGGATCACCACGATCATCTCGCGGCTGACGGCCGGCATCTCGAATTCCAGTTCTGCGCCGCCCTGGTAGAGCACCCCGAAGAGCAACGCGGCGAGAAACACGCCAACCGGGTGCGACCGGCCCATCAGGGCCACGGCGATGCCGACGAAGCCTGCGCCTTGCACATGGTCGATCACCAGCCGCTCGGCCTCGCCCATGACGCTGTTGGTCGCCATCATGCCGGCCAGCCCGCCCGAGATCAGCATCGAGATCATCACGATCTTCACCGGGTGGATACCGGCATAAACGGCCGCCGTTTCTGAATGGCCAAAGGCCCGGATCTCGTAGCCCAGACGGGTGCGCCAGATCAGTAGCCAGACGAAGACGCAGGCCAGGATCGCCACGAAAAAGGACACGTTGAGCGGCGTCGAAGGGCGAAAGCCCAGGAACCCCGCGAATTGCGACGCATTGGGCAGGTGCACGGCCTCGGGAAAGCGGGCGGTTTCAGGCGCCATCGAGCCCGGAACGCGGAACACGTTGACCAGCAGATAGACCAGCAGCGCCGAAGCGATGAAGTTGAACATGATCGTGGTGATCACGATATGGCTGCCACGCTTGGCTTGCAGATAAGCCGGGATCGCGGCCCAGGCCGCGCCGAAAACGGCAGACCCGATCACGGCGGCCAGCAGCGCGACGGACCAGTGCGGCCATGGGATCGTCAGGCAGATGATCGCCACGCCAAGGCCGCCAAGCGCCGCCTGCCCCTCGCCCCCGATGTTGAACATCTTGGCATGGAAGGCCACGGCCACGGCCAACCCGGTGAAGATGAAATTCGTGGTGTAGAACAGCGTATAGCCCCAGCCATAGGCACTGCCGAACGCGCCGCGGATCATGATCTGCATCGCTTCGATCGGGCTTTCGCCGATGAAGATCACCACCAGCCCCGACACAAGCAGCGCCAGCACAACACTGATCAACGGGATAAGGACGATGTCGGCCCATTTAGGCATCTTGTCCATGGGTTACGCGGCCCCCTTGGTCATGCCGGCCATCATCAGGCCCAGCTCGTTTTCGTCTGTCTGGTCGGGCAGACGTTCGCCCATGATCTGGCCATCGAACATGACCGCGATGCGGTCGGACAGGCCCATGATCTCGTCCAGTTCCACTGACACCAGCAAGATCGCCTTGCCCTGATCGCGCAAGGCGATGATCTGGCGGTGGATGAATTCGATGGCGCCGATGTCGACGCCGCGCGTCGGCTGGCCGACCAGCAACAGGTCGGGGTTGCGCTCCATCTCGCGGGCGACGACGATCTTTTGCTGGTTGCCGCCCGAGAAATTGCGCGCCGGCAGGCGCGGGTTGCGCGGGCGCACGTCGTAGCGTTCCATCTTTTCGGCGGTATCGGCCTTGATGGTGGCGTTGTTCATCAGGAACCTGTTGGCCTGATAGGCCGGGTCGTGATGATAGCCGAAGGCCATGTTCTCCCACGCCTCGTAAGGCATGATCAGGCCCTCGGACTGGCGATCCTCGGGGACATGGGCGATGCCACGGGCGCGGCGCGACTGGCCATCGGATTTCGCGCCGGTCAGGTCGATCTCGTCGCCATTGACACGCACCACGCCGCCTTGTGCCGGGATCATCCCGCCCAACACCTCCAGCAGTTCGGATTGCCCGTTGCCCGCGACCCCCGCAATCCCGAGGATCTCGCCCGCGCGGATCTGAAACGAGATGCCCTTGAGCTTTTCGACCCCGTGATGGCGCACATGCAGGTTGTCGACCTCCAACACGACCTGGCCCGGCTGTGCCGGCGCCTTGTCGACCCTGAGCAGCACCTTGCGGCCAACCATCAGTTCGGCCAGTTCGGCGGGCGAGGTTTCGGCGGTCTTGACGGTGGCGGTCATCTGCCCGCGCCGCATGACCGAGACCGTATCGGTCACCTCCATGATTTCGCGCAGCTTGTGGGTGATCAGGATGATGGTCTTTCCCTCTTCCTTCAGCCGTTCGAGGATGCGGAAGAGTTGATCGGCCTCGGCCGGGGTCAGAACGCCCGTAGGCTCGTCGAGGATCAGGATATCGGCCTGGCGGTACAGCTGCTTGAGGATTTCGACGCGCTGCTGGTGGCCCACCGACAGATCCTCGATCCGGGTGTCGGGATTGACTTCGAGCCCGTATTCCTTGGCGAGGTCGGTCAACAGTTTGCGAGCCTTGGCGATCGAGGGTTGCAGCATGGCCCCATCCTCGGCCCCGAGGATGACGTTTTCGACCACGGTGAAATTCTCGACCAGCTTGAAATGCTGGTGCACCATCCCGATGCCGGCGCGGATGGCGGCCTGGCTATCGGGGATCGGGGTGAGGGTGCCGTTGATGTAGATCTCGCCCTTGTCGGCCTTGTAGAACCCATAGAGGATCGACATCAGCGTGGATTTTCCCGCGCCATTCTCGCCCACGATGCCGTGGATCGTGCCCGGCTGGACGGAAATCGAGATGTCTTTGTTGGCCTGCACCGGGCCAAAGGCCTTGGAGATGCCGCGAAGCTCGATGGCGGGGGGCGTGCTGGTCATGGGCAACCCTTTGGCGGATGGGGCATGTTTCTATGGGAAACGGGCCGCGGGCGTGTCCTGCCGCGGCCCGGTCCGGTTTTTCGGTGGATGCGCCGGCGGGGGCAAGCCCTGCCGGTGCGTCATCCGGTCCTTACTGCATCTGCACGGGGCAGGTGCCGTCATCCGAGAAATTATGCACCGCGATTTCGCCGGAGATGATCGCATCGCGCGCGGCGTTGACGGCGGCCATCATGTCTTCGGTGATGAGCTCTTCGTTGAACTCGTCCAGCGCATAGCCCACGCCCTCTTCCTCGAGGCCAAGCACGACAACGCCGGGTTCGATCTCTTCGCCGGCCATGAACGAGTTGTAGACGGCCACGTCAACGCGCTTGAGCATCGAGGTCAGCATCGCGCCCGGGTGCAGGTAGTTCTGGTTCGAGTCGACCCCGATGCCGAAGACGCCCGCGTCGGCGGCCGCCTGCAGCACGCCGATGCCGGTGCCGCCGGCCGCGGCATAGATCACGTCGGCGCCACGCTCGATCTGGCCGCGCGCCAGTTCACCGCCGCGCACGGGGTCGTTCCAGGCCGCGGGCGTGGTGCCCGTCATGTTGGCGTAGACGGTTGCATCGGGGTTGGTGGCGACGACGCCCTGCGCATAACCGCAGGCAAAGCGCGAGATCAGCGGAATGTCCATGCCGCCGACAAAGCCGACGCTGCCGCTTTCCGAGGCCATCGCGGCCAGCACGCCCACGAGGTACGAACCCTCGTGTTCCTGGAAGATGATCGACTGGACGTTGGGCTGGTCGACCACGGCGTCAATGATGACAAAGCTGGTGTCGGGATATTCCGGCGCGATCACGTCCAGCGTCGAGCCAAAGGCGAAGCCGGCCATGACGATCGGGTTCGACCCGGCCTCGGCCAGGCGGCGCAGCGCCTGCTCGCGCTGGGCGTCGTTCTGCAACTCGATCTCGCGGTAGCTGCCGCCGGTTTCCTCGGCCCACATCTCGGCCCCGTTGAAGGCAGCCTCGTTGAAGGAGCGGTCGAATTTCCCGCCGAGGTCGAAGACCAGCGCCGGATCGGCAAGGGCGCCCGTCGCGGACATCGCCAGCGCGGCGGCCGCGCCGTAGAGGGACTTCATCATGTTCATCTGTATCTCCCGGTTGGTTGCGGGGCCACGCATTGAGGGCGGTGGCCGTTTCGCGGAAAAGATCGTGACGATCCTCGGGGGAAATAAGGGCAAAGGCGCGGCCAAGGGTCAACCGGATTCTGCCGGGGCTGCCCGCTGTTGACTGGTGCGGCAGACCGACCTTGCGTCAATTCAGGCGGGCGGCTTTGGGCCAAGCGCGACCCGAAGCATCAGCGCGTCCGATCTGTGTCCGTCGGCATGGGCATAATAGCCCCGCCGCAGGCCCGAGCGCGTGAAACCGGCGGCGGCGTAAAGGGCGCAGGCGCGCGTGTTTTCCGCATCGACCTCCAGGAAAAGGGACGTGGCCGCCAGGGCGCGGGCCGTTGCCATGGCCTGGTGCAGCAAGGTGCGCCCGTACCCCTTGCCTTGATGATCGGGGGCAACGGCGATGGTCAGCAGTTCCGCGTCGGGGGCGATGATCTGCAGCAGGGCAAAACCATACGGGGTGCTGGCGGCCTGCACCGTGGGCTGGCTCAGCAGATCCGCGATCTCGGCCTCGGACCATGGCCGGCTGTCTGCAAAGGCCGCCGCATGCAAGGCCGCCATCTCGGCCGGGCGCAGGGGAGTCGTCATGCCGGCAGGATGACCGGCCCCCGTTCGCGCGAAGGGGCGGCATCGGCGGGACGGATGTAGAGCGGGGCCGGGCGCGGCAGGCCGGGGGCCTGATGACGGCGCGCGGCAAGGCGCGCGATGGCGGGCGCCGGCGAGGCGGCGGGCGGTGTATGCCGCACGCCCAGCCACTCCGCAATCTCCGCGTCCTTGTGGCCGGTCACGGTCAGGTCGGGCATGGCCCATTCCATGACCTCGGCCAAGGGCACCCAGGCGGGGCCGCGATCCGCCTCGTCGCCGAACCGCTGCAGGTAGACACTGTCGCGGCGGGCGTCGATGCAGGCCAGGGTCGGGCGCGGCGCGTCCAATGCAAGCGCGTCGAGACGCGAAACCCCCACAGCCGGGATGCCGAGCGCAAGCGCCAGCCCGCGCGCCGCCGAAACAGAGATCCGGATGCCGGTGAAATTGCCCGGGCCTATGCCGACGCCGATCGCGGTCAGGTCGCCCGGACACGCACCGCCCGCCGCCAGCGTGTCCTCGATCAGGGGGATGAGGCGTTCGGCCTGCCCCTTGGCCATGTCTTCGTGCGCTTCGGCAAGTATGCGATCGCCCGACAGCAAAGCGGCCGCGCAATGCGCGGCCGATGTGTCGAAGCCCAGGATCAGAGGATCAGACCGTGACAGGGCGCACCTCCACCACCTCGGGGATGTAGTGGCGCAGCAAGTTCTCGATGCCCATCTTCAGCGTCAGGGTCGACGAGGGACAGCCGGCGCAGGCCCCCTGCATGTGCAGGTAGACCACGCCGCGATCAAACCCGTGGAAGGTGATGTCGCCGCCATCCTGTGCCACGGCCGGGCGCACGCGGGTATCGAGCAGCGTCTTGATCTGGGTCACGATCTCGGCGTCCTCGCCGTCATGCTCGGCATGGCCGCCGGCGGCCTGACCTTCGCCGTCCATCACCGGGGCGCCGGACTGGAAATGCTCCATGATGGCGCCAAGGATCGCGGGTTTGACGTGGTCCCACTCGACCCCTTCGGCTTTCGTCACGGTGACGAAATCGGTGCCGAAAAATACACCCGTCACGCCCTCGACCGCGAAGATACGGCGCGCAAGCGGCGATTTTTCCCCCGCCTCGGGCGTCGGGAAATCCGCTGTGCCCGCTTCCAGCACGGCCTGACCGGGAAGGAATTTCAACGTGGCGGGGTTCGGGGTGGATTCAGTCTGAATGAACATGGGACGAGATCCTTATCGGTTTCGTCAGATATGCGGACCCGGCGACGTGAAGTCAAGGTTTGGAATGATTCTAAAACTTCACCGGCACAGAATTGGCACCACTGCCTCGGCGACCGTATCGGGCAGGCCGTTCTCGATATTGAAGGGCGGATTGTCCGGATCGGGCAGCAACACGAGGTTTTCGCGCAGGAACCGGACCAGCGAGGTCACGGATGTGGCAAAATTCATGTTCTGTGGAATCGTGCCCGTCGCATCGAGTATGGCCAGATCGTCGAGGCGCGACACGATGACCCCAAGCACCGTGCCGTCGGCCGAGACCAGCGGCCCGCCGCTGTTGCCGGGCTGCACGGGCGCGGACAGCATGATGCGGTGACCGGGGTCATGCGCGCGTCCCAGCGCGCTGATGTTTCCGCTGGTCACCGAAAGCCCGCTGTCGATCAGCCCGCGATAGGGGTAGCCGAGGGCATAGGCCGTCTGGCCCAGGCGCGGCCCGGTATTCTGCGCCACGCCCAGCCAGTTCGGTGACCGGACCGGCGAGGCCAGCACGGCAAGGTCCAGCACCCGGTCGCTTTCGATCAGCCGAAGCTCCGTCCCGTCTTCGAGCGTAAGCCTGTTGCATCCTTCGATGACGTGACGGGCCGTCACGATGTCGGACGGGTTGACGAAAAACCCCGTGCCGCTGCCCTGAATGCGATCCGGTTGGCCGGGGCCGGGTGTGTGCGGCGTCGGGCGCGGCGGCGTCGGGGCGGCGGGCTGCGGCGGGGGCGGCATCGGGCGCTGGCCGCCCTCGGTGGCGGCAAGACGTGCCAGTTGCCCGCCGCGCGGCAGGGTAAAGGCGGGTTGCGGCATCCTTGAAATGCTGGCGGCCATCAGCCCCAGCCGGCCATTCGACGACGCGCGCGAGATCAGGATCAGCGTCACATGCCGCCCGTTGTGCCGGTGGCTATAGGCATAGCTGCGCCCGCCATCGGCCTGCTGCACGGCCGTGATCTGCCGGCCATCGGCGTTGACGCTGTAGACCTCGGTGTTGCGCGCGGCCCGCTCGGCCATCCAGTCGTGAATACCGGCCGCGCGAACCCGGCTGGAGGTCAGGGCGTCGAGGAACAGGGTGTCGTCCTCGGCCACGAAACGATGAAGTACATCGCCCTCCTCGGCGCGGACGGCGCGCATGAAATGGATCGGGACGGCGACATGCAGCCCGGTGCCATCGAGGGGGATAGGGCGCCAGCCCTCGGCGTCGCGGCGGGCGATGAACCGCTGCAACAGATCGGCCAACGCCTCGGCGCCGCGGCCCCGGTATCGAAAGGTCGCGGCATCCAGCGCCGACTGGCTTAGCCCGCCCCACTCCCCGTCGATCAGCCCTTGATAGTAACCTTCCAGCGACAAGGCCGCCTGCAGCGTGCGCTGTTCCAGCGGTGTCAGATCGGCGATGCGAAATGGCAGGTTGGGGCTTTGTGCCTGCCCCGGCCCGAGATGGAGCAAGAGCGCGAGGATGACCAGGCGACCCAGCCGCGCCGCGCGTGTCAGACCAGACCGGACCAGAAAACCGGGGTCACGGCCCCAACGAAACATGTAAAATGAATGCGGCATGGCAGTGCCCTAGGTAATCTGCTCCAACTGTTCCTTGCTCAGTTCCACGGGAACGACGGTGATCGGCACGGGCAGGCTGCCGGCGGTTTTGGTAAGCTTGGTCACCAGTGGCCCCGGCCCGCCCTTGTCCGACCCCGCGCCCAGGACAAGCACGCCGATTTCGGGCGTTTCGCGGATATGGGCCAGGATCTCGTCCACGGGTTCGCCTTCGCGGATCACCAGCGTGGGGTCGACCCCCTGCTTGTCGCGCATCCATTTGGCGAAGACGTTGAAATGCGCCTCGATCCGCTCGCGGGCCTCGGCACGCATGACTTCGCCGACGCCGATCCAGTGGTTGAATTCATCGGGGGGGATGACCGACAGGATCTCGACCCCGCCATGGGTGGCGGCGGCCCGCATCGCGGCAAAGCGCATGGCGTTGAGACATTCGCGGGTATCGTCGAGCACGACGAGAAACTTGCGCATGGGTCCATCCCTTCCCCTCCCCCGAGCATGGCGCGGGGGTGGGGGCGTTGCAACGGCCATCTTGCCGCGATCAGGCGGTGGTGCGCGCCCAGTCCCAGTAAAGCTCGTAGGCGCGTTTCGCGACCGCGCCATGCTGGTAATGGGTGCCGTCGAATTCGGACACAGGCGTGACCTTGTTGAGGTTGCCGGTCAGAAACACCTCGTCCGCCGCGCGGAAATCATCGAAGGTCAGAACGGTTTCGACCACCTGATGCCCATCGGCGCGCAGCAGGTCTATATGGCGCTTGCGGGTGATGCCGGGCAGGAAGGTGCCGTTCGGAATGGGTGTGTAAACGGTGCCATCGCGCACCATGAAGACATTGGCGCTGGCGCTTTCGGCCACATTGCCCATCGCGTCGGCCACCAGCGCGTTGTCGTAGCCTTTCGACATCGCTTCGGCCAGCATGCGGGCGTTGTTGGGGTAAAGGCAGCCCGCCTTGGCGTTGCACACGTTGTCGGCCAGAACGGGACGGCGGAACTGCGTCGTGGTCAGGCGCACGGTCTTGTTGGGGTCAGCCATCGGGATCTCTTCAAGCGACACACAGAACCCCGCCGGCGTTTCGGCCGGAAGGATCCCGAGCGCGCCGCCGTCGATGCCCCAGAACATCGGGCGGATATAGACCGGGGTGCCGTCGGGGTAGCGTTTCACACCATCCCAGACGATATCGTGGATCTCTTGCGGGGTCTGGGCGGGGTGCAGCATCAGCGCGCGGGCCGAGGCGACGACCCGCTCGCAATGGGCCATCAGGTCGGGCGCAAGGCCATCGACATAGCGCGCGCCGTCGAACACCGTCGTGCCCAGCCATGCGCCATGATCGGCGGCCCGCATGATGGGAACGTCCGCATCATGCCATGAGCCTTCGAAAAATGTCTTGATATTCGTCCCGGTTGCCATCTCGCCCTCCGATTTTCGGGGGCGAGACTAGGCCCGGATCAGGCGGAAGGTCCAGAGGTGAAACCCTGCTGGTATTCCATGGACGCACCGCTGTCATGCGTCTCGGTCTTGGTGGCCGGGCGTTTCACCGGGCGCGATTGGACACGGGCCACACCGGCGCGCGCATCGAGGGCGGCGGTCCGGGTGGGGCGGGTCATGATGCGGTCAGCCGGGCGGCGACCGGTGGGCACGTGGGTGCTCATGGCGGTACTCCCCAAAAGGATCGTCGATTTCAGGATGGGAGCAGCATATCCGCCCGCTTGAAAAAGTCAAACAAAAGTGGTGGCGCTAACGCCGCGCCGCCGTAACGACGTCGCGTCACGACTCGGCCGGAAGACCCGGGAAAGGCCAAGCGTTGCGGGTTTTCCGGGGCGGCCGGGGGAAAGGCGCAACCGGCGCGGCGCGCTTAGCTGCGCAACATGCCCACGATATCGTAGGTCTGGTTCAGGATCGGGGCGGCGATCTCGCGGGCGCGTTCGGCCCCGCGACCCAAAAGTGCGGTCGATCTCGGCCGGGTCGTTCTTGAGGCGGGCCATCTCGGTCGAGATCGGGGCCAGCTTGTCGACCGCGATATCGGCCAGCGCCACCTTGAAATGCCCGAACAGCGCGCCTGCGTGCTGGTCCAGCACCTGTTGCGGCGTGGTGTCGGCCAGCGCGGCGTAGATGTTCACGAGGTTGCGTGCATCCGGCCGCCCCTCGAGGTCCGCAGCGGCCTCGGGCAGGGGGTCGGGGTCGGTCTTGGCCTTGCGGATTTTCCTGGCGATGGCGTCGGCGCTGTCGGTCAGGTTGATGCGCGTCTTGTCCGAGGGGTCGGACTTGGACATCTTCTTGGTGCCGTCCTGCAGGTTCATCACGCGGGTTGCGGCCCCCTCGATCACCGGCTCGGTGATGGGAAAGAACGCGACCCCGTAATCGTGGTTGAACTTGGCGGCGATGTCGCGCGTCAATTCGAGATGCTGCTTCTGGTCGTCGCCCACCGGCACATGCGTGGCGTGGTAGATCAGGATGTCGGCGGCCATCAGGGCCGGGTAGGCGAACAGGCCAAGGCTGGCGGCCTCGGCGTTCTTGCCGGCCTTGTCCTTCCACTGGGTCATGCGGCCCATCCAGCCCATGCGCGCGACGCAGTTGAAGATCCAGGCCAATTGCGTGTGCTCGGGCACCTGGGACTGATTGAACAGGATGCTTTTCTCGGGGTCGATGCCCGCCGCGATGAAGCCGGCGCACAACTCGCGCGTGTTGTCGCGCAATTCCGCCGGATCCAGCAGCTTGGCGGTGATCGCGTGCAGATCGACCATGCAATACACCGTCTCGTGCGTGCCCGCGTCCTGCATCGTCACAAAGCGTTTCATCGCGCCCAGGTAATTGCCCAGGGTCAGGCCGCCGGACGGCTGGATGCCGGAAAAGACGCGGGGGGTGAACTGGGTCTCGGGCATGGGCGGGCTCATTCCTTCAGGGACGCGGCGCAAGGCCCTCTGGCCAAGCATCGTCGCTTCGCTTACCCACGGCGTCAGATGGCGTCAACCGAGGGCAACCCCGCTATGGAAGACCACAACGTTTCCCCCTTCAACGCGATCCCGCCCGTTGTCATTGCGCTGGCCGTGGTGATCGGCGGGCTTGAACTGTTGTTTCAGGCTGCCGGCGCCGGGTTTCTGGGCGGTCAGGGGGGCATCGGATGGCGGATCGCCGCGGTGCAGGACTACGCGGTGGTGGATCAGGTCGCCGACTGGATGTGGGAAAACCAGAGTTTTCCGCCCGAACAGATGCTGCGGTTTCTGACCTATCCCTTGATCCATGGCGGGTTTGCGCACGCGGCCTTTGTCGTCGTGTTCATCCTCGCCATCGGCAAGATGGTGGCCGAGGTGTTCTCGCCCATGGCCTTCGTCGCGGTTTTCTGGCTGTCCGCGATCGGCGGGGCGCTGGTCTATGTGACTGCCCTCGACAGTGCCTATCCTCTGATCGGGGGCTATCCGGGCGTCTATGGCCTGATCGGCGCGTTCACCTTTCTGATGTGGGTGGATCTTGGCCACCGGGGCAGCAGCCGCGCGCGCGCCTTCGTCCTGATCGGGGCGCTTCTGGGCATCCAGATCCTGTTCGGCGCGATCCAGGGCGAGTTCGGCAATGTGGTTGCCGATCTTTCCGGGTTCATCACCGGGTTCGTCCTGTCCTTTGTCGTCAGCCCCGGCGGATGGCGGCGGGTGCTGGCCCGTCTGCGCCAACGCTAGCCACGGCGCAAGGCGCTGCGGAACTCGGCCACGCGGAAGGCGCCCAGCATCTGCCCCAGGGCGAAATAGACGACCCCGCCCCCCAGAACCAGGATGGCCAGGGCGAGGTAGCGCCAGCCCGACGTGCCGAAAAGCGGCCCGAGGGTCAGCGCGCCGATCCACAACACAACCCCCATCAACACCGAGGCGATCACGATGCGCGGAATGCGACGGCGGAACCGGTCGTCGAAGCGGGCGACCTCGCCCATGCCCTGTTTGCCGCGCAGCAGCAGCCAGACCATCGTCCAGGCAGCCAGCGTCGTGCCCAGGGCCGCGCCGACAAACCCGATGACATAGGCGAGCCCGACCGCCATCACGGCGTTCACGACCATCGCAACCAGCGCATATCGGAAGGGCGTGCGGGTATCCTCGCGCGCGAAATAGAGCGGTTGCAGCACCTTCTGCATCACGAAGGCCGGCAGGCCCAGCCCATAGGCCGCCAGCGCCAGCGCGGTGGCCGCGCTGTCATCGGCGGTGAAGGCGCCGCGTTCGAACAGCACCGAAATCAGAGGGACGGGCACCACGACCAGCGCCACCGCCGCCGGGAACGTCAGGGCGAGGCAAATCTCGCCGGCGCGCGACAGGGTATGGCGCCCGCCCTCGGCATCCCCGGCGCGCAGGCGGCGCGACAGATCCGGCAACAGCACGACGCCAATCGCGATCCCCACTACGCCAAGCGGCAGTTGGTAGAGCCTGTCGGCAAAGGACAGCCACACGACCGCGCCGTCAAAGAAACTGGCGACCTGGCGCCCGACCAGCAGATTGATCTGCACGACCCCGCCGGCCAGCATTGCCGGCAGCATGATGACCGCCAGTTTCTTCATGTCGGGGGTCAGGCGCGGCCAATGCGGGATCAGGCGAAAGCCCGCCCGCGCCGCGGCGATCCAGACCAGCGCCATTTGCGCCACGCCGGCCAGCAGGATACCCCAAACCAGCACGGTGCCATGGTTCAACCCCAGCAGATCGGCGCTGCCGTCGCCGCTGTCCACATCGACTGTGACGCCGCGCAGCAGGCCGTAATCCGTGGCGATCAGGAGACAGATCAGGATCACGTTCAGCAGGATGGGGGCCGCCGCCGCGGCCGCAAAGCGCCCGGTGGCATTCAGCAGCCCCGACAATAGCGCCGCCAGCGAGATGAAGACGATGTAGCCAAAGGCGATGCGACCGAAATCGACCGCCAGGTCAAATCGCACGTCCCCCGCAAAGCCCGAGGCCATGGCCAGCACCAACCACGGCATCGCCACTTGCGCCACCAGGGTCAGGCCGATCAGGACCGTCGCCAACAGCGAAAAGGCGTCGCGGGCAAAAACCTTCGGGTCCTCGGCGCCCTCGAGTTTCTTGGAAAACATCGGCACGAAGGCGGTGTTGAACGCGCCTTCGGCAAAAAAGCGGCGAAACAGGTTGGGCAGCGAAAAGGCGATGAAGAACGCCTCGGACACGGGCCCGACCCCCATGAAGGCGGCAATCAGGATGTCGCGGACAAACCCCAGGATGCGGCTGCCGAGCGTCCAGCCGCCAACGGTGATGAACCCCGCGATCAGGCGGATCGGACGCGCGACCGAACTCACCGTCAGGCCCCGGCCCGTTCGGCCACCCGCGCGATGGCGTCGCGCAGCTTGCGCTCGAGGCTGTCCTGCTTGGATTTCGTGTGCAGTTTCAGACCGAACATGTCCTTCACGTAAAAGGTATCGACCACCTGCACCCCGTAGGTCGCGATCACCGCATGGGCGATGTAGATGTTGTTGTTGGCCATGGTCTTGGTCAGATCATAGAGCAGGCCGGGCCGGTCGCGCGTGTCCACCTCGATGATCGTGTAGATTTCCGAGCCCTCGTTGTCGAAGGCGATATTGGTGGGCACGTCGAAGGGGCGTTCACGCTTCTTGATCTTGTCGCGGCCTTCCAGCGCGCGCGAGGCCACGACCTCGCCTCTCAGGGTCTTGTCGATCATGCCCTTCAGGCGCGGCAGGCGCGCGGCCTCATAGGGACTGCCCTCGGCATCCTGCACCCAGAATACAGCCGTCGCATAGCCGTCCTTGGTGGTATAGGTCCGGGCGTCCACGACATTCGCGCCCACAAGGCTGAGCGCCCCGGCCAGCCGCGAGAAGATGCCGGGATGATCCGACAGGGCAAAGCAGACGCGCGTGGCGTCGCGGTCTTCGTCCTCGCGCGTGTCGATGCAGATTTCGTCAGGGTCGAGATCGCGCAGCATATGCGCGAAATCCACCTGCGTGGTCAGGTCCAGCCCCTGCCAATAGGGTCCGTAATGGCGGTCGATCTCGGCCTTGATCTGCGATTTGCTCCAATCCTCGGACAGGGCCGCGCGCAGGGTGCGCTTGGCCTCGCCTTCCAGGTTCTCTCGGTTCAGGTCCTCGAGCCCCGTCTCCAGCGCCGAGGCCGTGGCGCGGTACAGCCCGCGCAAAAGCGTCGCCTTCCAGTTGTTCCAGACACCGGGGCCGACACCGCGAATGTCGCAGACTGTCAGCACGGTCAGCAGGTCCAGGCGGTCGCGGGTCTTCACCGCCTTGGCGAAATCGCGCACGGTACGCGGGTCGGCGATGTCACGTTTCTGCGCCATGTCGGACATCAGCAGGTGATAGCGCACCAGCCATTCGACCGTCTCGCATTCGGCCGGTTTTAGCCCCAGCCGCGGGCAGACCGCGCGCGCGATCCGCGCGCCGACGATCGAATGATCCTCTTTCCGGCCCTTGCCGATGTCGTGCAGCAGGCAGGCGACATACAGCACCTTGCGGTTCACGCCCCGCTCGAGGATGCCCGAGGCGACGGGCAGTTCCTCTTCCAACTCGCCGCGTTCGATCTGGGCAAGGTGCGAGATCACCTGGATCGTGTGCTCGTCCACCGTGTAGCTATGGTACATGTTGAACTGCATCATCGCGACCACGGGCGCGAATTCCGGCAGGAAGGTCGCCAGCACCCCCAACTCGTTCATGCGCCTGAGCGAGCGTTCCGGGTTGCCGTGTTTCAACATCAGGTCCAGGAAAATCCGGCATGCCTCGGGGTCGCGGCGCATCTCGTCGTCGATCAGGGTCAGCCGCGCCGAGACCTCGCGCATGGCGTCGGGATGGATCAGGTAGCCGGTGCGCAGCGCCTCTTCGAACAGCCGCAGGATATTCAGCTTGTCGGCAAAGAACGCCTCGGGGTCGTCGAGATCGAGGCGGTTTTGCTTGAGCGTATAGCCCGGCTTGAGCTTTTTTCGGCGCGAGCGGCCGCGCAGAAAGCCCAGGATGCCCGGCTCCTGCTTGACATGGGCGGCTTCCAGCGCCGTCAGGAAAATGCGCGTCAACTCGCCCACCTGCGTGGCGTGGCGGAAATAGTCCTGCATGAAATGCTCGACCGCGCGGCGGCCCGAATGGTCCCGATAGCCGAGCCGGTCGGCCACGGCGACCTGATTGTCAAAGGTCAACTGGTCCTGCGCGCGCCCCGCGATCAGGTGCAAATGACACCGCACGGCCCACAGAAAGCGTTCGGCCGCGTCGAAGGCGGCGAATTCCTCGGGGCGGAAGACGCCGATGGTCACAAGCTCGGCGGCGCGTTCGACGCCATGCTGGTACTTCGCGATCCAGTACAGGGTTTGCAGGTCTCGCAGCCCGCCCTTGCCCTCTTTCACGTTGGGTTCCAGCATGTAGCGCTGGCCGCCCTGCTTGCGGTGGCGCGTGCTGCGTTCGTCCAGCTTGGCCTCGACGAATTCGCTGAGCGTACTGGCAAAAAGCTGCTCGCGCAGGGCGGTGTGCAGGTCGTCCGCGATCGCCTGTTCGCCGCCGATGAACCGCATCTCCAGCAGCGATGTGCGAATGGTGATGTCATCCCGCCCGAGGCGCAGGCATTCCTTTACCGTCCGGCTTGCGTGGCCCACCTTCATGTGCAGGTCCCACAACATGTAAAGCGTCGCCTCGATCACCGTTTCGATGGCGGGCGTCATTTTCCATGGCGTGACGAAAAGCAGGTCGACGTCGGAATAAGGTGCCATTTCACCGCGCCCATAGCCGCCCACGGCCATCACCGCCATCCGGTCCGAAGCGCCCGGCAGCGCGTTGGGGTGGAGATGCGTTTGTGCCACATGCAGCACCTCGCGCACCAATTGATCCGTCAGGTGGGCATAGGCGCGCGTGGCGCGCCGCGCCGCCAGCGGTGAGGTGCCGATGGCCGCGGCGATGGCCGTCCGCCCGGCCTCTTGCGCGGTCTGCAGCACGGCGACCACCGCATTGCGCAGGGCCGCGGGGTCGGATGTGTCCGCCACGATGGCCTCGACCCGTGCGCGCAAGTCGACGGGATCGAGAATGGCCGTTTCAGGGAGGATCAGCTCCCCCGGTTCGGACGGAATGGGAAGGCGCGGGTTCCGGTCAGAAACCGGGAGCGCCGAGACGTCTTGGGGCGGGGTCGAATGATGGCCACCTGATTGTCCGTGATCTGGGCGATGGCCATGGCGCGCGAGATCGTGCCATCGGCCAAGAGGCGGAACACACCGTTCGCCCCCTGATATTCCCCCGCTGTCAATTCGGCCGCGCCGAGGCGTCCGGCATTGGCCGCCGTCTCGGCGGCGGCGCGCAGGCCGTCATAGCCAAGGGCTGCGATGTTGTGGGGCGGCTCGCCATAGGTCGCCTGATAGCGCGCCTCGAAATCGGCCGTGGCCGACGGGTCGGGCAGGGCGAACCATCCCCCTTGCAATCCCGCGAATTCAAGCGTCTGCGGGGGAATGTCCCACCGGGTCAGGCCCATGACCCGCACGGCCTCGGTGTCGAGGCCGTTTTCCGGCAGCAACTGGGCAAAGAAGGGCAGGGCACCTGCCGAGTCCGAGGTCAGGATCAACCCGTTCGAACCGTATTCGCGCACCGCCTCCACGACCTGCGGCACCACGTTGATGACGCCCGTCTGCGAAAACTCGTAGGGGATCGTCGCGGCGACCGTCGCCCCCGAGCGCCCCGCGGCCGTGCGCACCGCGTCACGGGCGACCTCTCCGGCCAGGTTCGAGGCATGCACCAGAACGATATTGCCGTTGCCGCGCTGCGCGGCGAAGCTGACCATGCGGTTGGCCGTGTTGGCGAAGGTATGCCCCAGCACGAAGACATTGCTACCGGCCACCTCGGTGTTGTTGGAAAAGCTCAAGACGCTGACATTCGAGTTCGCGACCGCAACGCCCACGGCTGCCGCCGCGTCCGACCGCAGGGGGCCCAGGATGATGTCGGCCCCGTCCGAGACCGCCTGGCGGGCGACGCCTGCGGCGGTGGCGGCCTGACCGGCCGTGTCATAGACGCTGATCTCGATCGTCATGCCCGACATCTCGGCCGCGGCCATGCGGGCGGCGTTCTCCAGCCCGCGGGCCACGATGGCGTCACCGCCCTGCGACGAACTGAGCGGAAGCAGCATCGCCACCTGCACGCTCTGCCCGCTGACCCGAGGCCCCGACGCGCCGCCAAGGCCGACATTGCCCACCTGACACGCGGCCAGCAGCGCCGTGGCGACAAGCAGGCCCAAAAGGCGGAGCGGGTTGCGCAGGGCGCGGAAAGCGGAAATCATCGGGCGTCGTCCTCCGTGAGGCACAGAAAAAGCAAACTGGCAGCCATGCGCCGCGATACCGCAGGCTAAAGACTATGGCTGCTCAAGTAAACGCCGCCCAAGCGCGGGCGTCTCAAAGGGGTCATGGCCCATGCCCGAGGGCGAAAGCAAGCATCAGTTGCAGAAATCCGACCCGGCAGGCGGAGAGGTGCCGGTCACCGCGGCCCCGGCGGCGGCGGCATTGGCACCGGGCCTGCACCTTGTCGCCACGCCCATCGGGACGGCGCGCGATATCACGCTGCGCGCGCTGGACACGTTGCGTACCGCCGATGTCATCGCCGCCGAGGATACGCGAACGGCGCGGCATCTGATGGAGATCCATGGCATTGCGTTGGCCGGGCGTCCCTTGCTGGCCTATCACGATCACAACGGGGCCGAAATGCGCCCGCGCCTGCTGGGTTTTCTGCGCGAGGGGCGGCGTGTGGCCTATGTCTCGGACGCGGGCACGCCATTGGTGGCGGATCCCGGATACCAACTCGCCCGCGCCGCGATCGATGCGGGCCTGCCGGTGACCGCCGCGCCGGGCCCCTCGGCATCGCTGGTCGCCCTCAGCCTGTCAGGCCTGCCATCCGACCGGTTTCTGTTTGCCGGGTTCCCGCCATCGCAGGCCGGCCCCCGCAAGACATGGATTGCCGGGTTGGACGCTGCCGGCGCGACCGTGATCCTGTTCGAAAGCCCCAAGCGCATTAAACGGTTGTTAGGGGAATTGTGCGAGTCTCTGGGTGAGACGCGACAGGCGGCGCTCTGTCGTGAGTTGACGAAAAGATTCGAGGAGGTTCGGCGCGGCACTCTGGCCGAGTTGCGGGATGGCGCGGACGCGGTGCCGCCGAAAGGCGAAATCGTCCTCGTGGTCGATCGACGTCACGAAAGGGCCGCAAGCGACGCGGATATCGACGCCGCCCTGCAAGAGGCGCTTGGGCGATTGCGGGTCAAGGACGCGGCGGCCGAGGTGGCGGCCCGCCTGAATGTGCCGCGGCGCGACCTTTATCAACGGGCGCTGGCCCTGAAGGAGGGATCCTGAGGTCGGGATCGCCGCCCTGTCGAAGAATAAGGAACCTGTGCGAAGGTAAACTCGGGCAAAAGCGAACAAGATCGAGCAATAATCGCGTCCCTGCCCCCGGCAGGGGCCATGTAAGAAAAGGACAAGTCATGCCCCATGACGGGTCTGGTCCCGACACGCTCCGCCGCGACCGCGGCCGGCGCAGTTTCCTCGCGGGGCAAGCTGCGGAAGAGCAGGTGGCGCGGGCCTATGAGCGTGCGGGCCACACCATCAGGGCGCGGCGCTGGCGTGGACCCTTGGGGGAACTCGATATCGTGGCGGAACGCGACGGCGAGATGGTTTTTGTTGAGGTGAAGTCAGCCGCGACAGCCGCACGCGCGGCCGAGGCGCTGACACAGCGTCAGATCCAGCGCCTGATGCGCAGTGCCGAGCATTTTCTTGGCACCTGTCCAAAGGGTGCGCTGACGCCAATGCGCTTCGACGTCGCGCTGGTCGATGGCCGCGGGCGTATCGAGATTGTGCGCAACGCCCTGATGGCCTGAGCGCTTTCGCGACGGCGGGCATTGTCACGCCGCCGGCCGCGCGCCATGTATGGCGCCGACAGCATGCGCGGAGGACAGCGATGAAAGTGGCATTCCAGATGGACCCGATCGGTTCCGTCGATATCGAGGCAGACAGCACCTTTCGCCTGGCCGAAGAAGCGCAGGCGCGCGGCCATGACATGTGGATCTATACGCCCGATCACCTCTCCTACCGCGAGGGGCACATCATGGCCCGAGCCCAGAGCCTCACGGTGCAGCGCGTGCAGGGGGACCATGCCAAACTGGGCGCGGTCGAGGATGTCGACCTGGGCGGCATGGATGTGGTCTGGCTGCGCCAGGATCCGCCCTTCGACATGGGCTACATCACCACGACGCATCTGCTGGACCGGCTGAAAGGGCAGGCGCTGGTGGTGAACGACCCGTTCTGGGTGCGCAATTCGCCCGAGAAACTGCTGGTTCTCGATTTCCCCGACCTGACCCCGCCCACCGCCATCGCCCGCGATATCGAGGTGCTGCGCGAATTCAAGGCCCGCCACGGCGACATCATCCTCAAGCCGCTGTACGGCAATGGCGGCGCCGGGGTGTTCCGTCTGGATCCGAACGACCGCAATCTGACCTCGCTGCACGAACTGTTCACCGGCATGAGCCGCGAACCCCTGATCGTGCAGAAATTCCTGCCGGATGTCTCGGCCGGGGACAAACGGATCATTCTGGTCGATGGCGAGCCGGTGGGCGGCATCAACCGGGTGCCCGCCAAGGGCGAGACACGCTCGAACATGCATGTCGGCGGTCGCCCCGAAAAGACCGGCCTGACCGAGCGCGAACGCGAGATCTGCGCCATCATCGGCCCCCGGCTGAAGGAGATGGGCCAGGTCTTCGTCGGGATCGACGTGATCGGCGGCTACCTGACGGAAATCAACGTGACCTCGCCCACCGGCATCCAGGAGCTTGAGCGCTTCGACGGGATCAACGTCGCCGGCCGTATCTGGGAAGCGATCGAGGCCCGCTTCAAAAACGGCTAGCCCGTCACAGGCCCGGCGCCCCGATCAGACGATAGCCCACCGCCTCGGCGATGTGGTCCTGACCGACCGCGTCGATGCCATCGAGATCGGCAATAGTCCGGGCCAGCCGCAGCACGCGGTGATAACCGCGCGCGGTGAGGCGAAATTTTTCGGCTGCACGCAGCAACAGCGCCTTGCCCGCGGCATCAGGGGTCGCGATCCGGTCCAGCAGCGCGCCCTCGGCATCGGCATTGACACGCGCCGTCGCCCCGATCTGGGCGAACCGGGAAGTCTGGATGTCACGGGCGCGGGCCACGCGCTGCGCGATCTCGGCCGAGGTCTCGCCCGTGGGCGGCAGGTCGAGATCGGCATAACTCACCGGCGGCACTTCGAGCCGCAGGTCGAACCGGTCCATCAGGGGCCCCGAGATCTTGCCCATGTAGTCCGCACCGCATTGCGGGGCGCGCCCGCAGGCCTGATCGGCATCGAAGAGATGACCGCAGCGGCAGGGGTTGGCCGCCGCGATCAGAAGAAACCGGCAGGGATATGTGACGTGGGCGTTGGCGCGCGCCACCACCACCTCGCCGGTTTCGATCGGTTGACGCAGGGTTTCCAGAACCGTGCGGGCATATTCCGGCAATTCGTCCAGGAAAAGCACGCCGTTATGCGCCAGGCTGATCTCGCCGGGTTTGGCGCCGCGACCGCCGCCGACAACCGCCGCCATCGAGGCCGTGTGATGCGGCGCGCGGTAGGGCCGCGTGCGGGAAATGCCGCCTTCGTCGAGGATGCCGGCCAGCGAGTGGATCATCGAGGTTTCCAGCGCCTCGCCCGCCGACAGCGGCGGCAGGATGCCGGGCAGACGGGCGGCGAGCATGGATTTGCCCGAGCCCGGTGCGCCGATCATCAACAGATGGTGCCGCCCGGCCGCCGCGATTTCCAACGCGCGCTTTGCGCGTTCCTGTCCCCGCACCTCCGACAGGCAGCCGGCCGGGGTATCGGCGCGGATCTCGCCTGGGCGGGAGGGGTCGATCGGCGTGCGATCGGTCAGATGGGCGATCAGGTCGGCCAGGGTCCGGGCGGCGAAGACTGGAGTGGCCCCTACCCAGGCCGCTTCGGGGCCGCACCCGGCGGGGCACAGCATCACACGGTCGTCTTCGCCGGCGGCCAGCGCCGTGGGAAGGGCCCCGATCACCGGGACCAGCCGTCCGTCCAGTGACAACTCGCCCAGGGCCATCGCCTCTTCGACGCGCTCATGCGGCAAGATGCCAAGCGCGGCCAGCAAGGCCAGCGCGATGGGCAGGTCGAAATGCGAGCCTTCCTTGGGCAGATCGGCCGGCGCAAGGTTCACGGTGATCCGCTTGGACGGCAGGGCGATGGCCATGGCCTGCAGTGCGGTGCGCACCCGTTCGCGGGCCTCGGACACGGCCTTGTCGGGCAATCCGACAATGGCAAATCCCGGCAGGCCCGCGGTGACCGCGCATTGCACCTCGACCCGTCGCGCATCGAGCCCTTCGAAGGCGACGGTATGGCACCGCGCAAGCGCGTCTGGACTGGGGCTGTCGAACATGCCCCGAGCCATGGCGCAGCTTGGTTAGGAATTGGTTAACGCGCTACCGCGCCGCCGCGTCTTTTCAGCTCCGGCCCCGTCGAAAAGCAGCCCGAGGCCTGGTGCGGGGCCTGTGCGTCAGACAGGCATCGGGAAGGGGCGCCGCGGCAAGCCCATGTCGTATTTCGCCACCTCCGCATCCTCGGCCAGCCCGGCCTCCCGCCAAAGGGTGATGGCGGGATGCGCCAGCTGCGCGGTGACGTAACTCTGGGCCAGCGGCCCGACCGGCAGGCCGTAGCCCGCGATGCGGATCGCGACGGGGGCAAAGAACACGTCCGCCAGCGAATACGCCCCGAAAAGATAGGGGCCGCCCGATTGCGCCAGCGCGTCCGACCACAGCCCCTCGAGCCGGGTCAGGTCATGGCGGACCGCGTCCGTCACGGCGCCCCCCTCCCACGCGGTGCGCAGGTTCATCGGGCAGGCCGACCGCAAGGCGACGAAACCGGAATGCATCTCGGCAATCAGGCTCTGCGCCTCGGCCCGCTGTATCGGGTCGCTCGGCAACAGGCCCTTGTCCGGGAACGCCTCGGTCAGGTGCCAGGCGATGGCCAGGCTGTCGGTCAGGATGCCGCCGGTTGGCGTGCGGAGCACGGGCACGGTTTCGCCGCCGCCGAACCGGGCGACATCTGCGGAAAACGCCTCGGAATAGATGACGGTCGAGGTCACTTCGACCGGGATGTCGAAGGCTGCGAAAGGGAGCCAGCCGCGCAGCGACCACGAGGAATAGCTGCGTTGCCCGATAAGCAGGGAATATGTCATGCGCCATAGGCGCAGGCGCGGGGACCCGCGTCAAACGGGTTTCGGTGATCCGGGGGATCACGGGTGATGATTGATCGCGGCAATGCGCCATCCGTCGGGCAACAGGTGCAACTCCGTGACTGACAGCGTATCGATACGGTGCGACAGTGCCGCCTTCGCGGCGATGCCGCCCGCCTGGCTGAGATGCGTCAGGATGGCCCCGAAATGGCTGACCGCCACAAGGTCGCCGGGCACATCGGTCATCAGCCGTGCGATGGTTGCCGACACGCGCGCCGCGACGGCATTCCAGCTTTCGCCGTCGGGGGGGGCCGTTTCGCCGGGCTCTTCCCAGAAACGGCGCGACAGGTTCGGATCGCGGGCGGTGATGGTGTCGAAATGCAATCCGTCCCAGGCCCCGAAATCGAACTCGCGCAGGTCGCGTTCATGCGCCAGACGCGGCCGTGCGCCGCCGATCGCGTCGGCCGTCGTCACGGCGCGGGTCAGATCGGACGAGACCAGATGCGCATCCGCGGGCAGGTGCGCCGACAGGCGTGCGATCGCATCGGTGTCAGACAGGTCCGCGGGAACATCCCGCCACCCGGTGCAGGCGGTTTGATGCGTCGGCCCGTGCCGGACCCAGAAAAGACGTTTTACCATAAGCTCGCGCGGTCGGTGTCCGATGTCGGTGCCGTGCCCTTCAGGATCAGCGGCAGCCCCGCGGTGACCTGTACGACAAGGTCGGCCTGGGCGGCAAGCTGCTGGTTCAGCCGCCCCAATTCGCGCTGAAGGGCGCGGGCAGGCGCGCTGTCGGGCACCAGACCGCCGCCGACATCGTTGCTGACCAGTACGACCGGCGCGGGCAGTTGGTCCAGCACATCGGACAGCAGGTCGCGTTCCTCGTCCAGGTCGGTGTCGGACAGCATAAGGTTCGACAGCCACAGCGTCATGCAATCGACAAGGGCGACCTCTTCGGCGTCGATCTGGGCCAGGGCACGGGCAAGGTCGCGCGGCGCCTCGACCGTGCGCCAGCCCTGCCCGCTGCGCCGTTTGCGATGGATCGCGATACGCTCGGCCGTTTCGCTGTCATGCGCCTCGGCGGTTGCCAGATAGACCTTGGCCAGACGCGAGACCCGCACGAGGCGTTCGGCGAATGCCGATTTGCCGGATGCCGTGCCGCCTAGAACAAGCGTGATGGGGGGCAGTTGCAATTTTCTTTCCCCAGAAGTGATCCGAACGCAAGACCGTCCCGTAACCCTGATAATCGCTTGCTGAGGGCGAAATAGCAAAACCAATGAACCGGGGGGTTCGAAATGGCTTTTGACATGGGTGGAGAACAGTCTCTGTCGCGGCGCGCCATGAAGGCCGAGCTGCTGGATGCGGAGACGGAACTGAAACTGGCTTACGCATGGCGCGATCACCGCGACGAAGAGGCCCTGCATCGCCTGATTACCGCGTATATGCGTCTGGCGATCTCGATGGCGGCTAAGTTCAAGCGCTATGGCGCGCCGATGAACGACCTGATCCAAGAGGCCGGATTGGGCCTGATGAAGGCCGCCGACAAATTCGACCCCGACCGGGGCGTGCGGTTTTCGACCTATGCGGTCTGGTGGATCAAGGCGTCGATCCAGGATTACGTGATGCGCAACTGGTCGATGGTGCGCACCGGGTCGACCTCGTCGCAGAAATCGCTGTTCTTCAACATGCGCCGTGTTCAGGCCCGGCTCGAGCGTGAGGCCAGCGCGCGGGGTGAGACGCTCGACCGTCACCAGTTGCGGCAGTTGATCGCGACCGAGGTTGGCGTGCCCCTGCATGATGTCGAGATGATGGAAGGGCGGCTGGCCGGATCGGACTATTCCCTGAATGCCACGCAGTCGGTGGATGACGAAGGCCGCGAATGGATCGACGCGCTGGAAGATGACGGCGCGCAGGCCGCCGATCTGGTGCAGGACAGCCACGACAACGCGCAGTTGCGTGAATGGCTGATCACCGCCATGCAGGCGTTGAACGAGCGCGAACGTTTTATCGTGCGCGAACGCAAGCTGCGCGAAGAGCCGCGCACGCTGGAAAGCCTGGGCAATGAACTGGGCCTGTCCAAGGAAAGAGTCCGGCAACTCGAAGCGGCCGCTTTTTCGAAGATGCGCAAGACCCTCGAGGCGCAGTCGAAGGAGGTTCTGACATTCTTCGCCGCGTGATCCTCCACGCGCCGCTTGCCCTGATTGCCGGTCTGTTTGCGGTCACGGTTCTGTGGATCACCCCGCAGGGCGGTCTGCAAACCGCACCGACCGGCATCGTGGCCCAGGCGGCGCAGGGCCCGTCCCTTTGGTCCGACGGGACCGAACGGTTCGCCCTTTTTGACTGACGACTCACCCCGGGCGGGGCCGTCCCTTGCACGCCGCCGCCCGAATGGGCATCTGGCCCTGACACGGGCCCTCTTTACGCGGGCCAAGACCCGAGGTCCGCATGATCCGTTTGACACTCGCCCTGATCCTGGCGCTGCTTGCGCCGCAAGCCGGTGCCGAACAGGTGCAATCGGCCACGGCGGTTGCCCGTGCGGCGCAAGGCGCCGATATCGTCATCCTTGGCGAGGTTCACGACAACCCCGCCCATCACCGCCTGCAGGCCGAGGTGGTCGAGGCGCTCGCGCCCACCGCGCTGGTCTTCGAGATGTTGACCGAGGACGGCGCGCGGCGTGTCACCCCCGACCTCGCCGCCGATCCCGTCGCGCTGGAAGAGGTGTTGATGTGGTCCGAAAGCGGATGGCCCGATTTCGCCATGTACTATCCCTTGATCGCCTATGCGCAAACCGGGCCGATCTATGGCGCGCAAGTGGTGCGCGAGGCGGCACAAGGGGCTTTTGCCAACGGGGCCGCGGCGACCTTCGGCGCGGGGGCCGCGCGGTTCGGCCTCGACCGTCCCCTGCCGGAGGAAGAGCAGGCCGCGCGCGAGGCCGCACAACTGGCCGCCCATTGCGATGCCCTGCCACCCGAGATCCTGCCCGGCTTCGTCGAAGCGCAACGCCTGCGCGACGCGGTTCTTGCCCGGGTCGCGCTGGATGCGCTGGCCCGGCATGGCGCGCCGGTGGCGATCATCACCGGCAATGGCCATGCGCGCCGGGATTGGGGCATTCCCGCCCTCCTTGCCGTGGCCGCACCCGAGCTTGAGGTGGTCAGCCTCGGACAGTTCGAGGCACCGCCCGACGCAGACACGCCCTTTGATCTTTGGGCGCTCGCCGATCCGGTTGCACGGCCCGATCCCTGTGCCGCCTTTCGCTGAGCCTCGGGCGCGCCGATGAGCTATGCGCGCATGGTTCGGTGGGTGTTCCGGTTCAGCGTGACCGCCTTTGCGCTGGTCCTGTCGATCTATCTCGCCACGGTGGCGTTGATCGCATGGCCCGCGCCCCTGTTTTCCCATGAACGGCAGGGGGGCGCGCTGACCTTTCATGCGCAGGCGCCGCTTCCGGGATCGGCCGAACGGATGGGGCAGGAGGTGACGGCGCTTTTGGCGGCCTCGCCCCTTGGCCCGCCCGAGGATATGCATGTCTGGCTGGTCGAGGGCGGGTTGGCCCTGCGCGTGTTCTTTGTCGGCTCGACCCGGGCCTCGGGCTTGACCTACCCGGTCGCCTCGCGCGCCAACATCTTTCTGCGCCACGCCGATTTCGACCAGAACCGTCTGGTCCGGGCCGGGCAGGCGGTGCCGCCGCCGCGCACCCTCAGTTACTACCTCGTGCATGAGGCCACGCATCTGCAACTGGTGCATCATGCGGGGCGTCTGGCGATCACGCGCATTCCGCACTGGATCAACGAAGGCTTCGCCGACTACGTGGCGCTTGGGCCGGCGCCCCCGGTGATGGTGGCCCTTGCGGCGGCCGGCCGGCCCCTGCCGCGCGATCTGTTCGGCACCTATCCGCGGGAACGGGTCTGCGTGACGCTGGCCCTGGAATGGCTGGGCGGCGATCTGGACGCGCTTTTGGCCATGCGCGCCGAGATGGGGCCCGAAGGGGCGTGCCCCCTTGTGCCGCAATTCGCCATTGCCCCGGCCCATGGGGGCACCTAACCTGCCGCGCGGCAGACGGGGACGGGATCATGCTGACGGACAAGAGAATTCTGCTGATCATCAGCGGCGGTATTGCGGCGTTCAAATCGCTGGATCTGATCCGGCGGCTGCGCGACCGCGGCGCGACCGTCACCCCCGTGCTGACGCGGGCGGCCGAGCAGTTCGTGACCCCCCTCTCGGCCTCGGCGCTGGCCGGTGCAAAGGTCTATCGCGACCTGTTCGATCTGACCGACGAGGCCGAGATGGGCCATATCGAGCTGAGCCGCGCCGCGGATCTGGTCGTGGTAGCCCCCGCCACCGCCGATCTGATGGGCAAGATGGCCGCGGGGCTGGCCAACGATCTGGCCTCGACCCTACTGATGGCGACCGACAAGCGCGTGCTCATCGCGCCCGCGATGAATGTGCGCATGTGGGATCACCCGGCCACACAGCGCAATCTGGCCACGTTGCAGGGCGACGGTGTGATGGTCGTCGGCCCGAACGAGGGCGCCATGGCCTGTGGCGAGTTCGGGCCCGGCCGCATGGCCGAGATGCCCGAGATCGTCGCAGCCATCGAACGCGCGCTGGGCGACGGACCGCTCAGGGGCAAACATGTGCTGGTCACCTCGGGGCCGACTCATGAACCGATCGACCCGGTGCGCTATATCGCCAACCGCTCCTCGGGGGCGCAGGGCACCGCGATTGCGGCCGCGCTGCGCGATCTGGGCGCGCGGGTCAGTTTCGTCACCGGCCCGGCCGATGTTCCGCCGCCGGCCGGGGTCGAGGTGATCCCCGTCGAAACCGCGCAGGAGATGGCCGAGGCCGTCAACACGGTCCTGCCCGCCGATGCCGCCGTTTTCGCCGCCGCGGTCGCCGACTGGCGCGTCGCCAATGCGGCCGCACAGAAGATGAAGAAGGACGGCAGCGGCAGCCTGCCGGTTCTGGACTTCGCCGAAAACCCCGACATTCTGGCCAGCGTCAGCAAACTGGAAACAGGGCGGCCGGGGCTGGTGGTGGGTTTCGCCGCCGAAACCCATGATGTCGCGCGGCACGCGACAGAGAAACGCGCGCGGAAGGGCTGCGACTGGATCGTGGCCAATGATGTCTCGCCCGCGACGGGCATCATGGGCGGATCCGAGAACGCGGTGACCCTGATCACCGCCGACGGGGCCGAGGCATGGCCGCGCCTGTCGAAAGACGAGACAGCGCGCCGTCTGGCCCTACGTATCGCCGAGGCTTTGGCCTGAGGCCAGGGCGGTGTCACTGCAAGGATGGGATGAACGGGTGAGCGTTACCGTCGAGATCATGCGCGAGGACTGGGCCGATGCCGGGATCGCGCTGCCCGACTATGCCACAGCCGGGGCTGCGGGCGCCGATCTGCGCGCGAATTTCGAGCCCGAGCGCCGTGCGGACGGGCTGGCCCTGCGCCCGATGGGCCGCGCCCTCGTGCCGACCGGCCTGCGGCTGGCCATCCCACCGGGCTACGAGATGCAGCTGCGGCCACGCTCGGGCCTTGCGCTGAAGCATGGGGTGACGCTGTTGAATACGCCGGGCACGATCGACAGCGACTATCGCGGGCCCCTCGGGGTGATCGTGATCAACCTTGGGGACGCCCCCTTTCGGATCGGCCATGGCGACCGGATCGCACAGGCCGTGATCGCCCCTGTCGTGCAGGGTCGCTTTGCCGTCGTTGACACCCTGTCCGCCACCGCGCGTGGCGCGGGCGGGTTCGGATCGACCGGGGTCGGCTGATGCTGTTCGTTTTCATTCTTGCGGGCGCGCTCTGGGGCTTGGGCGCGATGATGAAGACACCCGTTCAGGCGCGGCTCTACATGCTGGGCCTGCTTTATGTGGCGGTTCTGGGGGTTCAGGTGGCGCTGCCTGCGGGCCACCCCTTGCGCGAACTGACGGGCGGCTCGCCTGCCTTGTGGTTGCTGTTTGGCGGCGGTCTGGTGCTGGTGCTGCTGTATCGTGCGGGGTTGAACCGGCTGCGCGGTCGGGCCGAAACGGCCCAGGCAAGGCGCGAGGAACGCGTGCCGCCGGCCGCGTCCGACGGCCCCTTCACCGGCGAAGAGCTGGAGCGCTACGCCCGCCACATCACGCTGCCCGACATCGGCGGCGGCGGGCAACTGGCGCTGAAAAACGCCAAGGTGCTGGTAGTCGGGGCCGGGGGGCTGGGCGCGCCGGCGCTGCTGTATCTGGCGGCGGCGGGTGTGGGCCGGCTCGGGGTGATCGATCATGACGTGGTCAGCCTGTCCAACCTGCAACGCCAGGTGATCCACACGGATGCACGGCAGGACATGCCCAAGGTCTTTTCGGCCGAGATGACCCTGAAGGCGCTTAACCCGCGGATCGATGTGCGGCCCTATAACCGGGAACTGACCGAGGCGATCGCCGAGGACCTGTTCGCCGATTACGACCTCATCCTGGATGGCACCGACAGTTTCGCGGTGCGCGCGCTGGTCAATCGTGCAGCCGTGGCGGCCGGACGCCCGGTGATCGCCGGGGCGATTTCCGCCTGGGAGGGTCAGGTGACGCTGTATGATCCGGCGGGTGGCGCGCCCTGCATGGCCTGCGTCTTTCCCGAGGCCCCGGCGGCGGCTCTGTCGGCCACCTGCGCCGAGACCGGCGTGATCGGGGCGCTGCCGGGGGTGGTCGGGTCGATGATGGCGCTGGAAGCGGTCAAGGAGATCTGTGGCGCGGGCGCGGGGCTGCGCGGCCGGATGCTGATCTATGATGCCCTGCACGCCGAGACGCGCACGGTCCGGATGCAGCGGCGGGCGGATTGCCCTGTCTGCGGCGACCTCTAGGCCTCGCGGCGCGGGGCGCGCACGCGGTTGCGCCACCTCTGACAAGGCCCAGCACCCCGGGCAGGCGACCGTCGCGATGTCTTGTCAGATGCCCGCCAGTCGTGGCGGAAAATTCCGGGCGTGACTTTCTGTCGCGGCCCCCTAGCTTCCCAAGGGTAAAGGGAGGATCAGCCATGAAACATATTCTCATCGCATCGCTGCTTGCTGTCGCCAGCCCCGCCTTCGGGCAGGGCATGCCCGCCCCCGAGGGGGCCGAGGTCTATTTCATCGGGTTGGAGGACGGCGCGACCGTCTCCTCGCCCCTGACGGTGCGGTTCGGCCTGAGCGGCATGGGTGTCGCGCCCGCGGGCACCGATGCCGAACATACCGGGCATCATCACCTGCTGGTGGACCGGGCGCCCCTGGGCGAGGGCCCGGACGGCGAGGAAGAGTTGCTCTACCCGCTGCCCGCCGACGACAATCACCGTCATTTCGGCGCCGGCCAGACCGAGGTGACGCTGGATCTGCAACCGGGCGAGCACACGCTGCAACTGGTTCTGGGCGACATGAACCACGTTCCGCATACGCCACCCGTAACCAGCGACCGGATCACGGTCACCGTCGAGTAAATCGGTCATGGGCGCTCGTCGCCGCCGCGACGGGCGCCTATGTTGGGGGCAAAGGAGTTTGCCGCCATGACCGATCTGACCAATCCGCTACTGACCGACTGGAATACGCCGTTCGATCTGCCACCCTTCGGCCAGATCGAGGATTCCCATTTCGCCCCAGCGATGGAGGCCGCGCTGGACGACGGGCGTGCCGCCATTCGCGCCATCGCCGACAACCCCGCGCCGCCGACTTTTGCCAACACGATCGAGGCGCTGGAACTGGCCGACGCGACGCTCGATCGGGTGGCGGGCGTGTTCTTCAACCTCGCCGGGTCGGACTCGAACCCCAAGCGGCAGGAATTGCAGCGCGACTTCGCGCCGAAACTGTCGGCCTATTCCTCGGAAATCGTGAACAACACCGCGCTGTTCCGCCGGGTCGACGACCTGTGGCAGCGCCGCGACGACCTGGGCCTGAGCGCCGAGCAGATGCGCGTGCTCTACCTGACCCATCGCGGGTTCGTGCGGTCGGGCGCGGCGCTGGAAGGGGCCGCGCGAGACCGTTTGACCGAGGTAAAAAGCCGCCTGTCGGTTCTGGGCACCGAATTCACGCAGAATCTGCTGGCCGATGAGGCAGGCTGGTTCATGGAGCTGACCGAAGACGACCTTGAGGGGCTGCCCGATTTCGTCGTGTCCGCCGCACGCGCGGCGGGCTCGGAAAAGGGCGCCGAGGGTCCGGTCGTGACCCTGTCGCGGTCGCTGATCGTCCCGTTCCTGCAATTCTCGCCCCGGCGCGACCTCCGCGAGAAAGCCTACCGGGCCTGGGCCGCGCGCGGGATGAACGGGGGCGAGACCGACAACCGGGGCATCGCGACCGAGGTCCTGGCCCTGCGCGACGAACGCGCCAAACTGCTCGGCTATGACAGTTTCGCGGCCTACAAGCTGGAAACCGAGATGGCCGGAACGCCCGAGGCGGTGCGCGATCTGCTGATGGCCGTCTGGTCACCGGCCAAGGCCGCGGCCGAGGCCGATGCGGATATCCTGGCGAAAATGATGGCCGAGGATGGGGTGAACGGCCCGCTGGAACCGTGGGATTGGCGCTATTACGCGGAAAAGCGGCGGCTGGCCGAGCATGACCTCGATGAGGCCGAGCTGAAGCCCTATTTCCAACTCGACGCGATGATCGAGGCGGCGTTCGATTGCGCGAACCGGCTGTTCGGGCTGGAGTTCCGCCCGCTCGACGTGACGCTCTACCATCCCGACGCGCGGGCCTGGGAGGTGATGCGCAACGACCAGCACATGGCGGTGTTCATCGGAGATTATTTCGCGCGCGGGTCGAAACGGTCGGGCGCGTGGTGTTCGGCCATGCGCAGCCAGAAAAAACTGGGCGGCGATGTGCGGCCCATCGTGGTGAACGTGTGCAACTTCGCCAAGGGCGACCCGGCGCTGTTGTCTTATGACGACGCGCGCACGTTGTTCCACGAGTTTGGCCACGCGCTGCACCAGATGCTGTCGGATGTGACCTATGCCTCGATCAGCGGCACGTCCGTCGCGCGCGATTTCGTGGAACTGCCCAGCCAACTGTATGAACACTGGCTGGAAGTGCCCGAGGTGCTGGAAAAACACGCCCGCCACGCGACAACGGGCAAGGCGATGCCGCGCGATCTGCTGGATCGGCTGCTTGCGGCACAGACCTATGACATGGGGTTTCAGACGGTCGAATATGTCGCCAGCGCGCTGGTCGATCTCGATTTCCACGATGGGGCCGCCCCCGCCGACCCGATGGCGGCACAGGCCGAAACGCTGGCGCGGATCGGGATGCCGCATGCCATCGGCATGCGCCACGCGACACCGCATTTCGCCCATGTCTTTGCCGGTGACGGCTATTCCAGCGGCTATTACAGCTACATGTGGTCCGAGGTGATGGATGCCGACGCCTTCGCCGCCTTCGAAGAGGTCGGCGACCCGTTCGACGCCACCCTCGCCGCCAAGCTGGAACACCATGTTCTGTCCGCTGGCGGCTCGGCCGAGGCGGATGCGCTCTACACCGCCTTTCGGGGGCGCATGCCGGGGGTCGAGGCGCTGCTCAAAGGGCGCGGGCTGTTGGACGCCGCCTGAGGACAACATCCGACACGCCACCCGACAGAAAGGGCCGCCCCCCGGCAGGATCAGGCGGCCCGGTTTTTTCAACTGTCGGACCGTGCCGTGTTCAGTCGAAGCTTTCGCCCGGCTCCACACCCCAAAGCGCGGCACTGCGCACCCAGCCACGGTAGCCGGCCACCTCCATCAGGCACCAGTCGGGCTGGCATTCCCGCAACCGGCCGATCACGCCCAACTCGGCGCGGGCGCGCACGGGGCTGGCGGGGTCGGGCCGCGCATGAAGCGACAGCATGTCTTGCTCGACGATGGCGGTGCGCACCCCCGACAGCAGCGAATAGTGCATCCAGCCACCCGCGCCGTCGCGGTCCACCACGCGCCGCCAGTGTCCGTGCTCGGCCACGACCATCACCGGCATGCCACGTCGCTGGAACACCCAGTCGATGCGATGGCTGCGCGACGGTCCCCGGCGGGCATTCCCCTCGGAGGCGCCCATGGACACGAACCGCGGCATGGGAAAGCCGGTGACAGGGCCCGTGCGCTGCGGCGTCGCGCGGACCGCCGTCGCCTCGGCCGCGGCGGGCGTCGCCTCGGGGCGCAGCATGGGTTGAATGGCGGGGGGAAAGCGGCTGCCTTGCGCGCCGGCGTCCTGCGCGCTGACAGGCGGGGGGCTGGCCATGCCCAGACACACGGCGATCCCGATCGCCGCCATCCTGCGAAATCTCGTCACGCTCTCTGCCTCCTTGGCGTGGCCCCGTTCTTTGACGCGAGGTCCATGCAAGTGCTGGTTTTTTTGCCGCATGCGTCGCGGGTTCGGAGTGATGCCTTGCACCCCCCGGTCGGATCGGAGAGTGTCACGGGCAACGCCCGAATGCCAGAGAAGGGATGGTGGCCATGCCCAGTCAGCGCCTGAGTGTTGTCGTTACGCGACGGTTGCCCGAAGCGGTCGAGACACGGATGAAGGAATTGTTCGATGTCGAGTTGAACGAGGACGACCATCCCATGACCAAGGGCGAGCTTGTCGCCGCCATGAGCCGGGCCGACGTTCTGGTGCCTTGCATCGCCGACCGGATCGATGGCGCGATGCTGGCGCAGGCGGGCGAGCGTCTGAAGCTGATCGCGAATTACGGCGCCGGGGTGGACCATATCGACGTATCGACGGCCCGGCAGCGCGGGGTGCTGGTGACCAACACGCCGGGCGTGATGACCGATGACACGGCCGATATGGTCATGGCCCTGATCCTGTCGGTGCTGCGCCGCGTGCCCGAGGGTATGGCGATCATGCAGTCGGGCAACTGGACGGGTTGGTCCCCCACGGCCTTCATGGGCGGGCGCGTGGCCGGCAAACGCCTTGGCATTCTGGGCATGGGGCGGATCGGGCAGGCCGTCGCGCGGCGGGCCCAGGTCTTTGGCATGCAGGTGCATTATCACAACCGCCGCCGCCTGCACGCGGATGTCGAGGGCGCGCTCGAGGCGACCTATTGGGAAAGTCTCGATCAGATGATCGCACGGATGGACGTCATTTCGATCAACTGCCCGCACACGCCGTCGACCTTTCACCTGATGAACGCGCGGCGCCTCAAGCTGTTGAAACCCGAAGCGGTGATCGTGAACACCTCGCGCGGCGAGGTGATCGACGAAAACGCCCTGACCCGCATGCTGCGCGCGGGCGAGATTGCGGGCGCGGGCCTCGACGTGTTCGAAAAGGGCCGCGAGGTGAACCCGCGCCTGCGTGAATTGCCCAATGTCGTGCTCTTGCCGCATATGGGCTCGGCCACGCGCGAGGGGCGCATCGAGATGGGCGAGAAGGTGCTGATCAACATCAAGACCTTCGCCGATGGCCACCGCGCCCCCGACATGGTCGTCCCGAGCATGCTGTGACGCGGCGGGCGATCCTCGTCGCGATTGCCGGGCTGTTGGCCTTGGCCATCGGGGTCGCGGGATTGCTGGGACGCGGCACCTGGAACCCGGCCATTCACCCCGCCGAGGCCGCGGCCGAAGAGATCGC